>NZ_AOHN01000020.1:0-359985 GCF_000510915.2 Pseudomonas sp. FH4 | reverse complement strand
AATTTAACGGGGAGTTGGTGTCCGGTCTGGTAGGGGCAAGTCCAGGTGAGCCGAATGTCGAGCTGTGCCTCGATGCTGTGGAACTGTGCTACAGCGTTGGCGGTACGGCTGTGAAGTCACCATTTTATAAAGGAGAGCGGCACAATCCCGAAAAGTTTGTAGACGACTGCATCGTTGAGCTTAACGCAAGGTTTCGAGAAGCGGGTCTTGGGTATGAGCTGATTGATGGCAGAATCATAAGAGTGGATTCCCAGTTCCTCCACTCAGAAGTTGTAAAGCCAGCCATTGGTTTTCTAAATGCTGAAATCTTTGCGGGTGCCCGTGATGAGTTTCTCGGGGCTTACGAGCATTATCGTCATGGCAATCATGAGGAAGCGCTTGTGGATGCGCACAAGGCATTTGAAAGTACGATGAAGATCATCCTGACCGAAAATAAGACGCCGTATGCCCCCGGTGCGACAGCCAATAAATTAGTGCTGGCTTGCACCCAAGCAGGCCTCGTGCCCGCCTACAATGAGGCGCAGCTTACGTCCGTGAGTAATGTTCTCATTAGCGGTATTCCTACCCTGCGAAACAGGAACGCTGGACACGGTCAAGGGGAGACCATACGAACTGTAGAGCCAGAAGTGGTTGCCTATGGCCTGCACCTAACAGCCGCTGCAATAGTGATGCTCGCCGGTCTTGAGGTAAAGCGAACCAGATTGGCCCCTTGAGAATCTGACAGAAAAATCTGAATGACCACCTCAACTGTTCTATGCCGCAAGTTCCCCCCGTGGCCCCTCTCGCGCCTGGACGTTATCGCGTGGGTGCCTATGGGGTCCTTAACGCGCATCCATGCGCCTCTGTAAGTTATCCATTCCACTGTCACAAACCGTTAGAACTCTGTTAGACATAGTGTTAGAACTGGTTGGACAAGCTCACTGAGATGCCCATAGAATGGGCCTTCCAGCCCTCATTGGTGTCCTTGCGTATTCTGTCAGAAAATTCGCAATTTCGTTCGGATCCATCCTCAAGCCTTGCCGGACTCTTCCTCAAGACGGTCCATTTCAAACAGACGGGCCAATTCTGCACGGGACTCCTGGGCCGACTGCATCACCTTGGCCGCGTCGTCGTACACCGCGTGCTGGGCGGTCAACAGTTGCAGGTCATGGTGTTTGAAGCGGTTGATCCGCGCATCGGCCTGGGTTTCGCTCAGTCCCAGGCCGACCAGGGTGCGGCGGCTCATTTCCAGGCTGGAATAGAAGGTTTCGCGCACCGGTGACGCGTCCAGGTCCACCAGGCGATGCACGTGCTGGCGGTTACGGGCACGGGCGATGATCTTCATGTGCGGGTAGAGGTTGCGCACCAGTTCAGCGGTCTTGATATTGATTTCGGGATCATCCATGGCGATCACGAAGTACTCGGCCTGGTCGACCTTCGCCGCATGCAGGATCTCTGGCCGCTGCGGATCACCGTAGAACACCGGCATGCCGCCGAAACTGCGGGTCAGCTCGATGGTTTCCACCGAAGTGTCGAGGGCGATAAACGAAATGTTTTGCGCCCGTAGGATCCGTGCCACGATCTGCCCCATGCGGCCCATGCCGGCGATCACCACCCGAGGCGCATCGCTCTCGATGGCGCGGTACTCTTCTGGCACTTCCACCGGCTTGGCCTTGGGCCTGAACAGTTTCGGGCACAGCAGCAACAGCAGGGGCGTGAGGGCCATGGACAGGGTGATGGTCAGCACCAGCACGTCGTACAGGTGCGGGGCGAACAGGCCCTGGTCGCGGCCGATCTTGAACACCACGAAGGCAAACTCACCACCGGCGGCCAGCACCACACCCAGGCGTACTGCGCTCTCGCGGTTCAGTTCGCCGACCATCTGCCCGACCGCGTACAGCAGCGGCAACTTGATAGCGATCAGCAGCAGGGTCAGCCCCAGCACCACAAAGGGTGTGCTGAACAACAGGCCGATATTGGCGCCCATGCCCACACTGATAAAGAACAAGCCCAGCAGCAGGCCCTTGAACGGCTCAATTTGCGATTCCAGTTCGTGGCGGTACTCCGAGTCGGCCAGCAGCAGGCCGGCGAGGAACGCGCCGAGGGCCATGGACACCCCCACCAGCTCCATCAGCCAGGCGGTGCCGATCACCACCAGCAGCGCGGTGGCGGTGGATACTTCGCGCAGGCCGGTCTTGGCGACGATACGAAACACCGGGCGCAGCAGGTAGCGGCCGCCGATGATCACCACGGCGATGCTGCCCAATACCTGCAAACCGTGGTTCAGGTCCTGGGCGGCGGTGGTGGTGTGGTCGCTGCCGGCCAGCAGCGGCACCATGGCGATCAGCGGGATTGCCGCGATGTCCTGGAACAGCAGGATCGCAAAGGCCAGGCGCCCGTGGGGGCTGTTCAGTTCCTTGCGTTCGGCCAGGCTTTGCAGGCCGAAGGCGGTGGAGGACAACGCCAGGCCCAAGCCCAGCACAATGGCGCTGTTCCACGACTGGCCAAAGGCCCAGAGTGCCACTGCGCCCATCACCATGGCGGTCAACAGCACTTGCGCCAGACCCACGCCAAACACCGCCTTGCGCATCACCCACAGGCGTTTGGGCGACAGCTCCAGGCCGATGATGAACAGCAACAACACCACCCCCAGCTCGGAGAACTGCGCGACGCTTTGCGGGTTGCCTATCAGCCCCAATACCGAGGGGCCGATAATCACGCCGGCGAACAGATAGCCCAGCACCGCCCCCAGTTTCAGGTGCTTGGCCAGGGGCACGGTGAGCACCGCGGCCAACAGGAACACCACGGCCGCTTGTAACAGGTTGCCTTCATGGGGCATCGCTTACTCCAGGATCTTTGAGGCGAATCGACAGGGCGCTATTAGAGCGCGCTTTTACGCAGTTGAATCTGAATTTTTGCCGAGCTCCGGCGCTTCACTCCAGCGCCTGTTGGATGTCGTGCAAATCCTACAGGGCACTTACGAAAGTATTAATACCATTTATTTCAATGACTTTAACGCGCGTCAGCTACGGTTCTGACAACAGGATTGTTGTCATCACGGTCAGGTAATTCGCTTTTGATGCGTGTTGGATCTGTTACATGGGGCTTCTACGCATTCACGGACGAAAGGCTTGGACCACGAAGGAGTGACCCGTGGAAAGAAGACTTGTTGCTGGCGCTAAAACTCGTGTTTCTCCTCTCTCTCTTGCGATTCGTCTCGGTGTGCTCGGGCTGGTGGTTGGCCTGGTGAGCCCCGAGGTGTTGGCGGCGTGTACGACGGTGGGTGTCACGGTGACGTGTACGGGGGCGCCAAGCCTGCCCCTGACGCCAGCGAACAGTTTTGCCAGTTCGGCCAATGACCTGCAGGTCACTGTCCAGGCCGCAACGCGGATGAATAGCTTAGTGGGCACGGTATTGAGCCTGACCGGCAGCGGTGTATCGCTGACCAACCTGGGCGTGATTGATCCGGCTTTCCTGTTGTCCCTGAGCGTCTTGACCAGTGGTGTGGTGATTGGCAACTCCTCAACCTCAGGCAATGTGTCAGTGACCAACAGCGGCACGATCAAGGGCACTATTCCCCTGGTGGATGTGGCCTCGTTGCTGGGCGGCGCGGCGCTGAGTATTACCAATGGTGCAGGCTTCACCACCACCCTCAACAACAGCGGCATCATCGGCGCCTCCAGCATTGGTGTATCCGTGTTGCAACCTGACGAGGCAACTGTCGTGGTGGTGCAGGGGGGCTCCCAGGTCAATATGACCAACAGTGGCACCGTCACGGGTCGGATCGGCTTTGAGGCGTCAGGTGTCGCCGGTGGGGTGGGCAACTCGTTTATCAATGCCGGCACGCTCAACGGTGGGGTTTCCCTGGGTGCCGGGCGCGGTGGCAATACATTTACCGCGGTTACCGGGTCTGCGGTGAATGCCGGTACCGGGATCAGCCTGGGTGGGCTGGTCAACATCAACCTGTCGTTCGCGCCCACCGGCAAGGTCGACGGCGGTGTGGGCGGGACCAACAACACCCTGATCCTCGATAACCAGTTGGCTGGGGTGAACGCCGCAATCCAGACGGGCACCGTATCCAGCGGCCAATACATCAACTTCAACAACCTGGTGATCAATGGCGGGACCTGGACCCTGCTAGGGGCACTGGTCAATGGCTCGACTGCGCTCAATGGCGGCATCGTGCAGTTCGACAATAACGCCACGTTTGGCAGCGGCTTACTGAACGTCAATGGCGGGACCCTGGCGGCGAGCGCCGGTAACTTGAGCCTGGCCAATGATGTGGTGATCGGCGCCAGTGGGCTGGCGGTACAGGGCGTCAACGGCTTTACCTTCGGTGGCAACCTCAGCGGTACGGGGGCCTTGAGCAAGACCGGTACGGCTGACTTGACCCTCAGTGGCACCAACACCTACGGCGGCGGTACCACATTGAGCGGCGGCCGCCTGTTGCTTGGCTCGGGCAGTGCCTTGGGCACCGGCACGCTGACGGCGGCGGGCAGTACTTCGCTGGTCAGCAACAGCCAGATCACCCTCAATAACGCCGTGACCCTGGGTGGCGCGGTGAGCCTGCTGGCGGACGGGACCAGCCACCTTACCCTGAGCGGCTCGATCGGCGGCACTGGCAGCCTGGTCAAGACCGGCGCGGCCAACCTCATCCTCAACAATACCAATGCCTACAGCGGTGGCACCCAGTTGAGCGCTGGCACCCTGGTGGTCGGAGCAACGGGCGCGCTGGGTACCGGTGCGTTGAACGCCGCCGCAGGCACCGCACTGGATGCCAATGCCGCAGCAACCCTGAGCAACCAAGTCAGCCTTGCAGGCGCGGTCACGGTAGGCGGCAGCGCAGACCTGACGCTCGCCGGGCCGGTTATCGGAGCAGGCAGCCTGATCAAAAATGGCATCGCCAACCTGAGTCTCACTGGCGCCAACAATTTCCTCGGCGGTCTGACCCTTAATGCCGGGACGCTGACGGCGGGCAGCAGTTCTGCACTGGGACTGGGTAACTTGACCGTGGCGGGCGCCGCGAAACTGGACAACAGTACAGCGGTTGCCCTGGGCAACAACATCGTCCTCAACGCCGGCCTGACTGTGGCGGGTAGCAACGCCCTGACCCTGGGTGGCGTACTCAGCGGCGCCGGTCCACTGATCAAAGAGGGCGTGACCAATCTCACCCTCAATGGGGTCAACACTTACCAGGCGGGCACTGTGCTCAATGCCGGTAGCCTGACCCTGGGCAATGCCGCGGCCCTGGGCGGCGGTGCGTTGACCGTCGGCGGCCCGGCGAGCCTGGAGAACAGCGGGGTGTTCACCCTGGGTAACAACATCACCCTCAATGCCGACCTTGCCCTGGCCGGCACCCAAAATCTGACCCTGGGCGGCGTAATCAGTGGCGCCGGCGGCCTGGTCAAAAATGGTACGGCCGACCTGACTCTGACCGGCACCAACACCTTTACTGGCGCCTTGAACATCCAGGGTGGCAGCGTGTTCGCCAGCAGCGCCGCTGCCCTTGGGGCCAACTCCGGGCTGACCATCGGCGCCGGCGCCAGTCTCAACCTGGCAGGCAATGGTGTACTCGGCGGCTTGAGTGGTGCGGGTGTTGTCGATGTGGGCTTGAACAACAGCTTGACCGTAGGCGGCGCCAACACCAACACCACGTTCAGCGGCAGCCTCACTGGTAGCGGCGACCTGATCAAAGTGGGCAGCGGCGAACTCGACCTGATCGGGGTCAACAGCCTTAGCGGTAACACCCAGGTCAATGCCGGCATCTTGAAGGTGAGCAATACCCTGGCAAGTGCCATCGTCGATGTGAATGCCGGGGCGACCCTGACCGGCGGCGGTTCGTTGCTGGGTACGCTGAATATCAACAGCGGCGGCCATCTGGCCTTGAACAGCGCGGATACGCTGTCTGCTGCTTCGCTGGTGGTAGGCAGCGGCGCCAGCCTGGATGTGAGTCTCGGCGCGCCGTCCCTGACGCCACTCCTCGATATCGGCGGCAATGTGAGCCTGGATGGCAACCTGAATGTGAGCAATGGCGGAGCCTTTGGCGCGGGTATCTATCGGTTGATCAACTACACCGGCAGCCTGGCCGGGCAGGGCTTGACGGTGACCGGTGTGCCGCTGGGCTTCAACCTCGGCGACGTGCTGGTGGATGTCACCACGGCCAACCAGGTGAATGTAGTGGTGTCGGTGGCCAATATGCTGTTCTGGGACGGTAGCCAGATCACCGGTAATGGCACGGTCGAGGGTGGCAATGGCACCTGGAGCGTCGGCGGCAGTAACTGGACAGTCATCGGCGGCACGCCCAACTCGGCCTGGGCCGGCGGGTTTGCGGTGTTCACCGGCGCGGCGGGCACGGTCACCGTGGACGGTACGCAGCAGTTCACCGGGCTGCAATTTGCCAGCGACGGCTACAACGTCGTGGGCGGTACGGCGGGGCAACTGACGGCGATCGGCAGCACGATAATCCGGGTTGATCCGACACTCACCGCGACCCTGGGCGTCAATATCGACGGTAGTGGCACCCTGGCCAAGGTCGACAGCGGCACTCTGGTGCTCAATGGCAACAACAGCTACACCGGCGGCACTTCCCTCGACGGTGGGGCAGTGGTGGTCGGCAGCGATACCGCGCTGGGTAGCGGCCTGTTGAGCGCGGCCGCAGGCACCGCACTTTCCAGCAATAAAACCGTGACCCTGGGCAACGATGTGGTCCTGGCTGGCAACCTTAGCGTCGCCGGCAGCAATGCCCTGGCCTTGAATGGCGTGATCAGTGGCGTAGGCGGCCTGCTCAAAAATGGTACGTCGCAGCTCACGTTGGGCGGTGTGAACACCTACCTCGGGCCCACCGCGCTGAACACCGGTGGCCTGATCCTGGCGAACAACGGCGCCTTGGGTGGCGGTGCGCTGATTGCGGCAAACGGTACAAGCCTGGATAGCAGCACCGCCGTCAGTGTCGGCAATGCTATTAACCTGGCGGGCAACCTGGCCATTGGCGGTAGCGCTGACCTGACCCTGGGCGGCCTGGTCAGCGGTACGGGTGCGTTGATCAAAAATGGCGGGGCTAACCTGACCCTCAATGGCCTCAATAATTACCAGGGCGGCCTGACCCTCAACGCGGGCACACTGACCCTGGGCAACGCTGCGGCACTGGGCACGGGCGGCCTGATCGTGGCGGGCAATTCGACCCTGGCCAACAGCACACCGCTGGTCCTGGCCAACGACCTGACGGTCAACGCCGGCTTGAGCGTGGGTGGCAGCAACAACCTGACGTTGGCCGGGGTGGTGGCGGGCAATGGCAGCCTGATCAAGACCGGTACTTCGGACCTGGCATTGTCGGGAAACAACACCTTCAGCGGTCTGCTGGATATCCAGGCGGGCAGTCTGACCACCCTGGGCGCAGGTGCGCTGGGTAACAACAGCGGGATCAATCTGGCGTCCGGCACTACCTTCAACCTGGGCAGTTCCGCCAGCCTGGCCAACCTCACAGGGGCGGGCACAGCGGTGGTCGGCCTGGGCAATACCTTGAGCCTGGGTGCCAATAACGCAAACAACACCTTTGGCGGCATTCTTGCCGGCCTGGGCACTGTCGACAAACTTGGCAGCGGTACTCTAACCCTGTCCGGGATCAGCGCGCTGACAGGCAACACCCAGGTCAGCGCGGGCACCTTGAACGTCAATGGCCAACTGGCCAGTGCCGGCGTCAATGTGAACAGCAGCGCGACCCTTGGCGGCTCGGGCACCTTGCTGGGCGCGGTGAACATCGCCGACGGTGGCCACCTGGTGGTGAACTCCGGCAGCACCCTGACCACCGGCTCGCTGGTGCTGGGGGCCAATGCCAACCTCGATGCCGGCCTCGGCGCACCCTCCAGCGGCGGCACCGAGTTGCTCAAAGTGCTGGGCAACCTGACCCTGGACGGCACTCTCAACATCAGTGATATCGGCGGATTTGGCGCCGGGCTCTATCGCCTGATCGACTACACCGGCGTGTTGACCAACAACGGCCTGCAACTGGGCAGCCTGCCCGGTGGCGTCCTGCCGGGCAGCCTCGACCTGCAAACCGCTATTGGCAACCAGATCAACCTGCTGGTCACTGGCAGCACCAATGTGCAGTTCTGGGACGGCAGCCAACTGGTGGGCAACGGTACCATCGAAGGCGGCAACGGCACCTGGAGCGCGGCGGCCAACAACTGGACCGGGATCAACGGCAGCCTCAACCAGGGCTGGGCACCCAGTAGCCTGGCGGTGTTCCAGGGCGCGGCCGGCACGGTCACGGTTGATGGCGCGCAGGCGATCACGGGCCTGCAATTTGTCACCGACGGCTACAACCTAGTGGGGGGGACGGCAGGGGGGCTGACGCTGTTCAATGGCGCCGGCGGCAACACGGCAGTGCGGGTTGATCCTACTGTCACCGCAACCCTGGATGTGAACCTCAATGGCGGCGGCACTCTGGCCAAGCTCGACACCGGCACCCTGGTGCTCAATGGCAGCAACGCCTACACCGGCGGTACGGCGCTCAACGGCGGCACCTTGATCGTCGGCAATAACAACGCCCTGGGCACGGGCCTGTTAACCAGCGCCAATGGCACCACCCTGGACAGCAACACAGCCGTGGTGCTGACCAATGGTGTGGACCTCAATGGTAGCCTGACCATCGGCGGTAGCAATGCCCTGACCCTGGCGGGCAGCGTGAACGGTGCCGGTAGCCTGATCAAAAGCGGCATCGGCAACCTGACCCTCGCCGGCAGCAACGGCTATGTCGGCGGTACCCAACTCAATGCGGGCAGCCTGACCGTCGGAACGGACAGCTCCCTGGGCTCTGGCACCTTGCTGGTCAACAGCCCGGCGACCCTCGATAGCAGCACGAATGTGACGCTGAGCAATGCCGTGACCCTCAATGGCGCGCTGACAGTGGCCGGCAGCAATGGCCTGACATTGGCCGGGATAGTCGACGGCGCCGCGCAGTTGATCAAGAACGGTGGCGCCAACCTGAGCCTCAATGGCGCCAACAACTACGGCGGCGGTACATTGCTCAACGCCGGTACGCTTACCCTCGGCAGTAGCACTGCACTGGGCAGCGGCAACTTGAGCGTAGGCGGTGTGGCCACCCTGGATAACAGTGCACCACTGGTGCTGGCCAATGCCATCGACCTCAATGCCGACCTGACAGTCGCCGGCAGCCACGACCTGACCCTGTCCGGCATCTTGGCCGGCAACGCTGCGCTGATCAAAAATGGCACGGCGAGCCTGACCCTCAGTGGCAACAACCTGTTGAACGGGCCGTTGAATGTGCTGGGCGGTACGCTGACCACGGTCGGCGCCGGCGCCTTGGGCAACACTTCCGGGGTCACGGTGGGTAGCGGTGCAACCCTTAACCTGGGCAGTAGCGCCACGCTCAACACTCTGGCCGGCAATGGTGCGCTGCAAGTGGCGGTGGGCAATACGCTGACCGTCGGCGGCAATAACACCTTCGGCGGCAGCCTGGGCGGCAGCGGTGCCCTGGATAAAGTTGGTACCGGCACCCTCGACCTGACCGGCAATAGCAGCCTGAGCGGTGCGACCAGCGTCACGGGCGGCACGCTCAACGTGGCCGGCAGCCTGGCCAGCGGCAGCGTGACGGTCAACAACGGTGCGACCCTGACCGGTGGTGGCACCTTGGCGGGTGCGGTGACGGTGGCCGATGGCGGCCATCTGGGCCTGAGCAGCGGCAGTGCGCTGACGCTGGGCTCGCTGGTGCTGGGAGGCAATGCCAACCTGGATGTGGGCCTTGGCGTACCGGTAGTCGGTGGCGGCAGCGGGCTGCTGAATGTCGGCGGCGACCTGACTCTGGACGGCAACCTCAATGTCAGCGACCTCGGTGGTTTTGGCACGGGCGTCTATAACCTCATCAACTACAGCGGGGCCCTGACCAATAATGGCCTGACCCTCGGTACCCTCCCATCCAGCGTGATCGCCGATGACCTGCAACTGCAAACCGCGGTCAACAACAAGGTCAACCTGGTGGTGATCGCGCCCAACACCAGCGTGCAGTTCTGGGACGGTGGCCAGTTGATCGGCAACGGCGCTATCGAAGGCGGCAACGGCACCTGGGGCAGTGGCACCAATTGGGCGAATGTCGACGGTAGTCTCAACCAGAACTGGAGCGACAAGTTTGCGGTGTTCCAGGGCGCGGCAGGCACGGTCACGGTGGACGGCAGCCAAAGCCTGACGGGCATGCAATTTGTCAGTGACGGTTACAACCTGGTGGCCGGTACCGCCGGCCAGTTGAATCTGGTCAATGGCGGCACTGGCAACACCGCAGTGCGGGTCGACCCCAACGTCACCGCGACCCTCGGTGTAACCCTCAATGGCAGCGGTACCCTGGCCAAACTGGACAGCGGCACCCTGGTACTCAACGCCGCTAATGCCTACACCGGTGGCACCGCCCTTAATGGCGGCACGCTGGTGGTGGGCAACAACAGTGCCCTGGGTACGGGCCTATTGACCGCCGCCAACGGCACCACCCTGGCCAGCAACACGGCTGTGACCCTGGGCAACAACGCGCTGCTCAACGGCGTGATGACCGTGGGCGGGGCCAACGGCCTGACGCTGGATGGGGTGGTCAGTGGCAATGGCAGCCTGGTCAAAACCGGGGCATCCAGCCTGACCCTCAATGGCGTCAACACCTACATCGGCGGCACCAGCCTTAACGCCGGGCAGTTGATTCTTGGCAACAACGCTGCGCTGGGCAATGGTGCCCTGAGCGTAGGCGGCGCTGCACAGTTGGATGGCAGCAGCGCCCTGCAACTGGCCAATGCCATTACCCTGGGGGGGCAGTTGACGCTATTGGGCAGCAATGACTTGACCTTGAGTGGCGCGCTCAGCGGTACCGGTGCCCTGGTGAAAAGCGGTAATGGTGTGCTGTTGCTTACCGGCACCAACACCTATGGTGGCGGGACAATTCTCAATGGCGGCAGCACCACGGGCAGCACCAGCAGCCTGCAAGGGGCGATTGCCAACAACGCGGCGCTGACCTTCGAGCAAAATGCCGATGGCACCTACACCGGCAACCTTACAGGCAGCGGCTCGCTGACCAAGACCGGCACTGGCGATCTGTTGCTGAGCGGCAACAACAGCTTCACCGGCAGTACTAACGTCACGGCCGGCGGCATGGTGGTCAACGGCACCTTGAACAGTGCTGCCGTGCAAGTCGCCAACGGCGCCTCGCTGGGTGGCAGTGGGCAACTGGCGGGAGCGGTGAACATGGCTGACGGTTCGACACTCACTGCCGGGGCTGCGACGCCGCTGTCGGTGGGAGCCCTGGCATTGTCTGCGGGGACCCGGTTGGACTTCGCCCTCGGCGCACCGGGCTCATCGACCACGGTGGTCAACGTGGCCGGCAACCTGACCCTGGATGGCACCCTCAATGTCAGCGACGCCGGCGGGTTTGGCGTCGGCGTCTACCAACTGTTCCGCTACGGCGGCAGCCTGACCGACAACGGCTTGCTGTTGGGCACATTGCCAACCGGGATTGTGCCGGGCGCACTGAGCCTGCAAACCTCGCTGGCCAACCAGCTCAACCTGTTGGTGCAAACCACGCCTGGGCAGATCCAGTTCTGGAACGGCGGCACCACCAGCCCTGACGGCACGGTGCATGGCGGCAGCGGCACCTGGGGCCCTGGCACCAACTGGACCGATCCTACCGGCACCCAGGGCCAGGCCTCGAACAACCAGTTCGCCGTGTTTGGCGGGCAGGGCGGGACCGTGACCGTGGCGGGTAACCAGAGCTTCACCGGCCTGCAAGTGCTGGACAGCGGCTACTCCCTGGTCGCTGGCACCGGTGGCAGCCTCAGCCCCACCAATGCCGCAGATGGCAGCCTGGCGGCGATACGCATCAATGCCGGGGTGACCACAGAAATCTCGGCGCCCCTGGTGGGTAGCGCAGGGATCAATAAAGTCGACGCAGGTACCTTGTTGCTGACCGGCAGTAACACCTACAGCGGCGGGACCATTGTCAGCGGCGGGACGTTGGCGGGGAACACCACGAGCCTGCAAGGGGCAATCACCAACAACGCGAACCTGATGTTCCAGCAAGACAGCAATGGCCAGTTCAACGGCACGCTGACCGGCACCGGCACGCTGGTCAAGCAGGGCAGCGGCAGCCTGCTGCTGACCGGCAACCAGCCCTTCAGCGGTGCAGTGGCCGTCAACCAGGGGCTGCTGCAAGTGGGCAATGCCAGCAACCCGGGGACCGTGCTGGGCGGCCAGGTGACCGTCGCCAATGGCGCAGGCCTGAGTGGCAATGGCAGCGTCGGCTCGCTGGTCAACCACGGCGTGGTCACTCCCGACAGTGGCAAGCTCAGTGTTGCCGGCAACTTCACCAATGCTGTCGACGGCACCCTTAACCTGGTGATTACGCCATCGGTGGCCGGCTCCTTGGCGGTCGGCGGTAGTGCGAACCTGGCGGGCAGCCTGAATGTGGTCAACCTGGTGCCTTACACCGGGCCCACCACCTACACCCTGTTGACGGCAGCCGGCGGCGTGACCGGCACCTTTAGCAACACCAACCTGGAGAACCTGGCGTTCCTCGATACGGCCCTCAACTACAGCCCGAACCAGGTGGCGCTGGCTGTGAGCCGCAACACCACCAGCTTCGCCAGCGTGGCGGCCACCGGCAACCAGCGGGCGGTTGCCACGGCATTGGGCAGCGGTGTGGCAGTGGGCGACAGTGCGATACAAAATGCCTTGCTGACCGGCAATGCAGCCAGCGCGCGGGCGGCCTTCGACAGCCTGTCGGGGGAGATCCATGCCAGCACCGCCAGCGCCATGCTTGAAGACTCGCGCTACGTGCGTGACGCGGTCAACGAGCGCATGCGTCAACCGGGTTGCTACCGCCAGGACGATCCGCGGAACAGTCTGGCACCCAGCGAAAACCGCCTGAGCAGCGCCGGTTGCCACGGCGAAATGGTTGGCTGGATGCGCGTCCTCGGTACCTGGGGCCACCTGGGCGGCGACAGCGATACCGCGCGCCTGGATCGCAACCTCAGCGGCTTCCTGTTGGGCACTGACAAGCAACTGGACGACGCCTGGCGTGCCGGTATCGCTGCTGGTTATACCCGTAGCGACCTGGACGCCAAGCGCCGTAACTCCAGTGCCGATGTCGACAGCCACCACCTGATGGCCTACACCGCGTACCAGCAAGAGGCTTTCGCTGCGCGCATGGGTGTGGGCTACACCTGGCACGACATCGAAAGCAAACGTGACGTGGCAGTGGGCACCGAGGGCCAACGCCTGAAAGCCGACTACAAGGCGCGCAGTGCGCAAGTGTTCGGTGAAGTCGGTTACACCATTGAGGCTGGCGGCCTGGCCGTGGAACCGTTCGCAGGCCTGGCCTACGTCAACTACGACAGCGACACCCTCAAGGAAAAAGGCGGTTCGGCCGCGCTCAAAGGTGATGCCGACCAGGACATCACGTTCTCCACCCTTGGCGTGCGCCTGGGTAAAACCATCAGCCTGGGTAACGGTTCGAGCATCACCCCACGGGGCAGCATCGGCTGGCGCCATGCCTTGGGTGACAGCAAGCCGGATGCAGACCTGAGCTTTATCAACGGTGGCGCATCCTTCAGCACCCAAGGCGTGCCGATTGCCAAGGACAGCGCGGTAGTGGAAGCGGGCGTGGATTACCAGATCAGCCCTAACGGCAAACTGGGACTGGGTTACTCGGGCCAGTTGTCACGCAATGACAAGGACCATGCGATGACCATCAGTTTCTCCCTCGGCTTCTGATCAAGGCTGAGTTCTTCAAGCCGCCCGTGAGGGCGGTTTTTTTGTGGATCAGGGCACACGGGGTATATGAGCGCTGTGCGAATCCCTTGTGGGGGCTCGACAGCTTCCACATTGGATTTCGCAATCTTGTTACCATCCTCCTCCGTCGTCACCAGGAGCCACCGCCTCATGCAACACCAGTGGGATGAAATGCACCGCACCCGCAAGCCCTCGTTCGTGCTGTGCGGCGAGCCCCGGGGACAGGTGCTCAATCTCTATGTCCATGGCTATTCCGCGTTTTTCAACCCGCAACAGCTGGCCAGTTTCCAGGCGCAACTGGCGGCGATCGAGGGTTCGACCAACCTGATGCTGTTCTGGCCGGCCGGGCATTTCCTGGAAAACCTGTTCGCCCCCTTCAAGGACATCATCGCCTCGATGCTCGGCGGCGGCACCCTGGGCGCGGCGACCGTGGGCCTGGGCAAGGCGGTGGGCTATTTTCTCGATCACTACAAAAGTGTCGAAGCGCGGGTGGACGAAGTGGCCAGGACACTGCTGGTGGAGTTGGCCAACTACCTGCACGCCGAGTCAATCGAGGTGCGCCAGATCAACCTGATCGGCCATTCCCTGGGCGCCCGCCTGCTGGTCAAGAGCCTGCTGGCCAGCCCCGAACTGGCCCGGGAACTGCCGCTCAATCACCTGTTGTTGATGGGCGGCGCAATTTGCACCTCCAGCCCCTGGGAGCAGGTGTCGGCGCCGCTCAAGGGACGGGTGATCAACTGCCATTCCAGCAAGGACTGGGCCCTGGCGCTCAAGCCGGATACCGAACGCTGCATTGGTCGCTATGCGATTCCCTTGACGCCATCCCTCAAGGGCAAAGTGACCAACGTGCATCTGGTCACTTTCGACCACGCTGCCTACTGGCCGCAGTTGCAGACCGTGGTGCAGTACACCGACTTGCTGCATGAGCGCCGCGGCATGATCCGTGCGGACCAGCGCAGTGCCGAGGTGCGTTTTGCCGAGGAAGACGTGGACCTGTTCCCGGTGCTGCGCCAGGCACGGGCGCCAGAGCTGCAGTTTCTCGCCGAGCTGATGGCCGCCAAGCGCAGCGCGACCATCGAAGCCGAGGTACGCGACCCATTGCAGTTGGCTATCGAGTTGCAGCGTATGGGCGGTGACAGCTTTATGAACCTGGCCCGTGGGCACGGGGTGAGTTATCGCCAATTGGCCCAGGACGTGGCCCTGCGCGTCGGTCTCAAGTTTGACCAGCCCATCGACAGTGTGGCCCTGGTGAGCCTGGAAGAGCGGGTCGCCGAGACCCTGATCGAGCAGTACAAGGATAAACTCAGCCTGGCCGACCGCGCAGTGTTCGAGGCCGAACTCAGGGCTGCGGCGCAAAAGGAACAGGGGTTTTTCAACCGTTTCGATGTCGCTCGTTCGGCCACTACCGCCTTGAGCGGTACGGCGCTGGCCGGGCTGACCGGGTTTATCCTGCGCCGAGGTGCGGCCACGGCGATCCCGGTGGTGGGGCAGGCGCTGGCGGCGGCCATGCTGCTGGTGAGCGGGGTGCGGGCGTTTTCCGGGCCGGCGTATTCCATCACGACCCTGGCGGTGCTGGTGCTGGGGGTGATTCGCCAGCGCATGGAGCGTGAGGCGCTGAATCAGGAAATGGACCTGGTGGTGCAGGTGGTCGAGGCCTTTGACCTGCCCCGGGAAACGCTGATGCGCACGGTCTCGCCGGACTGCTAAGCTGCGTCCTTGTCCTGTGTGTCTGCCTGGTACCCCGCGTGAAATTCAGCCTGCCGAAAATTGCCACTGCCCCGTTCTGCCCGCCAGAAGTGGCGGGCACCATCCCCGTTGATCCCCGCGCGTCGTTTTTCAAACGGGTGCTGCAGTTTGCCGGCCCCGGCCTGCTGATTTCCATCGGCTACATGGACCCCGGCAACTGGGCCACGGCCATCGAGGCCGGGTCGCGCTATGGCTACAGCCTGTTGTTCGTGGTGTTGCTCGCCAGCCTGGCGGGGATGGCGGTGCAGTGCCTGTGTTCACGGCTGGGCATCGCCACCGGCAAGGACTTGGCGCAGTTGTGCCGCGAACGCTACAGCCAGCGCTCCGCGCGCACGCAATGGGTGCTGGCGGAAATCTCGATCATCGCCACCGACCTGGCCGAAGTCCTCGGCTGCGCCCTGGCGTTCCACCTGCTGCTGGGGGTATCGCTGACCACCGGCATTGTCATCACCGCGTTTGACACGTTGCTGATCCTGGCCCTGCAAAACCGTGGCTTCCGGCGCCTGGAGGCGATCATGTTGGCGCTGGTGGCGACCATCGGCGTGTGCTTCTTCGTCGAGCTGGTGCTGATCAAACCCTATTGGCCGGACGTCTTGCGTGGTTTCACGCCGTCGCTCTCGGCGATCAGCGATGCCGCGCCGCTGTACCTGGCCATCGGCATCCTCGGGGCCACGGTGATGCCCCATAACCTGTACCTGCACACGTCCATCGTGCAAACCCGCCTGTTCGGCCAGGACCTGGCCAGCCGCCAGGATGCGGTCAAGCTGGCGCGCATCGACACCATCGGCTCCCTGGCCCTGGCCTTGCTGGTCAATGCCGCGATCCTGGTGCTGGCGGCTGCGGCGTTCCACCAGACCGGCCATACCGAGGTCGTGGAGATCCAGGATGCCTACCATCTGCTGGATCCGCTGGTGGGCGGCGCCTTCGCCAGTATCCTGTTCGGCATTGCCTTGCTGGCGTCCGGGCAAAGCTCGACCTTCACCGGCACCATCGCCGGCCAGGTGATCATGGAGGGCTACCTCAACCTGCGCATTCCCTGCTGGCAACGCCGCCTGATCACCCGTGGCCTGGCGCTGATCCCGGCGTTCCTCGGGGTGTGGTTGATGGGGGACGATGCCATTGGCAAGTTGCTGATCCTCAGCCAGGTGGTGCTCAGCCTGCAGTTGCCCTTTGCCCTGTATCCACTGATCCGCATGACCGGCGACCGGCAATTGATGGGGCCTTTCGTCAATCGCCTGCCCACCAGGATCCTGGCCTGGAGTCTGTTCAGCGTGATCAGCGGCGCCAATGCCTGGCTGATCGGCCAGTGGCTGTTCTGATTCAGCGGTCCCAGTAAGATAGGTGGTGCATGCAAACTTCTTCGCTTGAGGCGGTGGGCCACCCACCAATGGCACGAGCGCCGACAGGCAGCGTAAGCTGGCCTCCCTTTTCCTCATGTTGTGGAGTTTTATCGTGGCCAAAGCCGCTGCTTTTATTGAAATCCCGGCCTCGGCCGACGAAGTCTGGCACCTGGTCGGCGGCTTCAACTCGTTGCCCGATTGGCTGCCCCTGATTGCCAAGAGCGAACCGGGCGAAGGCGGGCGTGTGCGTCATCTGCAAACCGTGGATGGCGCGGTGGTGGTCGAGCATCTGCAGACCTTTGATAACGCTGCGCGCACCTACAGTTACACGATCAGTGAATCGCCGTTCCCGGTGAGCGCGTATCTGGCGACCTTGCAGGTTGAAGCGCTGGGTGAACACTCGGCCAAAGTCACTTGGTCAGGTGTGTTCACCCCGATCGCCGGTGTGACCGAGGCTGAGGTCGAAGCGCTGTTCAGCGGCGTTTATACCGGTGGTGTCGAGGCCTTGCGCAAAAATTTCCCGGCCTGACCTTGTAGGCGCCGGCAAGCCGGCGCCTACAGTGGGTTTTTTTGGCGGCATTGCAGGGTCAGTCGCGCGCCGCCGCGCTCGCTGCTGCCGACTTCCAGCCCAAAGCCATGCAGGTTGATGATCGCCGCCACAATCGACAGGCCCAGGCCAAAGCTGCCCTGTTGCTGACCGTCATCGACCCGGTAAAAACGCTGGAACACCGCGGCCCGTTCTGCTTCTGGAATTCCTGGGCCGGAGTCCACTACATCGATGCGCGTACTGCCAGCCTCGTTGCTCCCTCGCACAATCACTTCGCCGCCCGGCGGGGTGAACTTGATCGAGTTGCTCAGCAGGTTGGCCAGCGCTTCGAACAGCAGCGCGCGGTCACCATTAATCGGCGGCAGTGCTTCGGGGACCTGCAACAGCAGCGCCAACTGGCCTTCTTCCGCCAACGGCAGGTAGAAGTCATGGAGTTCCTGAAGCAACGGCAGGGGATCGAACACCAGGAAGCCGGAGCGTCGTTGCCGGTCTTCCAGTTCGGAAATGCGCAGCAAGCCGCGAAAGCGCGCCATCAGCGTGTCGGTCTCGTTGATCACTTCATCGAGTTGCAAGGCCAGGGGCGAGTGTTCATCGGCCTGTTGCTTGATCCGGTACAACTGCGCACGCAAACGGGTCAGCGGGGTACGCAGGTCATGGGCAATGTTGTCGCACACGCCCTTGACCTCGTTCATCAGTTTTTCGATGCGCCCGAGCATGGCGTTGACGATGGCCGCCAGCATGTCCAGTTCGTCACGACGGTTGGACAGCGGCAGGCGATGGGTCAGGTCGCCGGCGACAATGGCTTCGGCGCTGGCCTGGATTGCGCGAATCCGGCGCAACGGGCGCCGGCGCAGCAGATGCCAGCCGGCGACGCCGGGGATAATGGTCAGGGAGATCGCCCAAAGCAGGGCTTGCAGGATGATCCGGGTCACGCCCAGCAACGAGCCGTTATCGCGTACCAACACCAGCCAGCGACCATCCTGGGTCTGGGTCGCCACGGCGTCGCAACTGCCCAGGGGCAGTTTCGGGTCATCCGACTCGATACAGTTGGCCAAGGCATGGATGCGCCCGTCGAGGGGCAAGCCTGCTGGAATCTGCTGGATCGGGCCGCTGAGTGGGCGTTGTTGCCCATCGAACAGGCCGTAGGCGTCGATGCCCTTCATGTCGAAGGTCATGCTGGTGGCCAGGGCTTCATCCAGTTGTGCGCCCTCGAATCGCTGGAACAGGTGTTGGCGTTGCATCAACGAGTGGCGCGAAAGGTCGCCCAGGTATCCCGAGACCTCGTAGTACAACACCCCCATGAGGATGCAGCTCCAGGCCACGAACAGCGAACTGTACAGCGCCAGCAACCGGCTGCTGGACGAGCGCCAGCCGTTAGACGGGTTCAGCAATGACATAGCCCGAGCCTCGTACCGTGCGAATCAGCGGCGTCTGGCCCGGTGGGTCGATTTTCTTGCGCAGGCGGCCGATGTGTACGTCGATCAGGTTGGTGCCCGGGTCGAAGTGATAACCCCAGACTTCCTCGAAGATCATCATCCGCGAGAGGATTTGCCCGGTGTTGCGCATCAAGAACTCCAGCAGCTTGTACTCGGTGGGCAGCAGGCTCAAAGGCTGCTCGGCGCGGCTGGCTTCACGGCTGATCAGGTTCAATTCCAGGTCGGCCACGCGCAGTGCGGTTTGCGCAGCCTTCACCGCATTGTTGCGGCGCAGCAGCACCTCGACCCGGGCCGCCATCTCGTCGGAGGCGAAGGGTTTGGTCAGGTAGTCATCCCCACCGGCCCGCAAGCCGCGGACCCGTTCATCCACGTCGGAAAGGGCGCTGATCATCAGGATCGGCGTCGACACGCCGAGGGTACGCAGGGTGGTGACGATGGCCAGGCCATCGAGCTCCGGGAGCATGCGATCGAGGGTGATCAGGTCGTAATCGCCGCTGACGGCCCGGCTCAGGCCTTCGCGGCCGTTATCTACCCAGTCCACGTCCAGGCCATGACTGCTCAGCTCGGCGACGATCTCGCGGGCCGTCACAGCGTCGTCTTCGATGGTCAAAATACGGGTCATGGGGGCTACCTGGTCAAACTGGAGTGAAGCATTTTGCCAAGAAATGATAGTGAGGTTTCTAAAAGAAAATTCATGTAGGCAATTCTCAGGGCCACCTCGGTCAAAATGTGGAATATGGCGCAGGCCTTTTTAGTCGTCGAACCCCACCTGTTCGTGAATCTCATCGACCTTCAGCTCCAGCCGGTACGCCACGGCAATAAACAACGCCTGGCACAGGCACAGCGTTGCGCTCAACGAGCGAAACGCGAACGAAGACCCTTCATTGACCAGTAACACCGCGTTGGCCCGCTTGGCCAGCGGCGACAGGTTGCTGTCGGTGATGATCAGCGTCTTGGCCTGGTGGTGCTGGGCGATGCGCAGGCAGTGCTGGGTTTCCTTGCCGTAGGGCGTGAAGCTGATGGCGATCACCAGATCATTGGCGCGTACGCTGCGCATCTGTTCGCGGTAGCTGCCGCCCAGGCCCGAGACCAGGTGGATGCGTTTGTTGGTGTGTTGCAGGTTGTAGACCAGGTAGTCGGCCACCGCAAACGAGCGGCGTACGCCAACCACGTAGATATTGTCGGCGTTGACCACCAGGTCCACGGCTTTCTCGAAGGCCGCGTCGTCCAGTTCCAGGCCCAGGCGCTCGATGCCGGACAGCGTGGCGCTCACGCACTCGCGGGCGAGGTCGCCGCCGCTGGCTTTCTGCGACTTGTTGGCGATCATGCTGCGGATGCGCTGCTGGTAGTTCTGCACCGGCGTGGTCTTGTGGGTATACGCCTCGCGAAACAGCGCCTGCATTTCACTGAAGCCACTGAAACCAAAACGCTGGGAAAAACGCACGATGGCCGACGGGTGGACTTCGCATTCCCGGGCGATATCGCTGATGCGGTCGACCATGATCCGATCGCTCTGCTGGCTCATGTAGCTGGCGATGCGCTTGAGCTGGCGGGGCAGGCTTTCGTATTCGTCGGTGATCAACTGCAACAGACGTTCGGCATTGATCGGAGGATTGGCGAGAGCGTCGGTCTCGGCGCAAGACTGCTGATCGGTGCGGGACATAAGCAATCCTTCTGGCTTGTTCTTACAGGGCAGGTGACAGGCACGGTGCCCCTGACAATAGGTCAATGGGCGCAAGTCTACAGGGAAGGCACCAAAAAATACCTTAATGGAAAATATATTCCACATAAAATATTTATAGAATAAATATTGATTGATGGCGCCGGACGTCCTAGTCTGCATCCACCAAGAGCGTCGCCGTTTTGACGGCAGGCGCGGGCTGATAAAAATAACAGGAGCCAGCATGGGCCAGACTCGTTTTGCCAGTGGGCGTCAATTGGATCTGATTTGTCTCGGGCGCCTGGGCGTCGACCTGTACGCGCAGCAAGTCGGGGCGCGGCTGGAGGATGTCTCAAGCTTCGCCAAGTACCTGGGTGGATCTTCCGCCAATATCGCTTTTGGCACGGCGCGACTGGGGCTCAGGTCGGCGATGTTGAGCCGGGTCGGCGACGATCACATGGGGCGTTTCCTGGTGGAGTCGTTGGTGCGTGAAGGCTGTGATGTGAGTGGCATCACTGTCGACCCACAACGCCTGACCGCCATGGTCCTGCTGGGCCTCAAGGACCGCGAAACCTTCCCGTTGGTGTTCTACCGCGAAAACTGTGCGGACATGGCCCTGCGCGCCGAAGATATCAGCGAAGCCTTTATTGCCAGCAGCAAGGCGCTGCTGATCACCGGCACCCATTTTTCTACCGGCGACGTGTACCAGGCCAGCCTCCAGGCCCTGGATTACGCCGAGCGGCACGGCGTCAAGCGCGTGCTGGATATCGACTATCGCCCGGTGCTCTGGGGGCTGGCGGGCAAGGCCGACGGCGAGACCCGTTTTGTCGCCGACCAGAATGTCAGCCAGCATGTGCAGGGCATCCTCGGGCGTTTCGACCTGATTGTGGGCACCGAAGAAGAGTTCCTGATTGCCGGCGGCAGTGCGGATCTGCTCAGCGCCTTGCGCACGGTGCGGCGCCTGACGACGGCGACCTTGGTGGTCAAGCTCGGCCCGCAGGGTTGCACGGTGATCCACGGCGAGATCCCGGCACGGTTGGCAGACGGTGCGATTTACCCTGGCGTGCGCGTCGAAGTGCTCAATGTACTGGGGGCCGGCGATGCGTTTATGGCGGGTTTCCTCAGTGGTTGGCTGAACGAGGCCAGTGATGCGCGTTGCTGCCAGTTGGCCAATGCCTGTGGCGGTTTGGTGGTGTCGCGCCATGCCTGCGCCCCGGCAATGCCGACCCCGGTGGAACTCGAATACCTGTTCAACAGCCCGGTGCCCATCACCCGTCCGGACCTGGACCCGGTATTGCAACGTTTGCATCAGGTCAGCGTGCCGCGCAAAAACTGGAAGCAACTGTTTGTGTTTGCCTTCGATCATCGCTGGCAACTGGTGGAGCTGGCGCAAAAAGGTGGCCAGGACCCCGCGCGGATCAGCGCGATCAAGCAGCTGTTTATCCAGGCGGTCGAGCGTGTCGAAGGCAAGCTGCACGAGCAGGGCGTCGAGGCCGATGTGGGCATTTTGGCCGACCAGCGTTTTGGCCAGGATGCGCTGAACGCCGCCACCGGCCGTGGCTGGTGGGTCGCGCGCCCGGTAGAGGTCCAGGGCTCGCGGCCGTTGGCGTTCGAGCATGGCCGTTCGATTGGCAGCAACCTGATCGCCTGGCCCCAGGAGCAGATCATCAAGTGCCTGGTGCAGTTTCACCCCGACGACGAGCCGTTGCTGCGCCTTGAGCAGGAAGCCCAGCTCAAGGGCCTGTACCAGGCAGCGCAAACCAGCGGCCATGAACTGCTGCTGGAAGTGGTGCCACCCAAGGATCATCCTTCGACCTACCCGGATGTGCTCTATCGCAGCCTCAAGCGCTTGTACAACCTGGGCATCTACCCGGCGTGGTGGAAGATCGAGGCGCAGACTGCCGAGCAGTGGCGCAAGCTCGATGAGCTGATCGAGGAGCGCGATCCCTATTGCCGGGGCGTGGTATTGCTGGGTCTCAATGCTCCGGCGCAATCCTTGGCCGAGGGCTTCCAGCAGGCGGGCCAGAGCCGGACCTGCCGTGGGTTTGCCGTGGGCCGCACGATCTTCCAGGAGCCGAGCAGGGCGTGGCTGGCGGGTGAAATTGACGACGAAACGTTGATCCAGCAAGTGCAGCAGATCTTCGAGCAATTGATCCAGGCTTGGCGCAGCTCCAGAGTTTAAACACGATCAATTGTAGGAGCAGGCAAGCCAGCTCCTACAGAAAGCAGATCCCAGTGATCTCAGGTTAAAACAATAAAAGGTGCAGCCATGCCCGCAATCCGTATTGGCATCAACCCCATCTCCTGGAGCAACGACGACCTGCCGGCCCTGGGCGGCGAGACGCCCTTGAGCACCGCACTCAGCGAAGGCAAGGCCATCGGCTACGAAGGTTTCGAGCTCAACGGCAAGTTCCCCAAGGACGCCAAGGGCGTGGGCGATGTGTTGCGCCCCTACGACCTGGCGCTGGTCTCCGGCTGGTACTCCAGCCGCCTGGCCCGACGTTCGGTGGCCGAGGAAATCGACGCCATCGCCAGCCATGTGCAACTGCTGCGTGAGAACGGTGCCACGGTGCTGGTCTACGGTGAAGTGGCCGACTCGATCCAGGGCTCGCCGGTCCGCCTGATCGAACGTCCGCGTTTCCACAGTGAGCAGGCGTGGCAGGCCTACGCCGACAAGCTCACCGAACTTGCGCGTTTTACCCTGTCCCAGGGCGTGCGCCTGGCCTATCACCACCATATGGGCGCTTATGTCGAATCCCCGGAAGACATCGACACCTTGATGCGCCTCACCGGCCCGGAGGTCGGCCTGCTGTTTGATTCGGGGCACTGTTACATGGGCGGCGGCGAGCCGGTCGAGGTGCTGCGCAAGCACCTGGCGCGCATCTGCCATGTGCATTTCAAGGACGTGCGCAAGCCGGTGGTGCAACTGGCGCGCAACCAGATGTGGAGCTTTCCCGACTGTATCGTCAACGGCACCTTCACCGTACCGGGAGATGGCGATATCGACTTCGCCGAGTTGCTGGACGTACTGTTGGGCGCCGGTTACAGCGGTTGGCTGGTGGTGGAGGCTGAGCAGGATCCGGCCGTGGCGCCCAGCTATATCTATGCAAAAAAAGGCTTCGATACCTTGCGGGCGCTGTTGGATGCGAGGGCTGGACAATGAGCCTGTTGGTCAAAAGCACGCCGCGCGGGCAAACCATGGTCGCGCTGCCAGCAGGCGGCCTGGAGTATGTGGGGTTTGCCGCTTACCGCCTGGGCCTGGGGCAAACGCTGCCGGTCAGTGCCGACGACAAAGAGTTGTGCCTGGTACTGCTCAGTGGCCGAGTGACGATCGAAGGCGAGGGCTTCAGTTGGCAGAACCTCGGGGATCGCCAGTCAGTGTTCGAGGATAAATCGCCGTTCGCAGCCTATCTGCCGCCCAACACGGTGGCCCAGGTGACAGCCCTGAGCGATGTGCAGATCGCCGTCTGTGCCGCGCCGGGCTCTGCCGCCGCCGGTCTTGCGCCCCGGCTGATCCGTCCCGAGCACTGCCGGCGCAGCGTGCGCGGCAAGGGGGCCAACACCCGCTATGTCTGCGACATCCTGCCCGACAGCGAACCGGCCCATTCGCTGCTGGTGGTGGAGGTGCGTACGCCGTCCGGGCATTCGTCCAGCTACCCGCCGCACAAGCACGACACCGATGACCTGCCGCACCAGAGCTTTCTCGAAGAAACCTATTACCACCAGATCAACCCATCCCAGGGTTTTGTCTTCCAGCGGGTGTACACCGACGACCGCAGCATCGACCAGGCCATGGCCGTGGAAAACCACGACCTGGTGGTGGTGCCCAAGGGCTATCACCCGGTCAGCGTGCCGTATGGCTACGAGTCGTATTACTTGAACGTGATGGCCGGTCCCAAGCGCGCCTGGCACTTTCACAACGACCCCCGGCACAGTTGGTTGCTGGATCTTTAACAACGCCAAATCCAAAAGACACGGGTGCGAAACATGACCACAACCCGATTGACCATGGCCCAGGCCCTGGTGAAGTTCCTCGATAACCAGTACATCGAAGTCGATGGCGTGCAGAGCAAGTTCGTCGCTGGGGTGTTCACCATCTTCGGCCACGGCAATGTGCTGGGCCTGGGCCAGGCCCTGGAACAGGACAGTGGCGACCTGGTGGTGCATCAGGGCCGCAACGAACAGGGCATGGCCCATGCCGCGATTGGCTTTGCCAAGCAGCATCTGCGGCGCAAGGTCTACGCTTGTACGGCGTCGGTCGGCCCCGGCGCGGCAAATATGCTCACCGCCGCCGCGACCGCCACCGCCAACCGCATCCCGCTGTTGCTGCTGCCGGGTGATGTGTATGCCTGCCGCCAGCCGGACCCGGTGTTGCAGCAGATCGAACAATTCCATGACCTGAGCATCAGCACCAACGACGCGTTTCGCGCCGTGAGCAAATACTGGGACCGTATCAACCGCCCCGAGCAGTTGATGAGTGCGGCAATCCACGCCATGCGCGTGTTGACTGACCCTGCCGAAACCGGCGCCGTGACCCTGGCCTTGCCCCAGGACGTGCAGGCAGAGGCCTGGGACTACCCGGATTATTTCCTGCAAAAGCGCGTACACCGCCTGGACCGTCGCCCGGCCACCGAAGCGATGCTGCGCGAGGCTGCCGCGCTGCTCAAGTCCAAGCGCAAGCCACTGATTATCTGCGGTGGCGGGGTCAAGTACGCCGGGGCGAATGCGGCGCTGCAAGCGTTTGCCGAGCGTTTTCAGATCCCCTTTGCCGAGACCCAGGCCGGCAAGAGCGCAATCGTCTCCAGCCACCCCTTGAATGTCGGCGGTATCGGTGAAACCGGTTGCCTGGCCGCCAACCTGCTGGCCCGCGACGCCGACCTGATCATCGGCATTGGCACGCGCTATACCGACTTCACCACCTCATCGAAATCGCTGTTCCAACACCCCGAGGTGCAGTTTCTCAACCTCAATATCAGCCCCGGCGATGTCCTGAAGCTCGACGGCGTGCAGGTGCTGGCAGATGCCAGGCTGGGGCTGCAGGAATTGACCGGCGCCCTGGGCGATTACTGCGCGCAATGGGGCGAGCAGCCACGCCAGGCCCGTGCGCAACTGGATGCCGAAGTGGACCGGGTCTATCAGGCGCGCTACACCGACGCCGACTTCACCCCCGAGATCAATGACCACATGGACCCGGCGGTACTGCGCGAGTTTATCGAACTGACCGGCTCCTGCCTGACCCAAAGCCAGGTACTGGGCGTGCTCAACGAGACCCTGGCCGACGATGCGGTGATTGTCGCCGCTGCCGGCAGCCTGCCGGGGGATTTGCAGCGCAGTTGGCGCAGCAAGGGGGTCAACACCTACCACGTCGAGTACGGTTATTCGTGCATGGGCTATGAGATCAACGCGGCCCTGGGCGTGAAACTGGCCGAGCCGGCGCGTGAGGTCTACGCCCTGGTCGGCGATGGCTCCTACATGATGCTGCATTCGGAGCTGGCGACCTCGATCCAGGAGCGGCGCAAGATCAACGTGGTGCTGCTGGACAACATGGCCTTCGGTTGCATCAACAACCTGCAGATGGGCAACGGCATGGACAGCTTTGGCACCGAGTTCCGTTTCCGCAACCCTGCCAGCGGCAAGCTCGATGGTGGCCTGGTGCCGGTGGATTTCGCCATGAGTGCGGCGGCCTATGGTTGCAAGACTTATAAGGTCACGACGGTTGCGCAACTGCACGCCGCGTTGGCCGATGCACGCGAGCAGAGCGTGTCGACCCTGATCGACATCAAGGTCTTGCCCAAGACCATGATCCACGGCTACCTGTCGTGGTGGCGGGTCGGCGTGGCGCAGGTGTCCACCAGCGCGCGCACCAACGCCTGCGCCAAACAACTCAATGAACGCCTGGCCAAGGCCCGGCAGTACTGACAATAAGAGGAGTGTTGCCATGTCTTTGAAGTTGGGTGTGATCGGTACGGGCGCCATCGGCCGCGACCATATTCGCCGTTGCAGCCAGACCTTGCTCAACAGCCAGGTGGTGGCGGTCACCGATATCAACCTTGAACAGGCGGCCCAGGTGGTGGCGGACCTGCAGCTCAATGCCGAGGTGTACGCCGACGGTCATGCACTGATCAACTCGGCGCAGGTCGAGGCGGTGCTGGTCACCTCCTGGGGGCCGAGCCACGAGGAGTTCGTGCTGGCGGCGATTGCTGCGGGCAAGCCGGTGTTCTGTGAAAAGCCCCTGGCGGTCACAGCCCAGGGCTGTCGCCACATCGTCGAGGCGGAAGTGGCCCATGGCAAGCGCCTGGTCCAGGTCGGTTTCATGCGCCCCTACGACCAGGGCTATCAGGCGCTCAAGGCGGTGATCGACAGTGGCCAGATCGGCGAGCCGCTGATGCTGCACTGCGCCCATCGCAACCCGAGTGTGGGCGAGAACTACAGCACCAGCATGGCCATTACCGACACCTTGATCCATGAACTGGACGTGTTGCGCTGGCTGTTGGCCGATGACTATGTGTCGGTGCAGGTGGTGTTCCCGCGTAAAACCAGCAAGGCCCTGAGCCATTTGCGCGACCCGCAGATCGTGCTGCTGGAAACCGCCAGGGGCACGCGGATTGATGTGGAAGTGTTTGTGAACTGCCAGTACGGCTACGACATCCAGTGCGAAGTGGTGGGGGAGACCGGTATTGCCAAATTGCCGGAACCGTCCCAGGTGCAATTGCGCAGCGGCGCCAAGCTGTCGAATGCGATTCTGATGGATTGGAAAGATCGCTTTATCGCTGCCTATGACGTCGAGTTGCAGGCCTTTATCGATGGTGTGCGTGCCGGCCAGGTGGGTGGGCCATCGGCGTGGGATGGCTTTGCCGCCGCGGTGGCGGCGGATGCGTGTATCGAGGCCCAGGGCAGTGGGCAGGTCGTCAAGGTCAGCCTGCCGGATCGCCCTGCGTTCTACGGCTAGCGCCTCCCATTCCACAGGTGAAACGCGGTCGTTGTAGGAGCTGGCTTGCCTGCGATGGCGGTAGATCAGTCAAGTATTTCTAACCTGATCCACCGCCATCGCAGGCAAGCCAGCTCCTACATTTTGATGGGGTTTGCACTTCAAGCAAGGAGTTGGTTCATGCGCATCGGACTGGTTGGATACGGCCACGGTGGCCGTTTTTTTCATGCCCCGCTGATCGCCACATTGCCCGGGGCGACGTTTGTCGGTGTGGTGACTCGCTCGCCCGAGCGGCGCCAGCAACTGGCGACGGAGCATCCCGGATTGCCGGCATTCGACAGCATCGCGCAGATCGTTGAGGCCGGGGTGGATGTGCTGGTGATTTCCACCACACTCAAGGGCCGCCCGGCCCTGGTGCTGGAGGCCATTGAATATGGTGTGGCGGTGGTCAGCGACAAACCGTTTGCCAGCAATGCCGAGCAGGCCCAGGCGCTGATCACCGCAGCCGAACGTGAAGGGGTGAAACTCAGCGTCTACCAGAACCGGCGCTGGGACTCGGATTACCTCACCTTGCGCAAGCTGATCGACGCTGGCGCCCTGGGCACCATCACCCGCTTTGAATCCCGAGTGGAGCGCTACAACCCGCAAGCGGTGGGCAATGCCAGCGGCGGCGGGTTCCTGCGGGATCTGGGCAGCCACTTGGTGGACCAGGCTTTGCAGTTGTTCGGCCCGGTGGAGCGGGTGTTTGCGCAATTGCAGTACAGCGCCGAGCATCCCACGGTCGATCATGGTTTTTTTGTCTGCCTGACCCATGCCAATGGGGTGATTTCCCACTTGTGGGGCAGCGCCCTGCAAAACAGCCCGGCCCCGCGTTTTCGGGTCAATGGCACGGCGGGCTGCTACACCGTCGAGGGCCTGGACGGCCAGGAAGAAGCGCTGATGGCTGGCAAGACCCCGAAGACTGAAGGCGAGCACTGGGGCGCCGAAGAACATCGGCGCTGGGGCTGGTTTGAGCAAGGGGCGGAACGCGAGCGAATCCCCTCGCAAAAGGGCGCCTGGAACGAGTTCTACCGGCAGTTGCAACGTGCTGTGCAAGGCCTCGGCGCACTGCCGGTGGAGTCCCGGGATGCCTGGGAAACCACACGGGTGCTGGATGCCGCCAGGCTCAGCGCCGAGCACCGGCAAGTGGTAGAGATGGCCGCGGTGAAAGGGGGGGGACGAAAATAGAATAAAATTCTAAAATGAGTTGATATGGAAATTATTTTCCAATAAAGTCATTCCAGGTTGCTGAAAGTCCGTCTCGGCCTTCCTTTCTAAAGGAGCCGCGGGACTCAACAAAAACAAGATAAAAAACAACCAGGTACCGTCAGATGAAAATCTCCAACGCTGTACTGCAAGTGTTACGTTCTGCCTTCCTGCCCCGCGCACGGCCCTTCTATTTCTCTTTTCTCAATGTCCTTTGCGTCGAAAGCAAGGGCGCCCTGGTGTGCTGCATCCCAGGGGCGCCAGTGGTGCGACTGCCTGCTTCAACACCATCGCTCTGATAAACGCTACGTCCAGAAAACCAACAAGAAAGTGGAGACAGACCGTTCATGAAGACTCAGATCCGTTTCGCCCCGCTGGCCTTGGCGATGCTGCTTGCCAGTGGTGTGGCCGCCGCCGCCGATCTCAAGATTGGCGTCAGCATGTCGCAGTTCGACGACACTTTCCTGACCTACCTGCGTGAAGACATGGACAAGCAAGCCAAGTCCTACCCCAAGGGCGACGGCGTGCAACTGCAATTCGAAGATGCCCGCGCCGACGTGGTCAAGCAACTGAGCCAGGTCGAGAACTTTATCAGCCAGAAAGTCGATGCCATGGTGGTCAACCCGGTGGATACGGCCTCCACCGCCCGTATCACCAAGGCTGCGGTGGCGGCCGGCATCCCGCTGGTCTACGTCAACCGCCGCCCGGATCAGACCGACCTGCCCAAAGGGGTGGTGACGGTGACGTCCAATGATGTCGAGGCCGGCAAACTGCAAATGCAGTACCTGGCCGAGAAGATGGGCGGCAAAGGCAAGATCGTGATTCTGCTGGGTGACCTGGCCAACAACTCGACGACCAATCGCACCAAGGGCGTCAAGGAGATCCTCGGTCAATATCCGGACATCAAGGTTGAACAGGAGCAGACCGGGATCTGGCTGCGGGACAAGGGCATGACGCTGGTGAACGATTGGTTGACCCAGGGCCGCGAGTTCAATGCGGTGGTCGCCAACAACGACGAAATGGCGATTGGTGCGGCCATGGCGTTGAAAACCGCCGGCGTCAAACCGGGCAGCGTGTTGATTGGCGGTGTCGATGGCACGCCCGACGGGTTGAATGCGATTTCCAAGGGGGAGATGGCGCTCTCGGTGTTCCAGGATGCCAAGGGGCAGGCGGTCGGTTCAGTGGAGGCCGCGGTGAAAATGGCCAGGGGCGAGGCGGTCGAGCAAAACGTCGTGGTGCCTTTCCAACTGATCACCCCGGACAATGTTGCGTCATTCAAGTAGCGTTCAATAACAACAATAAGCCTGCAGGGTGATCACCGTCGCCCTGCTGATGGAGCCCCGATATGCTCGCTCAAGCGACGGCTGCGCAGCCCGCCGGCCTGGAACAACCCTACCTGCTGGAAATCGCCCATATCAGCAAAGGCTTTCCCGGCGTCGTGGCCCTGGACGATGTGCAATTGCGGGTGCGCCCCGGCTCGGTCCTGGCGCTGATGGGAGAGAACGGTGCCGGCAAGTCGACGCTGATGAAAATCATCGCCGGTATCTACCAGCCCGATGCCGGAGAAATCCGCCTGCGGGGCAAGCCGGTGGTATTCGATACGCCATTGGCCGCGTTGCAGTCGGGCATTGCGATGATTCACCAGGAGCTCAACCTGATGCCCCATATGAGCATCGCCGAGAACATCTGGATCGGTCGCGAGCAGCTCAATGGCCTGCGGCTGGTCAATCACCGGGCCATGCACCGCTGCACGGCCGAGTTGCTGGCACGGTTGCGGATCAACCTCGATCCTGAGGAACTGGTCGGTAGCCTGAGCATTGCCGAGCGGCAGATGGTGGAGATTGCCAAGGCGGTGTCCTATGACTCTGACGTGCTGATCATGGACGAACCGACGTCGGCAATTACCGACAAGGAAGTGGCCCATCTGTTTTCGATCATTGCCGACCTCAAGGCCCAGGGTAAAGGCATCATCTATATCACCCATAAAATGAATGAAGTGTTTGCCATCGCCGATGAAGTGGCGGTGTTTCGCGACGGCGCCTATATCGGCCTGCAACGAGCCGACAGCATGGACAGCGACAGCCTGATCTCGATGATGGTCGGGCGTGAATTGAGCCAACTGTTTCCCGTGCGTGACAAGCCCGTCGGCGAGCTGCTGCTGTCGGTGCGCGACCTGCGCCTGGAGGGTGTGTTTGAGGGCGTATCGTTTGATCTGCATGCCGGCGAGATCCTCGGTATTGCCGGGCTGATGGGCTCGGGCCGCACCAACGTCGCCGAAACCCTGTTCGGCATTACCCCAAGCGACGGTGGCGAAATCCGCCTCGACGGCCAGGTGCTGCGCATCAGCGACCCGCATCTGGCCATCAAGCAGGGTTTTGCACTGTTGACCGAGGACCGCAAGCTCAGTGGCCTGTTCCCCTGCCTGTCGGTCCTGGAAAACATGGAAATGGCAGTGCTGCCGCACTATTCGGGCAATGGCTTCATCCAGCAAAAAGCCCTGCGGGCCTTGTGCGAAGACATGTGCCAGAAACTGCGGGTGAAAACCCCTTCCCTTGAGCAGTGCATCGACACCCTGTCCGGCGGCAATCAGCAAAAGGCCTTGCTGGCCCGTTGGCTGATGACCAATCCCCGGCTGCTGATCCTCGATGAACCGACCCGTGGCATCGACGTCGGCGCCAAGGCCGAGATCTATCGCTTGATTGCCTTGCTGGCCAGCGAGGGCATGGCGGTGATCATGATTTCTTCGGAACTGCCGGAAGTGCTGGGTATGAGCGACCGCGTCATGGTGATGCACGAAGGCGAGCTGATGGGCACCCTGGACCGGGCCGAGGCCACCCAGGAAAAAGTCATGCAACTGGCTTCCGGTATGACGGCAGTCCACTAACGAATAAAAAGGTGACGGGTAATGAACGCGATACTGGAAAGCAAACCCGAGGAAAAGAAGCCCGCCACGGCACCGGTCAAGAGTCGGCGGCGGTTTCCTACCGAACTGAGCATTTTCCTGGTGCTGATCGGCATCGGCCTGGTGTTCGAATTGTTTGGCTGGATCGTACGTGACCAGAGCTTCCTGATGAACTCCCAGCGCCTGGTGCTGATGATCCTGCAAGTGTCGATCATCGGTTTGCTGGCGATTGGTGTGACCCAGGTGATCATCACCACGGGGATCGACCTGTCCTCGGGCTCGGTGCTGGCGCTGTCGGCGATGATTGCTGCGAGTCTGGCGCAAACCTCGGATTTTTCCCGTGCGGTGTTTCCATCACTGACTGACTTGCCAGTGTGGATCCCGGTGGTGGCCGGCCTGGGCGTGGGGTTGTTGGCGGGGGCGATCAACGGCAGCATCATTGCCATTACCGGGATCCCGCCGTTTATCGCCACCCTGGGCATGATGGTCTCGGCCCGTGGCCTGGCGCGTTATTACACCGAAGGCCAGCCGGTGAGCATGCTGTCGGATTCCTACACGGCCATCGGCCATGGCGCGATGCCGGTCATTATCTTCCTGGTGGTGGCGGTGATCTTTCACATTGCCCTGCGCTACACCAAGTACGGCAAGTACACCTATGCCATCGGCGGCAATATGCAGGCGGCGCGGACTTCGGGGATCAACGTCAAGCGCCACCTGATCATTGTCTACAGCATCGCCGGGCTGCTGGCCGGGCTTGCGGGTGTGGTCGCCTCGGCGCGGGCCGCTACCGGGCAGGCCGGGATGGGTATGTCCTACGAACTGGACGCAATTGCCGCGGCGGTCATCGGCGGCACCAGCCTGGCGGGCGGGGTAGGGCGTATCACCGGCACGGTGATTGGCGCGCTGATTCTCGGGGTGATGGCCAGCGGGTTTACCTTCGTGGGGGTGGATGCCTACATCCAGGACATCATCAAAGGCCTGATCATTGTGGTGGCGGTGGTGATCGACCAGTATCGCAATAAGAAGCAGCGCAAGCGTTAAGCTTCAAGCTGCAAGTGCGGCGGGCTTGACAGCTTGTCGCTTGCAGCTTGCAACTTATAGCTGCTTTATGAAAATTCCTGCTATAAACGCACTCCGATAACCGCCTGCCAAGCCCGTCCTGGTGCCTTTTGGGAGAATGTCGGACAAATTGCCTGTCATTTCAGTTGCTGCGCCCTCAAGTCAGCCGTAGACTGCCGCCCCTCGTAAATTGAGTGCCGGGTGGCGCTTGGAATGGACGGCGTCTTTCCCCGATCTGCAGAGGTTGGCCGGAACGCTCCCTTATTCGCCTTAATGCACGTATTTTTTATAGAGAAATCAATGACAAAGGAAAAGTTGCTGGCCATGCCGGCGGATGACTACATGAATGCCGAGCAGCACGCTTTTTTCGAGCAGTTGTTGCAAGACATGAAAGTCGAACACCACGAGCGCATTGAGCAGAACCGCATCGCCATTGAAAGCCTGGACACCCCGGCTGACCCGGCTGACGCCGCTTCGGTAGAAGAAGAGCGCACCTGGCTGGTAAACGCGATCGACCGCGACCAGCGCATGCTGCCGCAACTTGAGCGTGCCCTGGAGCGCATCAAGGAAGATTCCTTTGGCTGGTGTGATGACAGCGGCGAGCCTATCGGCCTCAAGCGCCTGCTGATCAGCCCGACCACCAAGTACTGCATCGAAGCGCAAGAGCGCCACGAGCAAATCGACAAGCATCAGCGCCAAGCCTGATCTGTCTGCCCCTGTAGGAGCGAGCTTGCTCGCGAAAGTCGTCAACGATTACACGTGTATTCTGGATAAACGTGTTGTCCCTGAGTTCTTCGCGAGCAAGCTCGCTCCTACATCAGGTGAGCGTCAGCAACCTCATCCCCCCAGTCTATTGATCTGCTGCAAGCCCTAACACCAAAGGCCCATGGATAATGGCCAATTAGTGGCGTTTAATGCAGGCACAATAATGACAGACAGTGGGGTGACAAGCATGGCTGGGGATGGATCTCTGATGGGCGCCGCCGTGGTGCCGCATGCGGTGAGCCGCCAACTGCCTGGTTGGGTGACGCCGTTCCTGCAAAGCATCGCCCTGGTGCTGATACTGTTGGGCCTGGCGTTTGCCGAGCTGTCGATCTACCTCTGCGTGCCCGTCGCCCTGTTGCTGGTCTGGCTGCCACGCCTGAAAAAACCGGCCCGCAGCCTTGCGCCTGATGTGGCCGAGGATGCCATGGGCGCGTTGACTCGCGATCTGTCCTACACCACCAGCCATAATGCGTTGTCAGCAGCTGGCGTGGCCTATTCGGTCAAGCAACTGGCGGCCAGGCTGCAATCGCAATTGGGCGCTGCCCAGCAAATCGTCAACAGTGCCGAAGTGATGATTGGCACCGAGCAACAGACTTCCCAGCTCAGCCGTGAGGCCCTCAGTGCAGCGGGCCAGGCCCATCAGCGCAGTACCGAGGGGCGGGCGGTGCTGGGGGAATCCATCAGCCGCATGCACCAACTCAGCCAGCGCGCCAGCGACAGTCGCCAATTGATCGAGGCCCTGAGCCAGCGCAGCGAAGAAATCCAGCGCGTGACCCTGGTGATTCAGTCTATTGCCAGCCAGACCAACCTGTTGGCCCTGAATGCCGCGATTGAAGCCGCCCGTGCCGGTGAGCATGGGCGCGGGTTCGCCGTGGTGGCCGATGAAGTGCGTGGCCTGGCGGGCCGTACGGCGACCGCCACCGATGAAGTGGGGGTGATGGTCGCGGACATCCAGCAGCGTACCGCCCAGGTGGTGGAGCAAATTCGCCAACTGTCCGTGGATTTGCAGGCTGGCGTCGAGCAGGTGGAGCACGCCGGCGAGCAACTGGAAAGCATTGCCACGTTGGCGGCGGGAGTGGAGGGCCAGGTCAGCGCGATTGCCCAGGGTACCGAGACCAATCGGGTGCAGCTCGACAGCCTGTTCCATGCGGTGGAGCAGATGCGTAGCGACTTGACCGTCAGCGACCAGCAGACCCAGCAGTTGGCCCAGGCCGCCGTGCAAATGGAAGGGCAGGCCGAAACGATCAGCGAGCGCCTGGCTGAAGTTGGCCTGGACGACTATCACCAGCGCATCTACGACCTGGCCCGCGAAGGTGCGAGCCGGATCGCCGCGCAGTTCGAAGCGGATGTCCAGCAGAACCGCATCAGCCTCGACGACCTGTTCAATCGCAGCTACACACCGATTGCCAACAGTCACCCGACCAAATATCACAGCCGTTTCGACGGCTACACCGATCAAGTATTGCCCACTATTCAGGAAGCCTTGCTGCCCCGTCACGAAGGCTTGGTGTTCGCGATTGCCTGCACGCCACAGGGTTATGTGCCGACGCACAACAAGGCGTTTTCCCAGGCGCTGACCGGCGATGCTCAGGTGGATGCCGTGAACAATCGGACCAAGCGCAAGTTTGAAGACCGCACCGGGATTCGTTGTGGCAGTCACCAGCAGGCCGTGTTGTTGCAAACCTATACCCGTGACACCGGGGAGTTGATGCACGACCTGTCCGTGCCGATCATGGTCAATGGCCGGCATTGGGGCGGTTTACGCCTGGGTTACAAGCCTGAAGGGCAGGCTGGCGCGCAGTAGGTCCGGGCCCGGATTGTTGCGTGTTCTGCAAGGAAGCTTCTACGCCGATAGCTTTTTCCAGCGTAGGGAACAGCTTAAGATATCGCACATTGTTAGCTTGCTAACTAATTCTGCGGAGAACTTCCATGCAAAGCAAAGTCGATGTGGCGGTGATGATTGGCAGTGGTGTGCCACAGACCCTGCGTGCGCTGGGCCTGAGGGCCTGCTGGGTGGTGTTGCTCAATGGCGAACAGCGCGGCACTGCCTTTGCCAGCCGTGACGAGGCCCAGGAGTGCCGCGCCGCCTGGCAGGCATTACTGGACCTGGAGCGATCAGATCGCTTGCATTGAGTGCTGGTTACACGCTTTGTTGCAGTCGACGCTTAACGTGTTGTGGTGCAGAGCAGGGCTTCCAACTCTTTGGCCAAGGCGCAAGCCTTGTTGTGATCGCTGCGAAAGCCTTTGACCCGACCGCTGGGCACTTCAAGAATATGGAAAAAATTCCTGCCAGCCGGGACGACCCGATACAGCGCGAAATCCGGGCACACGTTGTTGGCATGTACACTGTAGAATAGCGCGCTACCCTTGCGGGACAAGGTGCCGCAAGCCTGTGTCGGTTGACGTTGAACTCGTTGCATGGCCAGCTCCTGTCGATCTGTTGACCTACGTGCAGCTTTTCGGGTGGTTTTAAGCCGTGTTGCTGTTCTAATATTGTTGTCGGCAGCCCACGTTCGGTTCCATCCAACGTTTTTCCGTTGTTTATGGCTGTCGGAAACCACCCTTTCAAATGGGGTATTCTCTGAAGTGGGGCGTCCAGTATTCTCTGGCCGATAAACCTGTGATTTCCTGCAATGCCTGACGACCTTGTATAAGGCCTGTCCGGCCCGGCTGTACGAGTCTGGCGGGGATCAACTTCAGTTTTTCAGTGTGTCGTGCCGTATCGGCCTTTTTTGTGCTGCCTGCCTGGGCGGGTAGCGCTTTTTTAGATGTGGGGGCGTTTCCTTGGCAGTCAGTAATCTGGATATGCACGCATTGTTCGTGCTGGGTGATTTGCGCGCAAAGTTGGTTAAACAGTTTCAATCGCGGTTTGTTTACATCACGGAACAAACCCCGGAAGGCATTTATATTGCTGAAATCGATACTGAAACAGCGCTGGTGGTCGATGACAAGCCGCGGTTGGAACTCAAGGTCGGTGATCATTTTCGCGCGGCAGTACTGCCCAGTCGTGAAGGTGGCAAGTTCGAACTGAAGTTTCGCGATATCAAGTTGACGGTCTATGGCCTGGGCGACTACGCGTTTGTTTCCACGGCGCAGGGCGAGGGCATTGTGTTCAAGGAAGGCCACAGCGTGATGCTGGTGTTCGCCACCCACGAACAGTTGCAGGAAGGCCTGAGCAAAACCCTCAAGGCCGTGACCGGCAAGGCCGCCAAGTGGCGCAAGGGTGAGCTGGTGACCTTCAAGGCCAGCGAATAATGAGCGAAGGCCGGGCCCGTTTTCACCAGCAGCACCTGGCAGATGCCCAGGCCAAGGCTGCCGAACTGCTGGCTCGCAAAGATGACTTGCAAGGCGCCTGGCTGAACTGGGTGGCCAGTCAACTCTATGCCCTGCGGCCCGCCGAGTACGCCAGCATGGTGCGCCGGGAGCTGCAGCGTTTGCATCAGCAGCCCTGAATACCGGCAACCGTTTGAACCTCTACTACAGTTGCGTGGACTTAATTATTCAGGGGCTTTCGCGGCGTGACAGCAAAGCCATCCGTCATGGCTGTGTAAACGCGAGGTTCAAAGGCATGAAAGCAATTCGAGCGCTGTTGGCAGCGTCCCTTACCACTCTGGGCCTGTCGATGGCCGTACCGGTAGCGGCTGCCCAGGCGCCTATCCACTTTGCCGACCTGAATTGGGAAAGTGGCAGCCTGATCACCGAAGTCCTGCGGTTTATCGTCGAGAAGGGCTACGACTTGCCCACCGACACCTTGCCCGGTACCACCATCACCCTGGAAACCGCCCTGGCCAAAAATGATATCCAGGTGATCGGCGAGGAATGGGCGGGACGCAGCCCGGTGTGGGTCAAGGCTGAAACTGAGGGCAAGGTGGTCGGCCTGGGCGATACCGTCAAGGGTGCAACCGAAGGCTGGTGGGTGCCGGAATATGTGGTCAAGGGCGACCCGGCCAGGGGCATCAAGCCGCTGGCTCCTGAGCTGCGCAGCGTACAGGACCTGGCGCGCTACAAGGACGTGTTCAAGGACCCGGAGGCACCTGGCAAGGGGCGGTTCCTCAACAGCCCTATTGGTTGGACGTCGGAAGTGGTCAACAAGCAGAAGCTCAAGGCGTATGGGCTGGACGCGAGCTACGTGAACTTTCGCAGCGGTTCAGGCGCGGCCCTGGATGCCGAAATTGCCTCGTCGATCCGCCGTGGCAAACCGATCCTGTTCTACTACTGGTCGCCGACGCCGCTGATGGGGCGCTACAAGTTGATCCAGCTGCAAGAGCCGCCGTTCGATGCCGAGGCCTGGAAGACCCTGACCGATGCCGACAACCCCGACCCCAAGCCGACACGGTCGTTGGCGTCCAAGCTGAGTATTGGCGTGTCCACGCCGTTCCAGCAGCAGTACCCGCAGATCGCGCAATTCTTTGAGAAGGTCGACTTCCCGATTGAACCGCTCAACCAGGCCCTGGCGACAATGAGCGAAAAACACACCCCGCCCCGTGAAGTGGCGCAGGCGTTTCTCAAGGAGCATCCGCAGGTGTGGAAGGCATGGCTGACGGAGGATGTGGCCGCAAAGGTCGAAGCCAGCCTCAAATAACCTCTCATATGAAGACCAAACTGTGGGAGCGAGCAAGCCCGCTCCCACAGGTTTAACTGCATTCCAGCCTTAGAACTTGGTCTGCACCGCCAACTCGAAGGTGCGCGGCGATCCCAGGTAATACGCCGGCGACACATGGGCAAACTGCGCATACACCTCATTGGTCAGGTTGCGCACCCGGCCTGTCACCGAGGTGTGTTGATCGACCTTGTAGGTCAAAAACGTGCCAAACAGGGTGTACGCCGGCACAGTCAGGGTATTGGCGTTGTCGGCATACACCTGCGCCACGTAGCGCGCATCCACGCCGCCTTGCCAGGCAGGTGCGATGTCATAGGTCAGCCACAGGTTAGCCACCCGTTTCGGCACGTTGGTCGGCGTATTGCCCTTGCGCGAGACCACCGCGCCGCTGGCGACTTTCTCGTTGAAGTCATCGTATTGCGCATCGACCCAGGCGAAGTTGCCTTCCGCCAACAGCTTGGGAGTAATACGCAACGAACTGGCCAACTCGATGCCTCTGGACGTCTGTGCGCCCACTGCAAGGCTGCGGGTAGGGTCTTGTGGATCGGTCACGGCAAAGTCCTTGCGCTCGATGTGGTACGCGGCAACGGTGGCTGAACCGCGACCGTCCAGATAATCGAACTTGCTGCCCACTTCCCATTGCTTGCCGGTGGACACATCAAACACCTGGGTGGTGCTGGTGGGCTGTTCGGCTGCGGTGCTGTATTGCACATAGACATTGGCCGAAGGGATGAACTGGTAGGTCAGGCCAACGCGTCCGGTGACCGGCTCCCAACGACGTTTGACGTTAGGTTGATTGTCACGGTGGCTGGTCACGTCCAGGTCGATGGCGTCATAGCGCAGGCCGGTCAGCAGTGACAGTTTGTCGGTCAGGCCCAGGCGGTTCTCGACGAACAGCGCCTTGGTCGTCACTTCGGTGGTCTTGTCCTTGATAAAGCCTGGTTTGGTGCCAGGGAGGTCGTAGAAATGCCCCGGATCGTAGTGGTTCGGGTCCACCGCGTTCTTGCCGGACACGTTCAGCGGGCTGGCGGTGGTGCTGTTGACCTTGTATTCGAAACCGCCGGACCAGGTGGTGGCCAGGCCGAACAGGCTGTTGTCATGGCGCAGCTCGAACTGGTTGCCGTTCTGCTCACCCTGATGGCGCACCTGATAGGCCGTCGAACGGTTCACCACGCTGTTGTCGGCGCTGTACTGGTAGGTCTCCAGGTTGCGGTAGTCGCGCTGGCTGTCCAGGTGATAGAGGGTGTTGCGCAAGGTGGTGCTGTCGTTGATCCGGTAGTCGATGATCGAGCGGGCCCAGATTGTCCGCTGTTCGTAGCGGCCATCGGCGACGTTGTAGTTGTTGAAGCGGTTGTGCTTGTCGATCTTCAACTCGCCGGCCTTGGGGTTGAGCACCGGGGTGCCCCAGTACGGGCTGTCTTCGTGTTCGTCCTGATACTCCAGGGCCAGGGTGTGGGACAGGTTGGGTGTGAGGTCACTGAGCAGGGAAAAGGCCACGCTCCAGGCGTCACGTTGCTGGCGGTCGATATGGGTGTGGTTGGTGTTGCGGCTGACATCCAGGCGCGCGTAGTGCTGGACCTCGGCCCCGGGCTCGGTCAGGGCGTGGTTCAGGCCCAGGGCGATGCCGGTGGTGTCGTAGCTGCCATAGTTGATCTGGCCTTCGACGGCCTGTTCTTCGCGGGTGGCGAGCTTGGTCACGTAGTTCAGCGAGCCGCCCACGGAGCCGGCGCCGTTGATCAGCGAGGAGGGGCCGCCCACCAGCTCCACTCGGTCATAAATCCACGCATCCACCGGCCGTGCGAGGCCACCGGCGACGTTGATGCCGTTGAACATCTGGGTGATCTGGCTGCTGGTAAAGCCCCGATAGGAGATAAAACCACCAAACCCCGGCGGCGCACTGGCGTTGACCCCGGGCAGGGTATTGGCCGCATCCTGGAAGGTCTTGGCGCCACGGCGCTCGATATCATTGCGGTCGGCGATGCTGATGGAGGCCGGGGTTTCCCGCACGCTCAGCCCCAGGCGCGAGGCCATGCCGCTGGATTGGTCCAGGGCCAGGCCAGGCTCGTTGCTGGCGGCGCCGTCAATGGTGGTGGGGGCTAGCTCAAGGGCCCAGGCGCCAAAAGGCAGGCAGCCGCACAGGCCCGCCAGTAGAGGTAAATGTTTCATCGATAAATCCTGAAAAGCATGGCTTGGAAGCAACGCACAGCCGTCCGCGCTTCCCAGGGGAAGCAGCGTGGTATGCGGGTCAGAAAGCGCAGGTATCAGGCGTAGGCGGGTGGGGCGCGCGGATTAGCCGCAGGCCAGGTAAAACGGGTGGGAATGTCAGCCGTGACCACCACGGCTGGCGGTGGCGCGTGAGGCTGGGGCAGGACCGCAACGTTAAGGCTGGAGTTGAGCGCCGGGCCCATGCCGCCGGTGGAACACAGCGGGCAACCGAAGGCCTTGGACAACGTAGGCAGCGACTCATCGCCCGTGTTTACGGGGGCTGGCGCCTGGGTGCGCGGGTCTACGGTACAGAACTGGCCGCCAATGCCGTTGAGCTGCATGCCGACCATTTGCCCATGGCCAATACTGCAGGCGAACACGTTGAACAGGACGCAGCCATAGAGCATCCAGGCAATCAACGAGCGGTCGGCACGGGCGAGTTTCATGGGGCGGCACTTTATCACCAGACGACTAAATGCCTGCAAAAAATCTGAAAAGGACTATCCTCTTTCGAACTTTTTAAGGGGTATCCAGCCATGAGCTTTGTTATTGCGAGGTGGGTTGTCGGGGTATTTGCGTTTATCAGCATGGTCCATGTGTACTGGGCCGCAGGCGGCAAGTTCGGCAGCACGGCGGCGATCCCGCAACTCCCCGGCGAGTTCGCCAGTGGGCCGCGACCGGCGTTCAAACCGTCGGCGCTGGGCACCTTCCTGGTGGCCGTGGGGCTGGTGCTGATTGCATTGCTGGTGTGCCTGCGGGCGGGGCTGTTTTTCCAGCCGGTGGGCCATCAGGCCTTGCAGTGGGGGATCAGCGCGATTGCCTTGATCATGTTTGCGCGAGCAATTGGGGACTCGGAGCTGGTGGGGTTTTTCAAGAAGGTTGGCGGCTCGCGGTTTGCCCGGCTGGATACGTTTTTCTATTCGCCGCTGTGCCTGGTGTTGGGCACCGGGTTGCTGGTCGTCGCCTGGGCCTGACTGTGGGAGCAAGCAAGCCCGCTCCCACATTTTTTTACCGATCAGCTACCACTCTCGGTGCGACGGCTGCTGACCTCGGCCGGCACATCTTCCCCCGCCATGCGCTTGCGAAACAGCGATGTGCGCGCCAGCAACAGGGTGGTCACCGGTACGGTGATCGACAGCAGGATCGGAATCAGCCAGCCGTGCAGCACCGGCCCGGACTTGAGGGTCGAGAAATAGATAATCGACGCCAGCGCCACGCACCAGGCGCCAAGGGTCGAGGCCAGCGCCGGTGGGTGCATGCGCTGGAAAAAGTCCTTCATCCGCAGCAGCCCAATCGCACCAAGCAGCGCAAACAGGCTGCTGAGCAGCAGCAAGATTGCCACGAGCACTTCCACCCACAGCGGCAGTTCACTGACATTGATCATTCGATCACCTCTCCACGCAGCAGGAACTTGGCCAGGGCAAATGAGCCGACAAAGCCGAACAGCGCAATCAGCAGCGCTGCTTCGAAGTAGGTATCACTGGCGTAACGAATACCCAACGCCAGCATCATCAGCATCGCCAGGATATACAGGTAGTCCAGGGCCAGGACCCGGTCCTGGGCCGACGGTCCCTTGAACAGGCGCACCAGGGTCAGGACCATGGCCAGGGAAAACAGGAACAGGCTGGCCAAGATCGCATTGGAGAGCAGGGCACTCATTCGAAGATCTCCATCAGGGGCCGTTCATAGGCCTGCTTGAAGTGCTCGATAAACTGCGCGTCGTCATCCAGGTCGAACACGTGCAGCAACAGGATGCTGCGGTCCAGGGCCAGTTCCGACCAGACGGTGCCTGGGGTCACGCTGGTGATCATCGACAGTACCGCCAGGCCGTTGGCGTCACGCAGGTCCAGGGGGATTTTGACAAAACGCGAGCGCGGCGGCCGTGTGCCGCAGGTCAATATGCCCCAGGCCACGTGCAGGTTGGAGAGGATGACATCGCGGCCGACCAGGAAGAACAGACGAATGATTACGCCAGGGCGGCGGATACGGACCGGCAGTGGGCGCAGCGGCGCCATCATCAGCGGCGCGAGAAAACCCAGGATCGCCCCCAGCAGCAGGTTGCCGGGGCTGATCGACAGGTTCAGCACCAGCCACAGTACCCACAATGCCAACGACAACCACGGGGCGGGAAACAGACGTTTCATGGCTGCACCTCCACGGCGGCGGCCTGGGCTTGCGGGCTGGGCACTGGGCGGGTGGCCATGACGGCCATTACATAGTGCTCGGGGTTATTGAGGCGGTTGGCGGTGTCCTGGGTAAAGTGCATCAGCATTTCTGCCTTGAAGGTCAGGCCAATCGCCAGGCCAAGCAGGACGAAGATCGGCACGCACTCCAAGCGGCGCAGCAGCGGTGAAGGCCGTTCTTCCGGGGTCCAGAAGCGCTGGATGCCCAATCGGGCAAAGGCGATCAGCGAGGCCAGGCCCGAGAAGATCAACAGCGCGACCAAGCCCCAGGCTGCCGGACGGATCGGCTCACTTACGGCATGGCCCAGGCCCAGCGGGTTGATCAGGGCGCTGAGCAGGCTGAGCTTGCCGATAAACCCCGACAGCGGCGGCATGCCGATGATCAGCAGGGCACAGGCAATAAAGCTCAGGCCGAGAAAGGCCATGGTCCACGGGATGACTTGGCCGACCACGGCCTTTTGTTCATCGTCGAGGTTGGTACCCTTGGGTGGATGCGGGGTTTCCATGGGGCGCGGCAACGTTTCGATTTCATCGTCCAGCAGCAGTTCATTGGACGAGCGCGAGCGTTCGATCAGTTCGGCCAGCAAAAACAGCGCGCTCAAGGCCAGGGTCGAACTGACCAGGTAAAACAGCGCGCCAGCGGTCAGGCTGGGCTGGGCAAAGCCTACCGCCGACAGCAGGATGCCGGCCGAGACCAGGATGCTCAGGCTGGCCATGCGCTCCAGGCGTTGGGCGGCGAGCATGGCCAGGGCGGCGCAGAGAATGGTTGCCATGCCGCCGTACACCAGCCAGTCGCCGCCAAACAGCGCCGAAGCGCCGGCTTGCCCGGAAAACAGCAGGGTCCACAGGCGCAACACGGTGTACACGCCGACCTTGGTCATGATCGCAAACATCGCCGCCACCGGCGCGCTGGCCGCGGAGTAGGCCGGCGTCAGCCAGAAGTTCAACGGCCACATCCCGGCCTTGGCCAGGAACGCCGTGGCGAGAATCGCCGCGCCGGCATGCAGCAGGCCGCGGTCGGCTTCCGGGACCAACGGGATCTTCAGCGCCAGGTCAGCAAAGTTCAGGGTGCCGGTGACGCCATAGATCAGCGCCGCGCCAATCAGGAACAGTGACGAGGCCAGCAAGTTGATCGAGATGTAATGCAGCCCCGCCGACACCCGCGCCCGGCCCGAGCCATGGAGCATCAGGCCGTAGGAGGCCGCCAGCAGCACCTCGAAGAATACGAACAGGTTGAACAGGTCAGCGGTGAGAAAGGCGCCGTAGAGGCCCATCAACTGGATCTGGAACAGCGCGTGGAAGCTTGTACCGGCGCGGTCCCAGCGGGCCATGGCGAACAGCAGGGCGCTGACGCCAATGATCCCGGTGAGCACCAGCATCAACGCAGACAGTTGGTCCACCACCAGCACGATGCCGAACGGCGCCTGCCAGTTGCCCGGCAGGTACACGCCGATGGAGGCTGGGCCACCTTTTTGCGTCCAGTACAGCATCAGCATCGCGATGCCCAGGCCGGTCATGCTCGACAGCAGGTTGATCTTGGCCTTGAGCGGGCGGTGTTTCTCGCCCAGCATCAGCATCAGCGCGGCGGTCAGCAACGGCAGCAGGATCGGCGCGATGATCAGTTGGTTCATCCAGCTCATTCCTTGGGCTCCCGGCCGTCCACATGGTCAGTGCCGGTCAGGCCCCGGGACGCCAGCAGCACCACCAGGAACAGCGCAGTCATGGCGAAGCTGATCACAATCGCCGTCAGCACCAGGGCCTGGGGCAGGGGATCGGTGTAATTGAGCAGGTCCTGGGGCACGCCGTCCTTGATGATTGGCTCCTTGCCGATAAACAGGCTGCCCATGCTGAAGATGAACAGGTTGACCCCATACGACAACAGGCACAGGCCCATTACCACCTGGAAGGTCCGTGGCCGCAGCACCAGCCAGACGCCGGAGGCCGCCAGGACCCCAATGGCAATTGCGATGACTTCTTCCATCAGGCGGCAGCTCCTTGTGGGTTGGCGGCGGCTTTCGCCTGGTTGCCGGGTTTATGGGCCCGCACCGATTGGTGACCCAGGGCGGTGAGCATCAGCAGGGTCGAACCGACCACCATCGCGTATACGCCCACGTCGAAGAACAGCGCGCTGGCGATATGGATGTCTCCCAGCACCGGCAAGCTCAGGTGCAGGGTACTGGTGGTGAGGAACGGGTAGCCGAAGAACAGTGCGCCCAAGCCGGTCAATGTCGCCGACAACAGGCCGAAGCCCATCCAGCGCAGCGGCCGCAGGTTCATCTGCGCCTCGACCCACTGGGTACCGGCGACCATGTATTGCAGGATAAACGCCACCGACATCACCAGGCCTGCGACAAACCCGCCGCCCGGCTGGTTGTGGCCGCGCATGAACAGGTAGAACGACACCACCAGGGCAATCGGCAGCAGCAGGCGCACCAGCACCGCTGGCACCATCATAAAGCCCAGGGCGGTGTCGCTGGCCTGGCGTGGGTTGACCAGGTCGGTGTCCACGTCCGGTGCCAACAGCCGCTGTTGCGCGGGCAGTTGTTCGCTTTCCTTGGGCGGGCGGAAACGGCGCAGCAGCGCATAGACCGTCAAGGCCACGGCACCCAGCACGGTGATTTCGCCCAGGGTATCGAAGCCCCGGAAGTCCACCAGCATCACATTCACCACATTGCTGCCGCCGCCTTCAGGCAGTGCGCGGCTGAGGTAGAACGAGGAAATGTTGTTGGGGGTCTGGCGGGTCAGCATGGCATAGGACAACAGCGCCATGCCGCCACCGACCACGGTCGACAGCAGCAAGTCGCGCAGGCGGCGGATGCGTGCCTTGCGCAACGAGCTAGGCAGTGGCGAGACTTCTTCTATCCGCCGTGGCAGCCAGCGCAGGCCCAGCAGGATCAGCACGGTGGTCACCACTTCGACCACCAGTTGTGTCAATGCCAGGTCCGGCGCAGAGAACCAGACAAAGGTCACGCAGGTCATCAGGCCGCAGACGCTGACCATGGTCAGGGCTGCCAGCCGGTGATACTTGGCTTGCCAGGCAGCGCCCAGGGCACAGGCAATCGCCAGCAGCCACAGGGTGACGAAGACGATGGAACCGGGAATCTTCGGCCGGTCGCCCCAGCTCAGGCTGTTGCCCAGCATCGGGATCATCCCGACGACCACCGCCGCCAGCACCAGCAGGAACAACTGGGTCTGCAGGCGCTTGGTGCTGATGTATTTTTCAAGCCGGCGCACACCGCGCATCATCACCACCAGGCAGCGCTCGAACATGCGCTTGCCATTGAAGTAGCTGATGATCGGCGGGTACTTGAAGCGCCCGCGCTTGAGTTGCTTGCGCAGCAGCAGGTACAGGACCACGCCACCGGTCATGGCCACCAGGCTCATGATCATCGGCGCGTTCCAGCCGTGCCAGATCGCCAGGCTGTACTGGGGCAATACACCGCCAACCACCGGCAGGGCGGCGGCGGCAAGGATCGAGCCCACCACCTGGGCCGGGAAGATCCCCACCAGCAGGCAGGTGAACACCAGCAGCTCCACCGGCGCGCGCATCCAGCGTGGCGGTTCGTGCGGGGTGTGCGGCAGGTCAGTGGCCGCCGGGCCGAAGAACACATCCACGGTGAAGCGCAGGGCATAGGCCACGCTGAAGGTACCGGCGATGGTCGCGATCACCGGCAGGGCAATTTCCACCCACTGGGTCGAGGAGATAAATACCGTTTCGGCGAAGAACATTTCCTTGGACAGGAAACCGTTGAGCAACGGCACCCCGGCCATGGAGGCGCTGGCGACCATGGCCAGGGTCGCGGTAAACGGGATCAGGCGCACCAGGCCGCTGAGCTTGCGGATATCGCGGGTGCCGCTTTCGTGGTCGATGATGCCTGCTGCCATGAACAGCGAAGCCTTGAACGTGGCGTGGTTGAGGATATGGAACACCGCCGCGACGGCAGCCAGCGGGCTGTTGAGGCCCAGCAGCAGAGTGATCAGGCCCAGGTGGCTGATGGTGGAGTAGGCCAGCAGGCCCTTGAGGTCGTTCTGGAACATCGCGCAATACGCGCCGAGCAACAGGGTCAGGGCACCGGCGCCACCGACCATCCAGAACCATTCTTCGCTGCCCGACAGCGAGGGCCACAGGCGGGCCAGCAGGAACACGCCGGCCTTCACCATCGTGGCCGAGTGCAGGTAGGCCGACACGGGCGTCGGTGCGGCCATGGCGTGGGGGAGCCAGAAGTGGAAGGGGAATTGCGCGCTTTTGCTCAGGGCGCCGATCAGGATCAACGTCAGCAGGATGGGGTAGAGGGAGTGGGCACGGATCTGGTCGCCGGCGGCAAGCACCTGGTCCAGATCGTAACTGCCGACGACATGGCCGAGCAGCATGACCCCCGCCAGCAGGCACAAACCACCCGCACCGGTCACCATCAGCGCCATATAGGCACCACGGCGCGCATCGGAACGGTGGTGCCAATAGCCGATCAGCAGGAACGAGAACAGGCTGGTCAGTTCCCAGAAAAACACGATCTGGATCAGGTTGCCGGAGATCACCAACCCGAGCATCGCGCCCATGAACGCCAGGAAAAACGCAAAGAAACGCGGCACCGGGTCATCCGGCGACATGTAATAGCGGGCGTACAAAGACACCAGGCTGCCGATGCCCAATACCAGCAGCGAGAACAACCAGGCGAAGCCATCCATGCGCAACACGAAATCCAGGCCCAGGCTGGGCAGCCAGGAGAATTCTTCGCGGATCACGCCACCGTCGGCGATCTGGGGGTAGAGCAGGGCGACTTGTACAGTACCGACCAGGGCCACAAGGCCGGCCAGCAGGGATTCAGTATTACGTGCGTTGTGCGGCAGCAAGGCCGCCAGACAGCTGCCGATGAAAGGCAGAAGCAGTAGAACTATCAGGGACATAGGCTTCTAATCTGCAGTGGTTTGGGATGCATCATACGTGCCGGAAACCGGATTACCAAACGGCAAGCTGTGGCAGGATCCTACAAGATGCACCGAAAACCCTTAACTGTCCCTGTGTAGGAGCGAGCGTGCTCGCGAAAAACCTGAGAGCGCTGCGGGGTATCAGGTTACCCGCGTCATCGTTAACGCTCTTCGCGAGCAAGCTCGCTCCTACCAGTGGACTTCTGTTGCCGGGTCTTCATCTCACTGACAATCACCGCCGCCACAATCAACACCGCCCCCAGCATGGCAATCGGCGGGAAGCGCTCACCGGCGATCCGCCCGATCACCCCGGCCCAGACTGGCTCGCCGGCATAGATCAAGGTGGCGCGGGTCGGCGAGACGCTTTTCTGCGCCCAGTTCATCGCCAGTTGAATCACCGCGCTGGTCAAGCCCAGGCCCATGGCGATGAACAGCAGTAACCAGGAAAAGCCCGGTAACGATTCGCCCATAGGCACCACCAGCAGGAACGACAGCAGCGACGCGGTGGCCAGTTGCACCACCGTCACCCGGCGTACATCCACTTGGCCGGCGTAGGCGCTGATCAGGATGATTTCGGCGGCAATCGCAATGGCACCGATCAGGGTCGCGATTTCACCGGGGCTGAAATTCAGTGATGCACCGGCGGGGCCGGTCAGCAGCATCAGGCCGGCGAAGGCCAGCATGATGCCAATGCTCGGCATCAAGCCCGGGCGCCGCCCCAGCACCAGCCATTGCAACAGCGGTACGAAGGGCACATAGAGTGCGGTGATGAACGCCGACTGGCTGCTGAGGATCGTTTGCAAGCCAATGGTTTGCAGGCCATAGCCAAACATGATCGCGGTGCCGATAAAGGCCCCGGCCTTGAGTTCAAACAGGGTCAGGCCGCGCAGGTTGCGCAGGGAAAACAGGCCCACCACCAGCGCCGCTGCCGCGAAACGCAGGCCGACAAAGAACATCGGCCCGCTGACGGTCATGGCATGTTGCACCAGGATAAAGGTTGCGCCCCAGATCATGGTGATCAGCACCAGCACGCATTCGGCTTTGCTGAAACGGGAAAACAGTGCGGAGGAGGTCGAGGTGGTCATGGCGGCTCTGGTCTTGCACAGGAGGGGCGCGGAACGCACAATGCGCCGCAGCTGGGCAGTATACTGCGCAAACCCATCGAGTGAGCAATATAGTGCACAAAGAAAATCCGCAACGGGCTTCGGTCCTGCAGCACGTCAGCCAGAACGTTCGTCGCCTGCGCCACGCGGCCGAATTGAGCCAGACGGCCCTGGCGGAAAAATCCGGGGTCAGCCGGCGCATGCTGGTGGCCATCGAGGCGGGTGAAAAGAACGTCAGCCTGTCCACCCTCGACCGTGTGGCCGAAGCGCTGGACGTGGCCTTCAGCGACCTGATCCAGGCGCCCGATGCCCGTGACCACAGCCGCATCAACGAACTGGCCTGGACCGGGGAAATCGATGGCAGCAAAGCCGTGCTACTGGCCAAGGCTACCGCCCGGCGTGAGGTTGAACTGTGGGAGTGGCGCCTGGAACCGGGCGACCGCTATTGCCCGGACCCCGACCTGGAAGGCTGGAGCACGCAATTGTTTGTGTTCGAGGGCAGCCTGACCCTGGTGGTGGGCGATGTCGAAACCACCATCGCCGCCGGCGAGTTCTTTATGTTCCCCAGCCACCAGCCCCATGCCTATCGCAATGAGGGGCCCGTGGCGGTGCGCTTTATCCGCAATGTGGTGATCTAGATCCACACATCATTGAGCATGGTCCGCTCGCCGCCCTGATCACCGGTATTCAACACACCGCAGGGCTCGACCAGCAGTAATTTCACCTCACCCTCGGCATACGGTTTGTGCTCGACGCCCTTGGGCACCACAAACATCTCACCGGCGCCGATCTGTACCGCACCATCGCGAAAATCAATACGCAGCGCGCCGTCGAGGACAATGAAGGTCTCATCGGTATCCGCGTGGCTGTGCCAGACAAAATCCCCCTCGATCTTCACCACCTTGAATTGGTAGTCGTTCATCTGCGCGACGACCTTGGGTGTCCATTGCTCGCTGAACAGGCTGTATTTGTGCGCAAGGTTGATGGCGGTGTAGGAGGGCATGGCAGTCATCTCAGGTGATCCAGGAAAGGCCTGAGCTTAGTAGCGGCGCGATAGCCGGTATTGAATGATTGTGCGATTGTTTGGCAAATAGAAATGTTATATTGTATCTATCAATAACGATTCTCATGTGTCTCCATGCCTGAGGTCGGCTCGTTTACTTTTGGCTCAAGGGATTGCAGATGAACCAGTTGCACGGGATTGCTCCACGGTTTCCCACATTGTTGGCAGTGGGGCTGATGTCCTCGCTCACTGGCTTGCCCGCCGTCGCAGCAGAAGATCGCGAAGAATCGGTCACCGAGCTTGAAGCCACCCGGGTCAGCGCACCGCTGAACAAGGCGCTGGAAGTGAATGCCGGTGGTTTTGGCGCCAAGGACGCCATGGAAATCCCCCTGGCCATCCAGAGTTACTCCAGCAAGACCATCGCCGACAGCTCCGCGCGCACCGCCGTGGACGTGTTGAGCCTCGACCCTTCGGTGCTCAGTGCTTCAGGCGGTAGTGGGTTTGACAACTTCCGCCTGCGCGGCTTTGCCATGGACAACTTCAACACCATCCGCCGCGACGGCCTGACCCTGGCACCGCACCACGATGTGCCCCTGGAAAACGTCGAGCGCATCGATGTGCTCAAGGGCCCGTCGGGTTTTCTCTACGGTTTCAACTCGCCGGGCGGCACCATCAACTACATCCTCAAGCGCCCGACCCTGGAGCCGCTGCTCAATGTCAGCGTGCAAGGCTCGTCGTTGCTCGGCCGCTACGTGGCGATTGATACGAGTGACTCATTCAACGACGGCGCCTTTGGCTATCGCCTGAATGCGGGCTACGAAAAAAACGGTGACTTCGATCACGCCCGCGACATGGAGCGCAAGTTCATTGGCCTGGCCACCGATTTTCGCTTGAGTGATCGTGCGCTGTTGCAACTCAACGCGGACTGGTCGCGCAAATCCACGGTCTCCGACCCATTGCTGCGTGCCGACCAGAGCGGCCGCGCCAATCCGCTGGATCCGTCCAGCTATGTACTGCCGCCCAAGATCAATCGCCGGGATCTGCTGACCGGCTCCTGGTTCCGCCACCAGACCGAAGGCGCCAACCTCGACGCCAAGTTCGAGTACGAACTCGATGACAACTGGACGTCCGTGACCCAGGGCAACTATTCGCGGGTCGAGCGCCACGGCGGCTACAACGACCTGTTCGGGATCAAGCCCAATGGTGATATTGGCTCGGCGGACTTTTATGTGTCCCGTGGCGAAGTGTTCAGCACCTGGTCACTGCAGTCGTACCTGGCCGGCAAGTTCGCCACCGGCAACATCTATCACGACGTGTTCTTCGGCACCGGCTACAAGCAATTCAAGGATGTCAGCCCGTTCTGGGACTCGGTGGACAGCGGCACTCCGGGCATCAGCATCGGTGACGTCTCGGTAGGCAACATCCTGCACCCGGTCAACCCGCCGAAATGGCATTTCGGCCCGGAGCAGCCCACCGACTTTGTGTCCTCCATCAAGGAAACCTCGGTCTTTGCCAGCGACCTGATTTCCCTGAACGAACAGTTCCAGGTGATGCTCGGTGGGCGCTATATCTGGTACCGCGCCGATCATCTTTCGGCCAAGGCGCCGGCGCAAAGCCACAACGTATTCGTGCCCAGCGCCGCGCTGATCTATCGGCCCTGGGACAGCCTGATGACCTACGTCAGCTACTCCAAAGGCTTTGAAAAGGGCGACTACGCACCCTACAACGCGACCAATGCCAACCAGCCCACCGACGCCATCGAGTCCCAGCAGTACGAAGTCGGCCTGAAGCTGGACCTCAATGATCGCCTGAACCTGGGCCTGGCGGTGTTCGATATCCGGCGCAAGGCCAGTTACCTGAATACCAGCAACACTTACGTCAGCGATGGTGAATTTCACCATCGTGGCGCTGAGCTGACCCTGTCCAACCGCGTCACCGATGCCCTGACACTCACCGCCAATGCGGCTTATCTGTCCACGCGCATGGAAGATGTCGATGACGTCACGGTAGAAGGCAAACGCACCGAAAGTGTGCCCAAGTGGAAAGGTGCGGTCGGTGCCTTGTATAGCGTGGCCGCCGTGCCCGGCCTGTCGTTGGACAGCACCTTGAGCTACGTCGGCAGCCGCCCGGTGGATCCACAGAACAGCGGCTACATCCCCAGCTACACCTTGCTCGATGCCGGCGTCAGTTACCGCTCGAAACTGGCGGATACCCCGGTGACCTACCGCCTGCACGGCAAGAACCTGACCAACAAGTACTACTACGCCAGCGCCTATTACCAGGGTGGGCTGGATGTGGGGCGCGAGCGCGAAGTGTTCCTCTCGGCCAAATTCGAGTTCTAGACCGATGACCCATTCCAGCTCATTGCCCGGCCTGCGCCACCTGTGGGTCGAGCGGCTGCTCGATCAGCACCGCACCCGATTGACCGAACTGGTCGACGGCCTTGGCTCGCCATTGCATCTGCTGTGCCCGCAGATCTTTCACGCCAATGTCGAAGCCTTCCAGCACAGCTTCACCGACGCCCAGGTGCGCGGCAGCCTGTTATTTGCCAAGAAGGCCAACAAGGCCAACTGCTTTATCCAGGCCTGCGCGCAGTGTGCGATTGGCGTGGATGTGGCCAGCGTCGGTGAGCTGCAAAAGGCCTTGGCGGGCGGGGTTGCCGGCGGTGATATCGGCGTGTCCGGCCCGCGCAAGAGTGATCAGTTGCTGGGGTTGGGCTTGAGCCACCAGTGCTTGCTGGCGGTGGATTCGCTGGAGGAACTGATGCGTATCCAGCAGTTGGCGCAATCGATGCGACAACGGGCGCACCTGCTGTTGCGTTATTGCCCCAGCAGCCAGCCCCACAGCCGCTTCGGCTTGAATGCCCGGGAGTGCGACCAGGCCCTGGTGTTCTGCCGCCAGCATGTGGCGAACCTGGACTTGCAAGGCTTTTCCTTTCACCTGGGCGGTTATGACACCGAGCAGCGGGCGCAAGTCGCCAGCCACTTGATCGATCTGTGCCAGGCCAGTGAGTTGGACAACTGCCGCACGGTCAACCTGGGGGGTGGTTTTGCCGTGCGTTATGTCGACCCGGCGCAGTGGCGGGCCTTTATGGCCGAGGACTGTGCCGAGGGTTATCACGGGGAAAAAGGGTTTGCCGGGTTCTATCCCTATGGTGCGTTGCGCGCCGGGGCCGAGGCCCTCGACGATATCCTCGCCACGCCCGTCAGCCCCGGCCTGAGCCTGGCGCAAAAGGTCATCGAACACGGGGTGCGCCTGATCATTGAACCTGGCCGCGCCTTGCTCGACCAGGCCGGCATCAGTGTGTTCCGCGTGCAGGGCGTCAAGGACCGCAGCGCCAGCGACGGGTATGCACTGGTCACCGTGCAGGGCAGCAGCTTCAGCCTCTCCGAACAATGGTTCAACAGCGAGTTCCTGCCTGACCCACTGCTGCTGCCGGCAACGCCACGGGCGCCGTCGCCCTTTGTCGCCTGTATCGGCGGAGCCACCTGCCTGGAGTCGGACATGCTGACCTGGCGCAAAGTCGCCTTCGACTGCCCGATCCAGGCCGGCGACTTGCTGATCTACCTCAATACTGCCGGCTATCAGATGGACTCCAACGAGTCGCCATTTCACGAAGCCCCATTGCCCCACAAAGTGGTGGTGGAACTGCGTAATCAACACCTGCGCTGGAAGCTGGACAGCCTGGCGTGAGCGTTAAAACCATTGCACAAGGAGCCTTGAGTGAACAGTTCGAACAAACCCGCTGCCCCCGCTGATCTATGGGTGCTGCCCCAAGCCGCGCTCGAAGACCTGGGGGTGAGTTACCGCGAAGTGCTGCAGGTGGTCGAGCAGGCGTACAAGGCCTTGCGCAGCGGCGACTCGCAGAACCCGCTCAAGACCATTGTCGAACCGGCAGACCGGCGCTCAATCAGCTACTCGATGGTCGGCCGCGATGGCGCGAGCCAAACCGTGGGTTTCAAGGTGGTCTACGAACATGATCCGCAGCGCACCCGCGATGCCTATCAATTCCACTCGTTTATCTTCTTGTGTGATGACCGCACCGGCCGTCCGATTGCCTTGATGGATGTGGTCAAGCTCGGGCCGCTGCGCACCTCGGCTACTTCGGCGTTGATGGCCAGGGCCGCGTGCCCGGATGCCCGCAGCGCCCTGGTGGTCGGCACCGGTGTGCAGGGCCAGGTGGCGCTGCCCATGCTGCTGGCGGCCATGCCGGACCTGGAGCGATTGTATGTCTATGGGCACTACGCCGAGGGCCTGCGCGCAGTGCGGGACAACCTGCACAAACACTATCCGTTGCGCGATGTGATCGTGGTCGACGACCTGCAGGCGGCGGCTGGCGAGGCCGATATCATCCTCGGCGTCGCCGGGCTTTCGGCGCGCCAGCAAGTGCAGCGGGCCTGGCTCAAGCCGGGCGCCGTGGCAGTGCTGGTCGGCTATGGCATCGATGCCGACGTGCTGCATGGCGCTGACTACCGCATCGCCACCGACATCGCGCAGATGCAGGTCACCAGCGCCGACCTGGCGGCGGCTGACGGCAGCCTGCCCGAGGTGGACGCCGAACTGCCGGATATCCTCCTGGGCCTGGCACCCGCACGGCGCCATCGCGATGATGTGGTGTTTGCCTACAACAGCGGCATGGTGGTGACCGATGTCGCCCTCGGTCGCTTGATGGCCGATCGCGCGCTGGCGCAGAACCGTGGGCAGAGGGTCCAGCTATGGTCGGCTTGAATACCGCGCAACCTGGCGCCTGGCGCGCTGACAGCCGGGCACTGTTGCTACTGGCACTGCCGCTGATCCTGACCAACCTGGCGTATGTGGCCCTGACCACCATCGATATCGTGGTGCTTGGCACCCTGGGCGCCAAGGAGCTGGCAGCCGGTGGCCTGGCACTCGCCCTGTTCAACCAGTTGCGCACCACCGGCACCGGGCTGGTCACGGGCGTCAGTAATCTGGTGGCGCAAGCCAACGCCAGGGGCGATGAAGCTCAAGTGCGTGCGCTGCTGGTGGCGGGCCTGTTCTGGGCCACGGTCAGTGGCCTGGTGTTTATGGGCGTGTTGTTGGCGTTGCGTCAACCACTGACATGGCTGGGCCAGGACGCCAGCGTCGTGGCGGGGGCCATGGACTTCCTGTTGATTATTGCCCCAGGCCTGTTGCCGTGCCTGTGGTTCCAGGCGCTGCGCCACTTCACGGTCGGCCTCAAGTTCCCCGGCCCGTTGCTGGCAATCACCTTGGTGTCGATCGTTCTTACGGCGGCACTGAACTACGTGCTGGTGTTCGGCAAACTGGGCCTGCCGGCCTATGGGCTGGCAGGGGTGGCAATCACCAGCGCGGTGGTGTTCCTGCTGTCGTTCCTGATGTTCCTCGTGGTGGTGCTGACCCACCGGCGCCTGGCCGGCTACTTCAAGCTTGCACAGCTGAGTTTTTCGCCGACGGCGATCAAGGCCGTGTGGAAGCTCGGACTGCCGATTGCCGGGACCTATGCCAGCGAGGCCGGGTTCTTCAGCGTGCTGACCCTGCTGATCGGCACCCTGGGCATGGAAGCGCTGGCGGCGCAGACCGTGCTCAACCAGATCATCTACATCGTGTTCATGTTCTCGGCGGGGATCTCCCACGCGGCCTCGATCCATATCAGCGAGGCCTGCGGCACCGGGCAGTATCAGCGCGCCCGGCAGTTGGGGCGCCTGGGGCTGGGGCTCGGAGTGGTGGTCATGCTGCTGTTTGCGATTCCCTATGCACTGCTGCCCGAACAGGTGATCGGCCTGTTTATCAGCACCGAACACGCCAACAACCAGGATGCAGTGAGCCTTATGGCTACCGGTTTGCTGATCGCCATCGTCCTGCAGATCTTTGATGCCAGCCAGAACATCGGCAACGGCATCTTGCGGGGTATCGGCGATACGGCGGGGCCGTTGCGTATTTCGCTGTTCGGCTACTGGCTGGTGGGGCTGCCCGCCGCCTGGTTGCTGGGCATCGTCAGTCCCTACGGCATCTTTGGCGTATGGGCCGGGCTGGCGATAGGCCTGGCGGCCACGGCGCTGCTGCTGATCGTCTCGTTTGAACGGCAACTCAAGGCGCTGGACCGCGCAGGCGCCATCGCACTGTCATAACAAGGAGGTGTTCAATGCATCAAGACAACCCCGCCCACCGCATCGAGGCGCTGGTGCGGCCCAGTGTGCGGCGCTTGCCCCTGTACGACCCGGGCGCCGATCCACGTAAGCTCGGTACGCCAACGGTGACCAAGCTGTCCAACTGCGAAAACCCCCTGGGCATGTCGCCGGCCGCCGCTGCCATGCTTGCGCGTCAGGGCGGGGCAGGGTTGGAGCGTTATCCCGACCCCAGCGGTCGGGCGTTACGGCAACTGATCGGTGGGCAGCTGGATATCGATCCGGCCAGAATCATCCTCGGCAACGGTTCGGAAAACATCCTCGAATTGCTGTGCCTGGCACTGCTCGATCCCCAGGATCGGGTCGTCACCCAGCAGCCTTGTTTCAGCCTGCATGAAAGCCTGCCGTTGATGATGGGGGCGCAGGTGGACAAGGTGCCGCTCAACGATGACTTCAGCCTCAATTTGCCGGCCTGGGCTGCGGCCCTCCAGCCACCGGCGAAGATGCTGATGCTGAGCACGCCCTGCAACCCGGTAGGGACAGCGCTATCGCCGGTTGAACTGACTGAGCTGGTCGCCGCCGCCCATCCCGATACCTTGCTGGTGATCGACGAGGCGTACTTCGAATTCGTCGAGGACGGCGCCGACGCCCTGGCGATCCTGGGCGCGCAGACGCGGCCGTGGATCATCCTGCGCACATTCTCCAAGGCCTACGGGCTGGCGGGGCTGCGGATCGGCTATGGCATTGCCTCGCACCCCAGCCTGATCGACGCGCTGCACCGGGTGCGTACGCCGTACAACGTCAATCAACCGGCCCAGGAGGCTGCCCAGGCCGCCTGGCTTGACCAGGCGCACGTGGTGCGCAGCCGCGAATTCATCACGATCGAGCGCCAGCGCCTGACCCAGGGGCTACAGGCTGCGGGTTTTCGCGTGGCGCCGTCCCAGGCCAATTTCCTGTTTATCGATACCGCCTGCAATGCCCTGGAAGTGGTCGAAGAACTGCTCAAGGACGGGATCATCGTCAAGGCCTGGCGCGAGCCGGGGTACACCGGTTTCATTCGCGTGTCCCTGGGCCTGGTCGAGCAAAACCAGGCGTTTCTCGCCAGCTTGCAACGCGCCGTCGCGGCCCTGGCCGGCTAAGCGCCGCGCCTGTTTTTCATACTGCCCAGAGGTTGTCATGATCAAGACTTGCCTGTCCGAACTGATCGGCGATACGCCGCTGCTCAAATTATGCGTCACTGAAAACGGCAGCTGCGTGCTGCTCAAGCTGGAGCAATTCAACCCCACCGGCACCGCCAAGATCCGCATGGCCCGGCAGATGCTCGATGAGGCACAGGCCTCGGGGCAGCTCAAGCCGGGTGGACGGATTGTCGAGTCGACCTCGGGCAACACCGGGTTGGGCCTGGCGTTGCTCGCCGCCGAGCGCGGTTATAGCTTCACCGCAGTGGTTGACGAACACGCCAGCCCCGACAAACTGCGGGCCATGCAGGCCTTTGGTGCGCAGTTGGTGCGGGTTGGCGATCCCGGTGGCGGGCTGGCTACTGCCGACCGGGATGCCACCGCCGAACGTATCGCCAGCGAGCAGGGCGCCTACTGGACCCGCCAGCACCACAACCCGGCGAATGCCAATGGCTACACGGCGCTGGCAGCGGAATTGCGCGCGGCGCTGGGGGACGAAATCCACTATCTGGTGGGCGCCGTCGGTACCGGCGGCTCGCTGTGCGGCACTGCGCGCGCCTTGAAACGCCATGCCCGCGGCCTGCAGGTGATCGGTGTCGAACCCTGTGGGTCGGTGATCTTCGGCGGCCCCGGTGCGCCGTATCACCAATCCGGTACCGGCACCCCCGAAGGCGCGGAAATCGGTGCCGTGGTCGACTATGCGCTGATCGATAAAGGATTGACCGTCAGCGATGCCCAGGCCTTTGAAACCGCACGCTACCTGGCCCGGCATTACGGCTTGCTACTGGGCGGCTCGGCTGGCGGCGTGGTCTACCAGGCCCTGCGCGAGGCCCGGCACGCGCCGGCCCACAGCGTGATCGTGGCGCTGGTGTGCGATGGCGGTGAAAAGTACCTGGACACGGTATTCAACGACCAATGGATGGCTGACCGGCAACTGCTGGCGCCACAGGTCCATCGTGAGTTGGAGCAGTGGTTGAGCGCAGCGCCCCAGGCCAGGCAGCAGGCCGTCGCCGGGGGGTAGCGGCTTGCCTGGGGCGCCGCCCTTCGCTACTGTGGCGCCCCGCCCGCGTGAGCCCTGCCATGAGTGACACCACCGTTGAACTGATCCAAACCGGCCCTGAACAGGCCGAGCTGATCCGCAACCTCTACCAGTTCTATGCCTATGAATCCTCGGATTGGGAACAGGAAGACGTCGAGGCGGACGGCCGTTTCTATATTCACGAAGAACACCTGTCGCGCTACTGGCAAGACCCGCAATGGAGCGCCAATCTGTTGCTGGTCGACGGTTATATCGCCGGTTTTCTATTGATCGAACGCAGCGAGCTGGCGGGAATCAACGCCCTGGAGCTGGCGGACCTGTTTATCCTCAAGCGCTATCGCCGCAAGGGCATTGGCCGTGCCGTGGCCACTCAGGTATTGACCAGCGGCGAGGCTGACTGGCTGGTGCGTTTCTACGACCAGGACGAGGCCTCCCAGGCGTTCTGGCGCAGCGTGCTGGACCACCTGCCGCGCCCGGTACAGGCGATTGAACTGGAAGACGAGCCGCAGTTGTTGAGTTTTTTGGTGACCCGGGCTGTCGTTCACTGAGCCGACCCAAAGCGTTATTTTTCCCTGTAGGAAGGACTTGTGTGGGAGCGGGCTTGCTCGCGATGGCGGAGTGTCAGTCGACACATGTGCTGAATGATCCGCCGCTATTGCGGCATGAGTATCTACACAGTTCTTTTCTTCTTGGCGTTGTGTACATATCCGTTTTTTGTGTAACGGCGGCTAATGGTTCCGCTTTTACAGCGGCTCACTTTTGAACAGCGCAAAAGTAAGCAAAACGCTCTTGCCCCACCACTCGGCACCTCGCCTAGGCTCGGTGTGCCCGTCATCCGATATTGATTTGGGGGGGGGGCGCCCCCAAATCAATGTCGGATGACGGCCAGCGTGGTTTAACGGGGCGCCTAAGATCAAAATCACAGACAAAGCGAGGCGGCCTGACAGCCGACCTGATCGTCGAATCGTGCGCGTACCCCTGTGGGAGCGGGCTTGCTCGCGATGGTCGTTAACGATGACGTTGGGTATCTGACACTCTGCGGCGTTCTTACTGACGCTTTCGCGAGCAAGCCCGCTCCCACAGGTAAGTAGCTCCGCACTTTGCTTTTGCTCTTGCTGTTGATCTTAGCCGCCGTTACACAAAAAACGGATAGGTACACAACGCCAAGAAGAACAGAGCTGTGTAGATACCCATGGCATCGCAGGCAAGCCAGCTCGTGCAATCAGCGGGCGCTGTAAGGCAGCAAAAACGCCACACTCAGCCCCGCCAGTGAAATCAACCCAAACCACGCCACCGGCCCCATGGCCCAGCCCCACACCTGCACACTCACGGCAAAGCTGGCCGCCAGCAGCACCCAACCCATCCCCCGTAAGCCACGCCGCAGCATGGGCGAGGGCAGGCGTTGCCAGAGTTGTTTGTAATGCCGTTCCAAGCCCAGGCATAAGCCCAGCATTCCACCGCAGGCCAGCAACAACGCTGCAATCAATGCCATCTCAGTTGGCCTCTGCCACAGGTTGCTTGCCTACGCGCCGTGGGGCACGTTCCTTGGGCGCCTGGCACAGCTTCCAGCACGGCCAGGCCAGCATCAGGCCGAGGGCGACGGTGGTCAATTCCAGGTAGAAGTAATCACCCTTGCTGCCCCCCAGCAGGTTCAGCGCCGGCAGGCCGATACACAGCGCAGCCGCCAGTGCCAGTTGTTCACGCCAGGCACTGCGCCACGGACGGACAATGGCGTGGCCGAGGCTCAACAACCACACCAGGAAAAACACCCGCACCTCCCAGCCACCGCGTTGGGCCAGTTCCACCGGCAGCAAGCGGTTGGCCCACAGGAAGGCCACGCACGCCACCATCAAACCGGCCACCACCGCCACGTTCAGGCGTTCGGCGACGTGGTAGAGCAGGGCGCCGACAGCCCCTTCGCCATCGTGGCGACGGCGGCGCTTGACGGTAAACAGCACCACACCGGTCGCCAGCATCGCGCAACTGGCCAGGCCGCAGACAAAGTACAACCAGCGCATCGAGTAGCCGCCAAACTGGGCGAAGTGCAGGCCGGCCATGACCTTTTGGGTCAGCAGGCTCGGCCGGCTGACGGCGGGTTGGCGCAGAATCTCACCGCTGACCCCGTCAAACAGCATGCTCTGGCCCTTGGTCAGTTCGATGCGGTTGCCCAGCACCGGGCGCGCCTCGATACGCGCGTCGCTGCGGCCCGGGTTGTGGATCGACAGACTGGACACTGGCCCCATGGCTCGCTCCGCTGCGAGCAGCAGCGGTTCCAGCGCCGTCAACTCGGCGGCTTCGCTACGTGTGGGGCGTTCGCCGCGCGCCTGTTGTTCGGCGGGCGCACCGCGCAGGGCCCGGCCCAGGTTGTCGCGATCGCCATCAAACAGTGCATCCACCGCCGCCGGCATGTAGATCAGGTAGAAAATCACCAGCCCGGTATAGGTGATCATCAGGTGAAACGGCAGCACCAGCACCGCCGTCGCATTGTGCGCATCGAGCCAGGAGCGTTGGCCCTTGGCGGGGCGGAAGGTGAAGAAGTCCTTGAAGAACTTCTTGTGAATCACAATCCCGCTGATCAGCGCCACCAGCATTGCCATGGCCGCCAGGCCGACGGTCCAGATCCCCAGGTCACGCGGCAGGTTGAGGGTGAAGTGGAAGCGGAAGAAGAACCCGCCACCGGCAGTTTCGCGCACGGCCAGGGGCTCGCCGGTGTGTGGGTCGAGCGCGGTGCCGCCGCCACGGCGTTGCTCGCCGGCCGATACCGTCAGGGTGTCGGAACGCTCGCCAGGCAAGCCGATGTTCCAGGTCTTCGCCTCGGGATGCTGGCGCGCCAGGTAGCCGAGGGCCTGCTGCGCGGCAGCGCTTTGCGACAGGCTGGTGGTGGGGACTTCCGGGCGCATCCAGCCGTCGATTTCCTTGTCGAACACCGCCAGGGTGCCGGTGAGGAAGATCGCAAACAGCAGCCAGCCGAACACCAGCCCACTCCAGGTATGCAGCCAGGCCATGGCCTGGGTCAGGGTCTTGTGTTTCATCCCAGCACCTCGCGCCATTGTGGCCAGAACCCGATGGCGGCCAATGGCAGCGCCAGGGCCACTCCGGCCCAGGCGCGCCAGGCGTTGCGACAGCCAAAGGCCCAGAGGATTACCAGGGTGTAGATCAGGAAAGAAGGCAGGGTCGCGACGACCAAGGCATCAACCTTGTCCATGGGCAACAGGCGCGCCAGGGCGGCGGTAAACGCATAGGTAAACAGGTAGCCGCCGATCAGCGCGGCGACAATCCGCGAGAGTGTCGGCCAGGCAGGGGGTTTGCTTTTCATGGTGGGCTCATCGGGGCCAGATCAGGCAACACAACCCCTTTGGGATCGAGTTGGGCACAAGTAATGCATGGCGCCAATGCTAGTGATTCTCATATGGGAGTAAACGCAATTTACAACTTATACACTTTGAGCCGCAGATGCAGGCACAGGCCGGGCGTGGTGTTTTGCGCCCATAACGTGCCGCCCTGCAACTGCACGATGCTGCGCGCAATCGACAAGCCCAGGCCATAACCGTCACCGCCCGGGCGGGCGGCATTGAGGCGGGTGAAGGGCAGGAAGATCTGCTCCAGCTTGTCCGGCTCGATCCCCGGCCCCTGATCCTGAATGCACAGGTGCCAGAAATCGCCCTCAAGCTTACCGGTCAGGCGCACCACACCCTGTTCTGGGGAGTGGCGGATAGCATTGCGCAGGATGTTTTCCAGGGCCTGGGCCAGGCCATTGAGGTTGCCCAGCACCCAAACGCCTGCGGGCAGCTCGCAAGGCAGGCGCTCGCTCGACCAGCCGCTTTCAAAGCAGGCGTCTTCGCGCAACAGGTCCCACAACGGCTCCATCTCCACCGCTTCCACCGGCATCGACGGGCGTTCGGTATCCAGCCAGACCAGCTCCAGGGTGCTGCCGATCAAACGTTCCATGCCTTGCACTTCGCGCTCCAGGCGTTGGCGCAATGCCGTTGGGTCGGGCTCGCGCTCACCGGCCACCCGCAACCGACTCAAGGGCGTACGCAGTTCGTGGGACAAGTCCCGCAGCAAGCGCCGCTGCAGGACCACGGTGCTCTCCAGGCGCTCGGCCATATGGTCGAAGGCCCGGGCCAACTCGCCCAGCTCATCGCGGCGGCGTGTCACCTGGGGCCCGACCCGTGACGCCAGGTCACCGGCGCTCAGCGCATTGGCCTGGCGCCGCAGGATCACCAGCGGCGAAATCAGCACCCGGTACAACAGCACGCCGAACAACAGCGCCAGTGAGGCCGGCAGTACGTGTTGCAAGAGGATGTTCCAGCGGCCATTGTCCTTGCGCGGGTCCAGGTGCAAGGGCAACTCCATCACCAGCCGCGATTGGCCATCGCTGAACGGGATATAAAACGTTGGCCGGCCACCGGGGCGACCCACCGGCCAGTCGATCCGGCGCACGAAATCCAACTTGCGCCGTTCAAGCCTGGTCAGTGCCTGGGAAGACAGCGAATGGTGCTCATCCACCACCACCGCCCACACCTGCTCCCTGGCGCGCAAGGTATTCAGGAACTCGTCGACGCCCGCCGCGCCGCGCTCATGCCAGGCGGCTTCGGCCTGCTGCGCATAATCGGTAAGAACTTGCCGGGTGGGCGCGGGCAAGCGCGCAGTGGCTTCCTGGATACGCTGGCTCACATCCACTTGCAGGCTGACCACCAGCAGGCACAGCACCGCCAGTAGGCCGATCAGTTTCCACAACAGCGAATGACGGTGGGGCAGCCTCATGGCGCCAGCCGGGTCAGGATGTAGCCGGTGCTCCTGACCGTCTCCACGCGTCCGGCGGTGTAGCCGATGGCCTGCAACTTGCGGCGGATGCGGCTGACATGCATGTCCAGGCTGCGATCATGTCGGGAATAGGCGCGGTGCATCACCTGCTGGTACAGGAATGCCTTGGTCAGCACCTCATCGACATGGGCCACCAGGGTTTCCAGTACCCGATACTCGGTCGTGGTCAGGTCGGCCCACTGCTCATTGAGGCTGACATCGTTGCGTTGCTCGTCGAACGTCAGCTGTGGGTCCTCATTGCGCGCCGTGCCGGGCACCTCATGTTCATAGGCCACGCGGCGCAGGATCGCATCGATGCGCACATCCATTTCCAACATGCTGAACGGCTTGGGCAGGTAATCGTCGGCCCCCTGGCTGAACCCGGTGATGCGATCCTGTTCGGCGCCGAGGGCTGACATCAGGATCACCGGTACCCGTTGATGCCGGCGTAGTTGCGCGAGCACCTCCAGGCCGCTGCTGCCTGGCAGCATGATATCCATCAGGATCAGGTCAAAAGGCTGGGCGCGCACCAACTCGACGATTTCTCCACCGTTCTGGCGCAACGTGACCTCGAAGCCACGTTGGCCCAGGTGGCTGTCCAGATGGGCGGCGAGCACCGGGTCATCCTCGACGGCGAGGATGCGACGCGCAGCGGGGAGCGAAGGGTGGGCGTGCATGGGAATATCCTGCGAATGCGAATGTTTCTAAGTCACGCATTCTGGCAAATCTTTCGGCACATTCCTATTGATTGCGGTTTATTGCTGCATTTGCCGGATGATCCGACAGAACACCGGGTCATCCAGATACGCCACGTTGAGCCGGGTCCAGGGCACGACGCTCTTGGGTTGGGTGGAGAAAATCGCCCCTGGTGCGAGCATCACGCCCTCGGCCAGGCACAGGCGGGTCAGCAGGTTGGCGTCGTCGACCTGGGGGAAACGCGCCCACAGGTACAGGCTTTGTTCGGGGCGACAAAATACTTCGGCACCCAGTTCGTCGAGCAAGGCCAGGCCGCGGGCGGTGGCCTGGCGCAGGCGATCTTGCAGGCGCGACAAGTGCCGCAGGAACTGACCTTCGCCGAGAATCACGTCGATGGTCCGCTCGCTGTACTCGGCGCCGCTGTTATGCAGGATCATCTTGATATCGGCCAACTCTTCGATCCGCTGCTTGCTGCCGGCGATAAACCCCACCCGCAGCGCCGCCGACACCGACTTGGAAAAACTGCCCAGGTACAACGTACGGTTGAGTTGGTCCAGGGCCGAGAGTTTGATCGCCGAGCTGGGTTTGAAATCGGCCATGGCGTCGTTTTCCACCAGCAGCAGGTCATAGGTCTCGGCGATGCGCAGCAACTGGTGCGCCTTGGCCGGTGACAAGTCCGAGCCCGTGGGGTTATGCCCGATCGATTGCAGGAAGAACAGCTTGGGGCGATGGGCCTTGAGCAACTGTTCCAACACCCCCAGGTTCGGCCCGTCGGGCTCGCGTGGCACGCCGAGCATGCTCGCGCCTTGCAATTGCAGTTTGCCGAACAGCGGGTAGTAGCCCGGGTCTTCAACCAGCACCGGGTCGCCCGGGTTGACGTAGCGGCGGATGATCAGGTCCATGGCATGGTTGGCCCCAAGCGTTGTGACCAACTGGCGGGTCGAGACCTTGATGTTGTAGTCCGCCAGCTTCTGGACCAGGCGTGCGCGCAGCCCGGCGTTGCCCAGGCGCGTGCCATAGCGAAACAAAGTGGTGACACCGGCCCGCACCACCTGGCGATGGAACTTGTCCAGGCGCATATCCATCAGCCATTCGACCGGCGGGAAACCTTCCCCCAGGGGCGAATGCCCAGGGTCGCGCAGGAACTGCTGGCGCATCATCCAGATGGTGTCCAGCGCCCGGTTGTAGGGCAGGCTGTCGTCTTCTTCGCGGGGCTGGGCCACGCGTTTGATGACAAAAAAACCCTGGCCGTGGCGGGCCTCCACCAAGCCTTCGGCGGCCAGGTGTTCGTAGGCGGTGATCACGGTATTTTTCGAATGACCGTGCAGGCGCATGTATTCGCGCAGCGACGGCAGCTTTTCGCCGGCTTTCAGGGCGCCATCGGTGATTTGCTGGGCGATGGCGCTGGCTACCTGCTGCGCGAGGGTCGAGCGCGCCATGGGGCATTTCCTCGTGGGATGCTTGTTATGGGTACAGTCGCGTAACTGTCCGGCAAAACTGTACCTTCTTTCAAGGCTACAGATCGGGCAATTTGGCGTCATCCAATAACAAATGACTCCCCAAGGAGCCCCTGATGCCAATCGATTCGCGCTTGCCCAATTTTCGTAGCCTGTCCCCCCGCCAGCGTCTTGACCACCTCCAGCAACTATTGGGCCTCAGCGCGGCTGATGCCGACCTGTTGCGCGGGGCTGGCGCGCTGCCCCTGGAGATCGCCGATGGCATGATCGAAAACGTGATCGGCACTTTTGAATTGCCTTACGCCGTGGCCAGCAACTTCCAGGTCAACGGCCGCGACGTCCTGATCCCGTTGGTGGTGGAAGAACCCTCGGTGGTCGCCGCGGCCTCGTTCATGGCCAAGCTGACCCGTCACGCCGGCGGTTTCCAGACCTCCAGCAGCGCGCCATTGATGCGTGCGCAAGTGCAGATTGTCGGGATTACTGACCCGTTCAATGCGCGTCTGAGCCTGTTGCGGCACAAGGATGAAATCATCGCCCAGGCCAACAGCAAGGACCAATTGCTGATCAAGCTGGGTGGCGGTTGCCGCGACATCGAGGTCCATACCTTTGCCGACAGCCCGCGCGGGCCGATGCTGGTGGCGCACCTGATCGTCGATGTGCGCGATGCCATGGGCGCCAACACTGTCAACACCATGGCTGAAGCCGTGGCGCCGCTGATGGAACGCTTGACTGGCGGCAAGGTGCGCCTGCGCATCTTGTCCAACCTTGCGGACCTGCGCCTGTCCCGTGCCCAGTTGCGCATCGCCCCTGAGCATCTGGCCACCGCCGCGTACAGCGGTGAAGAAGTCATTGAAGGGATCATTGACGCCTACACCTTTGCGGTGATCGACCCGTACCGCGCTGCGACCCATAACAAAGGGATCATGAACGGCATCGACCCGCTGGTGGTGGCCACCGGCAATGACTGGCGTGCCGTGGAGGCGGGCGCCCATGCCTACGCCTGCCGCAACGGTCACTACGGCTCGCTGACCACCTGGGAAAAGGACAGCGCCGGGCACTTGGTCGGCACCCTTGAGATGCCAATGCCGCTGGGGCTGGTGGGCGGGGCGACGAAGACCCATCCGCTGGCGCAATTGTCGCTGCGCATTCTGGGCGTGAAGACTGCCCAGGAACTGGGGGAAATCGCCGTGGCCGTGGGCCTGGCGCAGAACCTCGGCGCCTTGCGTGCCCTGGCCACCGAAGGCATCCAGCGCGGGCATATGGCCTTGCATGCGCGCAACGTTGCGTTGTCGGCCGGCGCCCGTGGTGAAGAGTTGGACTGGCTGGTCAAACGCATGGTCGAGAGCCATGACGTGCGCGCTGATCGGGCCGCCGAGCTGTTGCTTGAAAAGCGCGGGCAGTAACCGTGGACTCTGTGCGGTTGGTGGAAGTGGGCGCGCGCGATGGCCTGCAAAATGAAGCCCGCAGCCTGCCGGTAGAAACCCGCGTGGCGCTGTTGGAGGGGCTGGTCGCGGCGGGGCTGAGAACCCTGGAGGCGGGGGCCTTTGTCTCGCCACGCTGGGTGCCGCAGATGGCCGGCACCGACGAGGTGCTGCGCCGTCTCGGGCAGCCAGCCGGGGTGACCTACAGCGCCCTGGTGCCCAACCTGCAAGGCCTGGACGCCGCGCTGGCGGTGGGGTGTCGGGAGGTGGCGGTGTTTGCGGCGGCCTCCGAGGCGTTTTCCCGCAAGAACATCAATTGCTCGATTGCCGAGAGCCTTGAGCGCTTTGGTCCGGTGTTGGCCAAGGCGCGCGAGGTAGGCGTGGCGGTGCGTGGTTATGTGTCCTGCGCGTTGGGTTGCCCGTTCAGTGGCGAGGTTGCGCCCGGCGACGTGGCACGGGTGACGACGGCACTGCATGAGATGGGCTGTTATGAAATCAGCCTGGGCGACACCATCGGCGTCGGTACTGCGCAAGCCACTTCCCGGCTGATCGCGGCCTGTGCTGCAGAGGTGCCAGTCAGCGCCCTGGCCGGGCATTTCCATGACACCTATGGCATGGCCGTGGCCAACGTCCAGGCGGCATTGGAGGCCGGGGTCAGGGTGTTCGACAGCTCCGTCTCCGGCCTGGGTGGCTGCCCTTATTCACCGGGAGCCACCGGTAATGTGGCAACCGAAGAGTTGGTCTACCTGCTGGAACATCAGGGTTTGGCAACCGGTGTCGACCTTGAGCGATTGATCGAGGTCGGCGTGTTTATCGACAGCCAGTTGCAGCGCGTCGGCGGCTCGCGAGTGGCGAAAGCCATAAAAGCGCGTCAATGCTTCTCATAAAAAGCCTTAATAAAAACAACAAGCCCGCAAGGGCGCGGAGGGCACCATGCAGCAACCTCTTTCACCGCCAAAAAAGCAAAACCTCTATGAGGTCTGGGGCGACACCATCGATGGCCGCGACCTGGTGCTGTCCATTGGCATCGGTGCGGTGGTCAGCCTGGGCGCGTATTTCGGCGCACATTACCTGCTGCAACCCATCGTCGAGTCGGCGCAGATGGCCAAGACCTACGCCATGCTGGTGGGCGTGCTCGGCTGCCTGGGTGCAGGCGTGATCAGCGCCAAGTTGTTCCCGCCCAAGCGTGACGTGCAGGAGCACGCGGCGGACCCGGCGTTTCGCGAACAAGTGGTGGCCGATCTGCTCAAGGAGTACGGCAGCCTTGGTCGGTTGGAGGACTTGTCTGACGAAGTGATCGCCGAGTTGCGCGAACTGGAGCTGTACGACTTGTTCCGTGAAGGCCAGGCTCGTGAAGAACAGGCGCACCTGAACGGAGGGCGACCGTGATGGAAATGCTGATGCATGAAATCATGATGGCGTTCGCCTTGGGGCTTCTGGGGGCGGTGGTGTTTTCCGCCATCGGCCTGGTCTCGGGCACCGACGAAACCGCCACCCTGGCGCCGTTGACCATGCTGGTGGTGTTGCTCGGCGCACCGCCTGCCGGGGTGTTGACGTTCTTCCTCGCGGGTGCGGTGGCCAAGCACATGACCCACGCGGTGCCCACGGCTCTGCTGGGCATCCCCGGTGATACGGTGGCCACCGCCTTGCTTGGCGACGCCAACTACCTGCGCAAACTCGGCGTGCCACATATCGCCCTGCGCAAAATGATCACCGGCGGCGCGGTGGCGGCGTTGATTGCGGTGCCGTTGTCGGTTCTGTTCGCGGTGTTACTGGCGCCGTTTGGCGGGGTGATCAAGCAGTTCGCGCCGTGGGTGTTCCTGTGTGCGGCCCTGGCCATTGCCTATTTCTCCGCCGGGCGCTGGGCCTCGGTGTTGACCCTGGTGCCGTTTGTGGTGGTGATCGTCGCGTTGCAGGCCTTGACCGGCCACTACGGGGTGAAACTGTCAGTCAGCTATTTCCTCGGCATCGCCGTGGCGCCGCTGATTGCGTCGCTGTTTTCGCTGTTGGCCCCAAGTGAGCGCGAGCACATGCGCCGCAACGAATACCGGGTGTTCTCCCTGGCGCCGGACGTCAAGGGCTGGAGCGGCTACTTCCCCAACCCGTTCAAAGTCATCAACCGACGCCAGGTGAAAGTCACGGCCATGGCCGCCAGCGTGTCGAGCGCGACGTTCGTGTTCAGCCCGGTGGCGATGACGGTGATCATGGGCGAAGTGATCGGCGCGCGGATCAAGCAGGCGTACGACCGCCTGACCACGGTGATCACCGCGCGAAACGGAGTTACCGAGTCCACCTATATCGCCGAAACCCTGATCCCGTTGATGGCCTTCGGTCTGCCCCTGAGCCCGGTGGCTGCCGGCCCGGCCGCGCCACTGTTCAACGCACCGCCACGCTTCTGGGTGGACAACGCCAGCGGCCAGGTCAACAACCTGCACAACTTGCTCAGCACCTGGGACTTCCTCGGCTACGGCATGCTCGCCGTGATTGTGGCAATCCTGGTGGCCTACCCGTTCACCATGAACTTTGCCCATGGCGCCGCCGCCTTTGTGGTGCGCAAGATCAGCCACGAAGCGGTGATCGCAACGTTTATCGGCCTGGTGCTGGTGATCGGTATCTGGGAGGGCGGTCTGCTTGGGCTGCTGGTGATCGTCACGGTGGGGTTGCTGGGTGGTTTCCTGGCGCGCTTTCTGGGTTTCAACACCGGCGTGCAATTCATGGGGTATTACACGGCGGTGCTCAGTGTGCCGGCGATCATCGCGCTGGCGGGCTAGGTAACCCAGCAGCCTCTTAGCTAGAACCACCACGACATTTTCCCGGCAGATAGCGGTTTATCTGCGACGGGAGAGTGTTGCCTGTCAAAAAGCAAAGGAATAACAACAATGAACATCCTTTCCCGTTCCAACCCTGTGCTGCTGGGCTGCCTGGCGTTTACCGCCAACAGTTATGCCGAAGGTTTTGTCGACGACGCCAAAGCCTCGTTGAACCTGCGCAACTTCTATATCAATCGCAACTTTGTCGATGATCGTTACTCCCAGGCCAGGGCCGAGGAGTGGACGCAGAGTTTTATCCTCGATGCACGCTCCGGCTTTACCCAGGGTACCGTGGGCTTTGGCCTGGATGTCCTGGGCCTGTATGCGGTGAAACTCGATGGCGGCAAGGGCACCGCCAACACCCAGTTGTTGCCGGTGCACGACGACGGTCGCCCGGCGGATGATTTCGGGCGATTGGGCGTGGCATTGAAGGCGAAGCTTTCCAACACCGAGCTCAAGGTCGGGGAGTGGGCACCGGCCCTGCCGGTGTTGCGCTCTGACGATGGCCGTTCGCTGACCCAGACCTTTCGTGGCGCGCAATTGACCTCCCGCGAGCTCAACGGCTTGACGCTGTACGGCGGCCAGTTCCGCGCCAACAGCCCGCGCAATGACGCGAGCATGGAAGACATGTTCATGGCCGGGCGCGCGGATGTGACCTCGGACCGTTTCAACTTCGGCGGCGTCGAGTACCAGTTCAACGACAAGCGAACCCAAGTGGGCGTGTGGTACTCGGAACTGGTCGATATCTATCAGCAGCGCTACTTCAACCTGATCCACAGCCAGCCTCTGGGCAGTTGGGTATTGGGGGCCAACCTGGGTTATTTCTCTGGCGAAGAAAACGCCAAGGCCCTGGCTGGCGACCTGGAAAACCGTGCGCTGTCGGGGATGCTCTCGGCAAAAACAGGTGCCCATACCCTGTACCTGGGCGGGCAACGCATGTCCGGGAAAAATGGCTGGATGCGGGTCAATGGCACCGCCGGTACCAGCCTGGCCAACGACAGCTACAACGCCAGCTACGACGCAGCGCGCGAGCGTTCCTGGCAACTGCGTTATGACTATGACTTCGCGGCCCTGGGCGTGCCGGGGCTGACGTTGATGACTCGCTATATCCGCGGCAGCAATGCCCATGTAGGGGCGGTCACTGATGGCCGGGAATGGGGGCGGGAGTCGGAGTTGGCGTATGTGGTGCAAAGCGGGGTGGCGAAGAACCTCAACGTGCGCTGGCGTAACTCGACGTTGCGTCGCGATTACAGCACGCTGGAGTTTGATGAGAACCGGTTGATTATCAGTTATCCGTTGTCGTTGTTGTAAGTGGAGGGCGTGGCGGCCTCAGGGCCGCTGCGGCTTCACCCCTGTCCCAAACGTATTGCCCATCCGCACGCTGGTCGCCGCAGGTGTCGACAAGCCAATCTGGTTCGGCGGCCGCTGATGGACCGGTTTTTCCCGGGTCTCGCGGTTTTTCTGCGCGGCCTTGCCGCCCATCTGCTGGCTCAAGCACCCATAGTCAGGCGCCTTGTACCCATCCACCCTGGCTTCGACACAACCGCCCGGCGTGTCCTCGGCCTGCACGACCGACACCAGGCCCGCACACAGCAACAGCATCACCAACCGCTTCATCAGGGCCTCCTGGCTGGCCCGAGGAAGTGGGCCGTAAGTGCTTGCCAGTCTAGCCCGATGAAACGGGTGAAACCGTGATGTTTTTTTTGCCATCACCGTAACATCAGGTTCATAAATTGGCCTCAGGATGACGCTTTTCCCAGGACACGTCAGCCGTGCAGCAAGGCAGAGCAGGGGTCGAACGGTGGGCTTGGAGGCGCACACACTGCTGCCTGGTCTTGCTGTTGGCCTGGATGTGGTTGCCACTGCCCGCAGCTCTGGCTGGGGAGCCGAAGGTGTTACGCCTGGATCTACCTGCGCAAAGCCTGGTGCCAGCCCTGGAAGCTTTCAGTCGTGCCACCGGGATGGCGGTGTTGGTGGACCGCGAGTTGACCCACGGGCGGCGTTCGATTGGCGTGCATGGGCACTACAGTGCCCAACAGGCCTTGGGCCTGTTACTGACCGGGAGTGGCCTGATGGCGCGTTACGCACGCAGTGATGCATTTACGCTGCAGTTGCCTGAAGTCAGCCAGCCGCTGGCCGGTCGAGGGGTGTCGCCGCGCAATGCTGCACGGCTCAACCGCAGTTATGCCACGGCCTTGCAGCAGGCCGTCGAAGCCAGCCTGTGCCGTTCGCCCTTGACCCGCCCCGGCAGTTTCCGGGCGCTGGTACAGGTCTGGGTCAACCGCGACGGGTGGATTGAACATAGCCGCCTGGTCAGTTCCACCGGTGATGCGCAGCGTGATGAAGCGCTGGTCCACAGCCTGGGCAGCACCCGGATAGAACGCCCGGCACCCAGTTCGATGCGGTTGCCGTTGACCCTGCTCTTAATGCCCGACACCACAGGAAAACGCATGGAATGCACAGCACGGGAAGGAGTTTCCGGGGCATGAAGGATACCGGGCACACGCCAATGGTCAGGTTGTTCCTGGCCTCCTACGAAGACTTCAAGGTGCGTTTGCGCAAGCGCCTGGGTTCGGAGGACCTGGCCAATGACGTCCTGCATGAAACCTACCTGCGGGTCGACCGCATGGACATGCCGGCCAACCTGCAACAACCCAATGCCTATCTGTATCGCATGGCCTTGAACATCGCCGCCGACCGGCGCCAGGCTGATGCCCGCCTGCTGACCGGCAGTGAGGTCCAGGAGTTGCTCAACATCAGCGACGAAGCCCAGGATCCCTCGCGGGTGGTGGGCGGCCAGAAAGAAATCCAGTCCTTGCTCAAAGCGCTCTACGAACTGCCCGCCCGGCGCCGCAAGATCCTCATCGCGGCCCGCCTGGAGGAAGCGCCGCACCTGGAAATCTCCCAGCGTTTCGGCATCTCCACGCGCATGGTCGAGAAGGAAATCAAGGCCGCCCTGGGGCATTGCGCCCAGCGCCTGGAAAGAAAAGTCATCCAGCGGTTCGGTCCCGGCGCCGGAAAACCGTCTTAGTGTTGAGTCCCTGACAATCCGTGAGTACCTGCGCGCTTGAAAATTTTTAGCTTTCCCACTGCCCGGGGCACGCCCGACAGCCGATTGCACGACGAAGCGCGCGATTGGCTGGTCCTCCTGACCTCGGGCCAGGCGACCGTGGCCGATGCCAAGGCCTTGCGCCAGTGGTGCGCCCAGAGCCCGGAGCACGCCCAGGCTTTCGAACACGCCAAGCGGTTGTGGCAACAATTGACCCCGGCGCTGGCACAGGCCCAGGCACCCCGGCATTTTGGCCGGCGTGCGTTCCTCGGCGGGGCGCTTGCCGCCTCGGTTGCCTTGGTGATGGTACGCGTCACGGTGCCCGGTGGTTTTGCCGGGTTGAGTGCCGACTACCGCACGCAGGTGGGTGAGCAGCGGCGGGTTGAACTGAGCGAGGGCATCAGCCTGGAGCTCAACACCCAGACCCGTATCAGCCGACGTGAGCAGGGCATTGAATTGCTTGAAGGCGAGGTCGAGGTGCTGGCGGCGCAGCCGCTGACGGTACAGGCGGGGGCAGGGTGGCTGAGTGCGAGCCAGGCGCGATTCAATGTGCGCAACACCGATCACAGTGTGTGCGTGACCTGCATTGAAGGCTCGCTGGCGGTTGCCGTGGGTGGGCGCAGCGTGCGCCTGGACAGCGGGCGCCAGTTGACCTACGACGCGGCAGGGCTGGGGCAAGTGCTGACGGTGGACACCGAGGCCGTGATCGCCTGGCGCGAGCAGGTGCTGGTGTTCAATAACGCCACGCTGGACACGGTGATCGACGAGATCAACCGTTACCGGCCGGGGATGTTGGTCTTGCTCAATCGTGAACTGGGCAAGCGCCGGGTGCAGGCGCGCTTCAGCCTGGAGCAATTGGCAGGCGTGGCATTGCTGATTCGCGATGCCTATGGGGCCAAATGCACGCAGCTGCCGGGTGGGGTGGTGTTGCTCAGCTAGGCGCGGACTCTATTCCCTCCTGTCGGCGAGGTTCCCTGTGGGAGCGGGCTTGCTCGCGAAGGCGTCGGCCCAGCAAACATTGATGTTGACTGACCCGCCGCTTTCGCGAGCAAGCCCGCTCCCACAGGTAAGCAACCGCGCACAAGGGGAGATCGCTGCAATTCAGTCCAACGGCCCCAGCACCTGCCGATAGCGCTCCACCCCCTGCGGTGTCTGCCGCACCAGGGTGATTTCCAGCCCCGCCGGATGGCTTCGGCGATTGCCGCTCAACTGCCGCCAGCCCTTGTCGTTATCCCAGACCCGTACTTGCAGGTCGCTGACCTGGCTCAACACCGCCACCGCCTCCTTGGGGGCCGGTAGCGGATAGCGATCCCGTGCCGGTGCCGCAGCGCGGTACAAGGTGTCGCCCTTGAGCCACCATCGCACCCGTTGCAGACCATCGCCGGGGGGGGGCGCGCTGCGGATCAGCTCCAGTCGAAACCCCTTGCTGTCGGAACTGCGCACAGTCACCGCCGGCAAAGCGTCCGCAGCGGGGGGCTGGTCGGCGGTGGGTGGCGGTGCCAGTTCCACCCCGGCGCGCAGGCTGACGTCCAGTTGCAACTGGTTCAGGGCACGCAGCAGCGCCTGGGTCTGTTCGGTACTCGCCTGCAAGTGGGCGTCGGCGCGGGTCACGCTGTCCAGGCCGCGCCAGGCAATCAGGCTGACCACCGCCATCAGCATGATCGCTACCATCACCTCGATCAGGGTAAAGCCTTGCTGGTTACGGTTCATGGCGGGCTCACCACGCGCAGGGCGCCGGTTGCATCACGTTGCAGGCTGAGGCTGTGCTGCCCGTCCGACAGCAGCACCTGCAGCGGCGGGTTGATCCATTCGGCATTCAGCACCAGGGTTTGCCGGGGTTCGATGCGCACCTGCAGCGGCGTGGTGTCCCAGGTCCGTGGGCGCAGTTGTGGATCGCCCTTGAAGTCCTCCAGCCCTGGGCCATCGTCGCGGCTGCGGCTCAAGCGGTAGCCGTTGGCATCCGCGCGCCAAGTGATCGCACGGCCATCGGCGCGGGCTTCGGCCTGGGCGATTTGCAACACCTGAGCCAGGCGCTCGGCGTCCTTGCGCAACAGGTGCAAGGGGTCCGGCTTGATGCTCAGGCTGATGGCAGCGCTGGCGATGCCAATGATCACCAGCACCACCATCAACTCGATCAAGGTGAAACCTCGTTGCCTGCGATCCGTCATGCGTGTGCCCTCAACCGGATCAACCACTGAAATAAAACCGTGAGATTTGCCCTGTAGGCTGTCGGGATGGACAAACAGGAGGTCCCGCCCATGGCATTCATCGATCGCTTATCTGCCGCCCACGGCGTCCAGGCCCTGGCCTTGCTGGCTACGCTGGCCGGGGTTGCTACATGGACGCCGCTGCTGCTGACGTCCGCGCAGTCCCATACCCCGCCGATTGCACCCCAGGCGTTGGCGGCGCGCAGTGACAGCCCGGCGCTGCAATGGTTTGCCGATGTGCCGGCGGCGCTACAGGTCAAGGTGTCCGGGGTGCTGGCCGGCGCCCAGGGTGCAGTGGCAATCCTCAGCCTCAACGAAGGACCGCCACGCAGCTTTCTCGCCGGTGAGCGCCTCAGCCCCGGCGTACGCCTGGCGGCCATCGAGGGCGATGGGGTGGTGATCGAGCGGGGCACCGAAAAGGTCCGGGTCAATCTCGATAAACTGCCCGAGGCGCCAGCCTTGCCCAGGCTCACTCGACCTTGACCTGTTGCAACGCAGGCGCGCGGTCCACCCGGGTTTCCAGGCGTGCCAGGGGCGGCGCCTCGCGTGTGGCATCCAGCACCTGCACGCTGACCTTCAATAGGGAACCATCGCCCGCCACCACCTGTTCACAGCGCAGCTTCAAGCGCCCCTGATCACACTCAAACGTCTTGCGTCCGGGGCTTGCGCGCCCCTCCAGGCGCAGTTGGGCCAGGCGACTCTGGGCCGCCAGCATGGCGATGGATTTGTCGCGCAACAGGCCATTGCCCTGGGTCATCAACCCCGCCACCCGCACAGCCGCCGCCATGGCCACGGCAATAATCGCCAGGGCCACCAGCACCTCGATCAGGGTGAAACCTTGGTTCTTCTGACGACCACGCATGACGTGCTCAATGCCGGGAAACAGGCCCGCAGACTAGCCGCTGCACTTGACCGATTGGCGACCAAAGCTCCCGAGGATTTTCAATACGCCTGACATGTTGGCTTGCAACACTGCGCGACGAAAAGCACTCAAGCCAAGGAATGTCGAGATGGATATCGCGCACGTCACATCCACCCCGCGAGGCCCTCGGGGCCAGCGTGGCTTCACCCTGATCGAGATCATGGTGGTGGTGGTCATTCTCGGGATTCTCGCTGCCATGGTGGTGCCCAAGGTGCTTGACCGCCCGGATCAGGCGCGGGCCACAGCCGCCAGGCAAGATATCGGTGGCTTGATGCAGGCGCTCAAACTCTACCGCCTGGACCACGGCACCTATCCGAACATGACCCAGGGTCTCAAGGTCCTGGTCGAGCGCCCGGCCGATGCGAAGAGCAGCAACTGGCGCGCCTACCTCGAACGTTTGCCCAACGACCCGTGGGGCCGCCCGTATCACTACCTCAACCCTGGCGCCAATGGTGAAGTCGATGTGTTTTCCCTCGGGGCCGACGGCCAACCGGATGGCGACGGCGTGAATGCCGATATCGGCTCCTGGCAGTTATAAGGCGCGCCATGAACAGGCATTTGCCCAGTGCGGCGAAGCAGCATGGCATGGCGATTATCAGCGCGTTGCTGATTGCCGCCGTGGTGGCGGTGCTCGCCGGGGCCATGCTCACCCGCCAAAGCGTGTTTACCCGTAGCCTTGAGGCCGAACAACAGCGGGTCCAGGGCAGTTGGCTGTTGCAGGGTGCGCTGCAAGCCAGTCGACAACAGTTGTGGGATGCGCGGCGTAAAGACGTGCTGACCCGCCTCGATCAGCCCTGGGCGCGCCCCTTTGCCGGGGCGGTCGAGGGGCGCCTGGATGACGAACAGGGCAAGTTCAACCTGCGCAACCTGGTCCGCCAGCAGCAGCCCGATGCTGCGCAATTGCAGAGTTTCCAGCGCCTCTGCCAGTTGCTTGGCATCGACCCTGGCGTCGGCCAGCGCATCAGCCAACGGGTGCTTGCTTCGTATGCGCAGCGTGCGGGCGAAAGTGAGGTGAGCAGCCTGCGCAGCACTTCACCCGAGGCCGCCCAGACCCTGCTGCCGGCCAAGGCCCCGATGCTGCGCAGCCTGGATGACCTCGCCGGTATCGACGGCCTTGAACCGCGTGTGCTGCAACGCCTGGCGGCGTATGTCAGCGTGCTGCCCGGCAATACCTGGGTCAATGGCAACACTGCCAGCGCCGAAGTGCTCAGTGCGGTGGTGCCCGGGCTCAGCCTGCCCCAGGCCCAGGGATTGGTGGCCGAGCGGGACAGCGGGCGCTGGTTTATCAACCGGGGCGATTTTGTCAACCGCCTGCGCATGCCCCACCTGGTGGTGGATTCGGTGCAGGTGGGGATCACCAGCGAGTGGTTCCGCTGGCACGGCCGCGCGCGTCGCGAGCAGCGCCGGGTTGCCGCGCAAGCGCTGTTGTATCGCCCCGAAGACCGGCAACCCCAGGTGATCTGGTGGCGGGTGGGCGCATGACGCGCTTGCGGATTGCCTTGCCGCCGCTGGACCAACTGAGTGCCGAGAGCCTGGTGCACTATGCCTGGCTGGACCGCACCGGGCAGGTCAGCCGGCAAGGGCAGGCCAGCCTTGGGCAGTTGGCACTACCGCGCAAGACCCTGGCAGCCCAGTGCTTCCTGCACCCTTGGGACAGTTTGCTGACCAGCCTGGAACTGCCGCCATTGACGGCGGCCAAGGTGACGGCAGCTGTGACCTGTGCAGCCCAGGCGCTGATCCTCGGCCCGGTGGCACAGGTGCAGGTGGTCCATGGCCCCCGGGAGAGCAACGGGCAAGTGCAAGTGGGGTGGCTGCCAAAGGCGGGCCTGGAACAACTGAACCGGGTCCTGGCCCAGGTGCATATCAGCCTGCGTGGCCTGTACCCGGCGCCCTATGCCTTGCCCGTACCGCCGGCGGGAGGCTTGAGCGTGGCCTGCGTCGAGGGGCATCTGCTGCTGCGCCAGAGCCTGCACCAGAGCGCCTTGCATCCCCTGGGCGCGCGAGCCCTGGAGGCGCTATTGAACGGTGGCGCGCAACTGCATCAGATCGATGAGCACACGGCCCAGCGCTGGCAGGGTGTGGTGCCGGGCTGGGGCTTGCACGGGCGCCTCAAACGCCCCAGCAACGGAGGTTGGGGGCGGGCACTGGGGCTCAGCGCATTGGCCGTGGCGGTCTGGACCCTGGGCCTGAACCTGTACGCCGCGCGCCAGGTAGGCGAAGGGCAACAGCTCAAGGCGCAGATGATCGCCCAGGTCAAGCAGGCCTTCCCGCAATTGCCGGTCATCCTCAATCCGCTGCAACAGGCCCGCCAGCAATTGGCCGCCGCGCAAGGCGCCGGCGCCGACCCCGGCCAGCGTTTCAGCAGCCTGGTGCAATTGGCGGGCAGCCACCTGCCGTTTATGGTTGGCAGCGTCCAGGCCCTGGCTTTTGAACAAGGCCGTTTGCACCTGCAATTGTTGCCCGACAGTCGCAACCCGACGGCCGCAGGTGATTGGCAGGCGGCGCTGGCCCAGGCCGGTTTCACCGCCACCCGTGATGATCACGGCTGGACCCTTGGGCCGCTCGACAGCCCGGAAGACGCCAATGAGTAAGCTCAGCTATCAACGCCTGCGCGCGCAGTTCCAAACGTTCTGGAGCGCCCTGGCGCTGCGCGAAAAACGCCTGCTGGGCGGCGGCGGGGCAGTGTTGGCGGGCCTGCTGGTGTGGTTGCTGTTGATTGAACCACCCTTGCAGCAGATCGACTACTGGCAAGCCGAAACCCCCAAGCTGCGTACCCAGGCTGCCACCTTGCAGGCGCTGTTGCAGGGCGCCAGTGCCGGCGCGCGCGCCGGGCAAGACCGCGAAGGTGCCTTGCGCCAGGCCCTCGACGCTGCCGGACTTGAAGGCCGTTATCAATTGCAGGTCGTGGACTCCAACGGCTGGCGCCTGACCTTTACCGACGCGCCAGCGGATGCCGTGGTCGGATGGTTGCTGGCGAGCCCACGCGCACTTTCCCTGGAGGTGTCCCAAGCGCGCTTGCAGCGTGTTGGCGACACCGCTGAAAACCCGGCCGGCAGATTGTCCGGGACCGTTCGCATGGATCAGGCGCCTGGCGCTAAGGAAGCTTCATGAAGTGGTCATTCGCCCTTTCGGCGCCGTTTCGCCAGGTAGCGCCGCTGCTGTTGCTGGCGCTCAGTGCCTGTAGCAACACCCAGTCGCCGACACCTGCGCCATTGCTGGTGGACAGCGAACTCGGCCAGCCCCTGGCCGATACCCGGCGCAACGGTGTGCCGATACCCGAGCGCCAGCGTGAAATCACCCCTCAGCCACGGGTCCAACACCCGGTGACCCAACGCGCCCGTGGCCATGCCGCCGCCCCGGCCAAAGTGCGCAACCCGCTGGGCGACCAGCCGGTGCAATTGAACTTTGTCGAAGCCGACATCCAGGCGGTGGTGCGCGCCTTGTCCCGCGCCACCGGCCAGCAGTTCCTGGTGGATCCACGGGTCAAGGGCAACCTGACCCTGGTCAGCGAAGGCCAGGTCCCGGCGCATCAGGCCTATGACATGCTGCTGGCGGCGCTGCGCATGCAGGGCTTCAGCGTGGTGGACGTCGGCGGTGTGGCCCAGGTGGTCCCGGAAGCCGATGCCAAGCTGCTGGGCGGGCCGATCTACAATGCCGCCAGCCCCAGTGGCAATGGCATGCAGACCCGCACCTTCCGCCTGCAATACGAAAACGCGGTGAACCTGATCCCGGTATTGCGGCCCATTGTTTCGCCAAACAATCCGATCAATGCCTACCCCGGCAACAACAGCATCGTCATTACCGACTATGCGGAAAATCTCGCGCGGGTGGCACAGATCATCGACGGCATCGACACCCCGAGCGCCATCGACACCGACGTGGTGCCGGTGCAAAACGGCATTGCCGTCGATATCGCGGCGATGGTCGCCGAGTTGCTGGAAACCCAGGGCAACGACCAGACCCAGAAGATCGCCGTGGTCGGCGACCCGCGCTCCAACTCGATCATCATCCGCGCCGGCAGCCCCGAGCGTACGGAACTGGCGCGCAACCTGATCTACAAACTCGACAATGCCCAGAGCAACCCCAGCAATATGCACGTGGTGTACCTGCGCAACGCCCAGGCCGGCAAGCTGGCGCAATCCCTGCGCGGCATGCTCACCGGTGAAAGCGAAAGTGGCGTGAGTGACGAGGCCCGCACTAAGTTGAGTGCAATGGGCGGGGCAGGCACTACCAGTCAGGGCAGCCCCCAGAACAGCAGTGGCGCGCCGACCGGTAGCGGTGTCCAGCCCAGTGGTTATGCAAAGGACAGCACAGGTGCGAGCAATACCACCAGCGAGCAGAACACCGCTTTCAGTGCCGGCGGCGTGACGATCCAGGCCGATGCGACCACCAACACCCTGCTGATTTCCGCGCCCGACCCGCTGTACCGCAACCTGCGTGAAGTGATCGACATGCTCGACCAGCGCCGCGCCCAGGTGGTGATCGAAAGCCTGATCGTCGAAGTCAACGAAGACGATGCCAGCGAATTCGGCGTGCAGTGGCAGGCCGGCAACCTGGGTGGCAAGGGTGGTTTTGGCGGGGTCAACCTGGGCGGCAGCGGAATCAACGGCACCCCCACCAGCAAGACCAGTATCGACGTGTTGCCCAAGGGCCTGAACATCGGCCTGGTGGACGGCACGGTGGATATTCCAGGGATCGGCCGGGTGCTGGACCTCAAGGTCCTGGCGCGGGCGTTGAAGAGCAAGGGCGGGACCAATGTGTTGTCCACGCCCAACCTGCTGACCCTGGACAACGAAGCGGCGAGTATCTTCGTCGGCCAGACCATTCCCTTCGTCACCGGCAGCTACGTGACCGGTGGCGGTGGCACCAGCAACAACCCGTTCCAGACCGTGCAGCGTGAAGAAGTAGGCCTCAAGCTGAACGTGCGGCCACAGATCTCCGAGGGCGGCACGGTGAAGCTGGATATCTACCAGGAAGTCAGCAGCGTCGACGCCCGCGCGTCGGTGGAGGCGGGGACGGTGACCAACAAGCGGGCGATCGATACCAGCATCTTGCTCGATGATGGACAGATCATGGTGCTGGGCGGGTTGTTGCAGGATGGCTATACCCAGAGCAACGACGCGGTGCCGTGGCTATCGGACATCCCGGGGCTGGGCGCGCTGTTTCGCAATGAGTCGCGCAGTGTGAACAAGACCAACCTGATGGTGTTCTTGCGGCCCTACATCATTCGCGACAGTGGCGCGGGGCGCAGTATTACGCTTAATCGCTATGACTTTATGCGCCGTGCCCAGGGTGGGTTGCAGCCGCAGCACAGCTGGGCGCTGCCGGATGTGCAGGCGCCGCAGTTGCCGGCGGTGGAGAAGGCGATTCCGGGGGCGGTGCCGGTTCGTGGGAGTACACAGCCGTGAGTTGTATCACCTGTAGGGGCTGGCTTGCCTGCAGTGGCGGCAATTGTGTTGTGGGGGTACATATCCATCCCTGTGGTAACGGCTACTTAGGGTTCCGCTCTTACAGCGGGTCACTTTTGGCAAACGCCCCCCCAGTCAATGCAGCCAGTCCAGAGACACCCCATTCAAAATGTGGGAGCTGTCGAGCCCTAGCGAGGCTGCGATGGCGGCGGCATGATCAACATCCATGTCGCCTGACCCACCGCTATCGCAGCCTCGCTAGGGCTCGACAGCTCCCACAGGAGGTTGCTGGTACTTTTGATCTTGAGCGCCCCGTTCCGAGCCTGGGCGAGGCAGCGAGTGGTGGGGCAAGAGCCTTTTGGTTACTTTGGGGCTTTTCCAAGGTGACTCGCTGTAAGAGCGAAACCACCAGTTGGCATCACAAAAATAACGGATATGTCCCCAATCAAAGGGCTCAAACACCATGAGCCTGCTCCCCTACGCCTGGGCCAAATCCCAACGCATTCTCCTGCACCCCACCCCCAGCGGCCCGCGCCTGACCATCTGCCCCTCGACTCCCGGCTGGTCGATCAGCGAAGTCTATCGCCAATTCGGCCAGGCCCCCATCGAACACGTACGCGACGATGAACTCGACGGCCTGCTGGCCAGCGCCTACGCCGACACCGGCAGTGCTGCAGCGGTGGTCGGTGCGGCCGAAAACGAAGTCGACCTCGACCGCCTGATGCAAGACATCCCCGAAATCACCGACCTGCTCGATACCCAGGACGGCGCTCCGGTGATTCGCATGATCAACGCCTTGCTGACCCAGGCCGCCCGCGACGAAGCCAGTGACATTCATATTGAGCCCTTCGAAACCCACTCGGTGGTGCGCTACCGCGTCGACGGCACCCTGCGCGATGTGGTGTCGCCGCGCAAAGCCCTGCATGGCGCGCTGGTGTCGCGAATCAAGATCATGGCTCAGCTCGACATCGCCGAAAAACGCCTGCCCCAGGACGGTCGTATCGCCCTGCGGGTCGCCGGGCGGCCGATTGATATCCGCGTGTCGACGGTGCCTACCGGCCATGGCGAGCGGGTGGTGATGCGCCTGCTGGATAAACAGGCCGGGCGCCTGCAACTGGAAACGCTCGGCATGGACCCGCAACTGTTGGCGCGTCTCGATGGCCTGATCCGCCAGCCCCATGGCATCGTGCTGGTCACCGGGCCCACCGGCAGCGGCAAGACCACTAGCCTCTACGCGGCCCTGGCGCGGCTGGACGCCAGTACCAGCAATATCCTCACCGTGGAAGACCCGGTGGAATACGACCTGCCGGGGATCAGCCAGATCCAGGTCAACGCCAAGATCGACATGACCTTCGCCCTGGCCCTGCGCGCGATTCTGCGCCAGGACCCGGACATCATCATGATTGGTGAAATCCGTGACCTGGAGACCGCGCAGATCGCCGTCCAGGCCTCGCTCACCGGCCATCTGGTGCTGGCCACGCTGCACACCAACGATGCGGTGTCGGCGGTCAATCGCCTGATCGACATGGGGGTGGAGCCGTTCCTGCTGGCCTCGTCGCTGCTTGGCGTGTTGGCCCAGCGCCTGGTGCGGCGCCTGTGCCCGCACTGCAAGCAGCCGGACCCGGCGGCGCCCGGCACCTGGCGCCCGGTGGGGTGTGACCAGTGCAACCAGGTCGGCTACAGCGGCCGTACCGGTATCCATGAACTGTTCTGCGTCGATGATGCGGTGCGTGGGCTGATCCACCAGGGCGCCGGCGAGCAGGAAATACGCATCGCCGCCCGCGAGGCCGGGATGTTCAGCATGCGTGAAGACGGCGAGCGCTGGGTCCGCAGCGGCGCCACTTCGCCGCAAGAAATCCTGCGCGTAACACGGGACGCCTGATGAATCGCTATCGCTATGAAGCCTGTGATGCCAGCGGCAAGCTGGAAACCGGGCACCTGGAGGCCGAGAGCCAGGGCGCAGCCTTTGCCAGCCTGCGCAGCCGGGGCCTGACCGCGTTGCTGGTGCAGGTCGAAGGCAGCGCCAACGCAGTGGGCAGCAGCAGCCTGTTCAGTGCCAAGCTGTCGGACAACGACCTGGCGTGGGCCACCCGCCAACTTGCCAGCCTGCTCGGTGCCAGCCTGCCCCTGGAGGCGGCGCTGAGTGCCACGGTCGAGCAGGCGGAAAAAAAACACATCGCCCAGACCCTCAGCGCGGTGCGCGCCGATGTGCGCAGTGGCATGCGCCTGGCCGATGCATTGGCCGCACGGCCACGGGATTTCCCGTCGATCTACCGGGCGTTGATTGCGGCGGGGGAGGAGTCTGGCGACCTGGCCCAGGTCATGGAGCGCCTGGCCGACTACATCGAGGAACGCAACAACCTGCGCGGCAAGATTCTTACCGCGTTTATCTATCCGGGCGTGGTGGGCCTGGTGTCGATTGGCATCGTCATCTTCTTGTTGAGCTACGTGGTGCCGCAGGTGGTCAGTGCCTTTTCCCAGGCGCGCCAGGACCTGCCGGGGCTGACCCTGGCGATGCTCAATGCCAGTGACTTTATCCGCGCCTGGGGCGCGCTGTGTTTTGCCGCCCTGGTGGGTGGTTTCTGGTGTTGGCGCCTGTACCTGCGCAACCCCGTGGCGCGCTTGAACTGGCACAGCCGGGTATTGCGCCTGCCGCTGATCGGGCGGTTTGTGCTGGGGCTCAACACTGCGCGCTTTGCCTCGACCCTGGCGATCCTCGGTGGCGCCGGGGTGCCGTTGCTGCGTGCCCTGGAAGCCGCGCGCCAGACCCTGTCCAACGACCGCCTGAGCCAGAGCGTCAGTGATGCCACGGCCAAGGTGCGCGAGGGGGTCAACCTGGCGCCGGCACTGGCGGTGGAAAAGGTCTTCCCCCCCGTGTTGATCCACCTGATCGCCAGCGGTGAAAAAACCGGCTCCCTGCCGCCCATGCTGGAGCGCGCGGCGCAAACCCTGTCACGGGATATCGAACGGCGGGCCATGGGCATGACGGCCTTGCTGGAGCCGTTGATGATCGTGGTGATGGGCGCGGTGGTGCTGGTGATCGTGATGGCGGTGCTGTTGCCGATCATCGAGATCAACCAACTGGTCACTTGAATCCGACTGACACCATTGCCCAAATGTAGGAGCTGGCTTGCCTGCGATAGCATCACCTGGGTGTGACTGAAAAACCGAGTTGCCTGTATCGCAGGCAAGCCAGCTCCTACATTTGGATCACCTAACCTCGGGTTCCTCATTTCGTCATTTTTTAACCCACGGCACACAGCCGGTGTTCCTTCCAGCCCACGCCTCGAAACAACCCCTGCAACCTTGCTGTCACTCAGCCCGTTAAAAGCCAGAATCATTGCCAAAACACCCGAGAATCTTTTTAAAAATCAAGCTGTTCCTCCCGAGGTTTTTTCCTACATCTGTCATCGGAAACTGCGAACTTCGTGTCCATGGCCTCGCCCGGCAAGCCCTCTGGATCAAGGCGTGTGAACCGAGTGCCATGGCGTCATGCAAGAGCCATCTACCTCAACGTATGAACACGACGAAAGGAGCTTCTTCATGTTTAAGCGCAATGTTCTCGCGGCATCCATGACCCTCGCGGCCCTGTGCTCGGCCCAGGCAGCATTTGCTGATATCAACGGCGGCGGCGCAACCCTGCCACAGCCGCTGTACCAGACCCCCGGCGTACTGACTGCCGGTTTCGCCGCGTACATCGGTGTCGGCAGCGGCAACGGCAAAGCGGCATTCCTGGAAAACAAGTACGACAAGCTCGTACCTGGCGTGACCACCAAGAACGTGCACTGGGCGGGCAGCGATTCCAAGCTCAATGCCACTGAGTTGTCGACCTACGCATCGGCCAAGCAACCAGGCTGGGGCAAGCTGATCCAGGTGCCTTCGGTAGCCACTTCGGTTGCCATTCCTTTTCGCAAGAGCGGTGCCAACGCCGTTGACCTGAGCGTCAACGAGCTGTGCGGTGTGTTCTCGGGTCGTCTCACTGACTGGAGCCAGATCACTGGCGCTGGCCGTAGCGGTGCAATCACCGTGGTTTACCGCAGCGAAAGCAGCGGCACCACCGAACTGTTCACGCGCTTCCTCAACGCCCAGTGCGCTGAAACCGGCAGCTTCGCCGTTACCACCACCTTTGCCAACAGCTACAGCGGTGGCCTGCCGGCCGGTGCCGTTTCTGCCGCCGGCAGCCAAGGTGTGATGAATGCCTTGAACGATACGACGGTCGCTGAAGGCCGTATCACCTACATGAGCCCTGACTACGCCGCCACTACCCTGGAAGGCCTGGACGACGCTACCAAGGTCGCTCGCGTTGGCAAGGACGTGGCCAGCAACACTGCAGGTGTATCGCCAGCGCCGGATAACGTTTCCGCTGCGATTGATGACGTGTCGGTACCTGCCGTGGCTGATCGCTCCAACCCGGACAAGTGGGTACCTGTATTCGGTAAAAGCGGCGTAGCCGGTGTGGTGCCTTACCCAACGTCGGGCTACCCGATCCTGGGCTTCACCAACCTGATCTTCAGCCAGTGCTATATCAACGGCGACCAGTCCAACCAGGTGCGTGACTTCTTTGCCCAGCACTACGGCGAGACCGTCAACAACGATGACGCCATCCGCGCCAACCGTTTCGTGCCACTGCCAGACTCCTGGAAAAGCGCGATCCGCAGCAGCTTCCTGACCGCCGGCAACTCCCTGAGCATCGGCAAGACCGACGTCTGCAACGGTATCGGTCGTCCGCTGTAACCCCAGCGTTCATCGACCTGCGACACCTGATCAGCAACGGCCTGTGCCGTTGCTGATTTTTTATTTGCCTACCCGCCAACACCGGCCCCGGTAGCCGTTGCCGAGGGCGGTGGGCGCTAGATGAATTTTGCATGACAGAAGTTCAGTCCCGTCCCTCGCCAACCGCCTAACTCCCATACGTGATGTGCATCTCAACACACAAGGATGATTCCAGATGGTCCGCTGCAAACCACCGGTTAACCTGAATGCCCGCGGCCCGCACGGCCAGACAGTCTTGCGCCTCAAGCCGTTGGCCCATGCCATTGCCTTGTTGCTGGTGGCGGGCAGTGCCCAGGGGGCCACGGCGTTCAGCTCCGGCTGGTTTGCGGCCAAGGGCGCGTCCCAGGCGGCCACGGCGGCGCGTCCGGGGGCGCAGGTGCCGGGGATGCCGCCGCCGTTGTCCCAGCAGGCGCGGGTCAACCAGCAGATGCAGCGCTCACTGAGCACGCTCAACAACAGCGTTGCGGCGATTGCCGCCCAGCAGGCCGCGCAGGCGGCGGGGCGCCAGGCAGCGTTGGGGCAGGTCTCGACGATTCCCGATGGCCTGGGCAAGGGCGGCTTGCAGGTAGACAACAGCCTCACCCAGGGTTGGATCAACGCCAAGGGCCCGACCCAAAGCCAAGCCGGTGGCCAGACCACGGTGAGCATCGAGCAGACCGCCGACAAGGCCATCCTCAATTGGGAGACCTTTAACGTCGGGCGCAACACCACTGTCGACTTCCAGCAGCAGTCCAACTGGGCCTTGCTCAACCGCGTCAATGACCCCAACGCGCGCCCCAGTGAAATCCAGGGCCAGATCAAGGGCGCTGGCACTGTGATGATCATCAACCGCAATGGCGTGGTGTTCAGCGGCAGCAGCCAGGTCAATGTGCGCAACCTGGTGGCGGCCGCAGCGAATATCAGCGATGAGCAATTCACCCAGCGCGGGCTCTACGTCGACGCCAACGGCACCCAGCCAACGTTCACCGATGCGGCGGGCAAGGTCCAGGTGCAGCGGGGCGCGCTGATCCAGACCCATGATGCGGCCACGTCCACCGATGCCGGTGGCTATGCCTTGTTGTTGGGCTCGGAAGTGGAAAACGCCGGGACCCTCATCACCGCCAAGGGCCAGACGACCCTGGCCGCCGGCGACAGTTTTTATATCCGCAAAGGCGTGGGCACCACCGGCAATGCACGTTCCACCACACGCGGCAATGAAGTCGCCAGCAGCCTCAAGGCCGGCAGCAGCGCGGGCAGCGTGACCAACAGCGGCCTGATCATGGCCGCAACCGGCGACATCACCCTGACCGGCCACGCCGTGCAGCAAAACGGTGTCGCTCTGGCCAGCACGTCGGTGGACACGCGTGGCACCCTTCACCTGCTCAATTCGTCCACTGACACCACCGGCAGCGTCAGTCTTGGCGAAGGCAGCACCACCGCGATCCTGCTCGACAGCAGCGGCTCCACCGCACTCAACAGCCAGCGCGACAATGGCCTGGTCAATCTTGACGGGCTGGCGAACCCCTTGATCAGCGGGCAGTTCAATAACCTGGGCAGTGTGGCCGACCGTACCGATCAGTCGCGCATCGAGATTGTCAGCGGCGGCACCGTGGACTTCCAGAAGGGCTCGATTACCCTTGCCACCGGTGGCCAGGTCGCGGTCAGCGCCGGCCAGCGCAGCCTGGTGCGCGACGGTGCGATGATCGACGTGTCCGGCGCCATCGGCGTCAAGGTGGCGATGCAAGCCAACAACATCAAGATCAACGTGCAGGGCAACGAGCAACGTGATGCACCGGTCAACCGCGATGGCGGGCAGTTGATCAACAACGATGTGTGGGTCGACCTGCGCGAATTGGTGTTTGTGCCGGCGGGTACCAACGGCTACGCAACGGATCGCTGGTACACCGCTGGCGGCCTGCTGGAAGTCGGTGGCTATCTGGGCACGCAAGGGCACGCGGTGGGCGAGTGGATGGCCCAGGGCGGTACCGTGACGTTTACTGGCCGTGACGTCGTGACCCAGCAGGGCGCGCAGATCAATCTGTCGGGCGGCACCGTGGATGTCCAGGCCGGTTATGTCCAGCAAACCTGGCTCAAGGGGCCGGACGGGCGCTTGTACGAGCTGTCGAAAGCACCGGGCGATATTCTCTACAGCGGGCTTTACAAAGGCTTTGAAGACACCAGTGAGCGCTGGGGTCGGACCGATCTCTATTACAACCCGTTGATCGCCCCACAGCGTCGCTTTGAGGCGGGTTACACCGTGGGCCGCGATGCCGGCAAGCTGGTGGTGGGTACGCGCAGTGCGGTGCTTGAAGGCCAACTGATCAGTGATGTGTTCCAGGGCGATCGCCAGACCCTGGCACCGAACATCAACCTTGACGGTTACCAGCAGTCGCAAAAGGCTCAGGCCCAGCGTGCGCAACTGATCATTGGCCAGTACACGCCGATCTTCAACAAAAGCACGGGTACCCTGCGTTACGCCCTGACGCCGGGCATGGAGCAGGTAGTGATCGAGAGTGGCGCGCCAGCCATCGCCGACAGCCTGGACCTGAGCGCCGCGCTGTCGGCCGGGCGCCAGGGCAGGCTGGTGCTCGACAGCGAGCAGCTCAACGGCTTCCAGTTGGGCGCGATCAAGGTGGGTGCCAAACAGCAGATCACGGTCAATGGCGCGTTGTCGGTGGCGGACGGTGGCGATATCACCCTGTATGCGCCGCAGGTGGCGGTCAACGCCAACCTGACGGCCCACGGCGGCAGCATCAATGCCGGCAACGTACTGAGTCAGGTCAACCTCAATCGGCAGAATGGCGTTGAAGATGTGATTCTGGCGGGGATCGGGCAAGTCGCTGTGGCCTCCGGGGCGGTGCTGGATGCCTCCGGGCGCTGGAACAACCTGGCTCTGCAGCCGTCCATCATCGGTGGCGTGGCTTACGCCAATGGCGGCAAGGTGTCGCTGCGCAGCACCGGCGATGTGAGCCTGGGGGCGGGGAGCCTGGTGCAGGTGTCTTCGGGCGCGACTGCTGGCCAGGATGGCAAGGTCAGCGGGGGCAAGGGCGGCAGCGTGACGTTGGGCGCGCTGGGGGCGCTGGTGTTGGGCGGTGAGATTCGTGGTTACGGTGTCAGCGGTGGCGGCACCCTGGCGTTGCAATCGCACAAGGTGCTGATCGGTGAGGCAAGCACTCCAGACGCGGGCACCCTGCAACTGGCGGGAGACTTTTTCAACAAAGGGTTCTCGGCGTATGACATCACTGGCAATGAAGGGTTGATCGTCGCTGACGGCACTCAGGTCGCGGTCAACATGCCGGTCTACCGTGTTGGCGAGCAGGTGCAAACGGTGCCGAGCGGCAGTGATCCGGCCAGCCTGATGGCGCTGTGGACACCCCCGGTGTATCAACAGGATGCGCTCAACAGCGTGCTGAGCCAGCGTCGCGGCGCCAGCGTGAGCCTGACGGCTGGGCATCAGGACTCCACCGCTGCGCAATTGGCAACCACGGCGCTGAGCGTGGGCCAGGGGGCGGTCATCACGGTCGACCCGGGCCAGGCGATCAACCTGCGCAGCGTCGGCCAACTGACCCTCAATGGCACGCTCAACGCCTGGGGCGGCAGCGTCAGCCTGAGAGGCCTGAACGTGGCCAGTTCCGAGGCGGTGAATGCCGCGGGTCACGGGCGTTCGATCTGGGTTGGCGAGCAGGCGCTGATTGATGTGGCCGCGCGGGCGGTGAGTGCCGTGGACAGTCGTGGCCGCAGCTATGGCCTGGTGCGCAATGGCGGCACGATCAGCCTTGGCGGCGAGCTTGACCTCGCCACCGGCATTGCCAAGGCCAGTGATGTGTTTGTGGTGGTACGCGATGGCGCGCGCCTGGATGCGTCCGGTGCCCAGGCGGGCCTGGATCTGCCGGGTCGGGGCCGGGTGCAGGTGGCCAGCAATGGCGGCAGCATCAGTGTGGCCTCCAACAATGGCCTGTACCTGGACGGCAGTCTTGTGGCCCAGGCCGGCGGTGCCGGTGCATCGGGCGGGAGCCTGGCCCTGGCCCTGGAAAGCCCTTACTACATCAAGAATGCGGTCTCCGACCGGGTGCTCAAGCCACGGGAGCTGGTGCTCAGCCAGACCCGGCAGGACAGCACCCTGGCGGGCACTGCCCAGGCTGCGGCTGTCGAGCTGGAATATGGGCATGCTCGCCTGGGCGTGGATCAGGTCAGCGCCGGTGGCTTTGACAACCTGGCATTGCTGAGCAATGGCCTGCTGAGTGTTGACGGTGATCTATCGCTGCAGATGGGCCAGAGCCTGCGCCTGTACAGCGGCGCCCTCGGCCTGAGTGAGAATGCTGCGCCAGATGCCCGGGTCAACCTGTCGGCACCTCACCTGCTGTTGGCGGGCATCCTTGCGCCCTTGGAAGCCAAGGACCAATACCTGCATCCGGTGTTGACCAGCGCCATGTCGCAACGCGCCACCGAGGCGGTGTTCAACGCCAACGCCAATCTGCTGGAGGTACGCGGCAATGTGTTGTTCGGCAACAAGAGCAGCCTGACTCAGGCCGACAATAGCCAGGTGAGTGTCGAACGGCGTGGTTTCGATGATGTGCAACTGAGCAGCCAGGGTGACCTGCGTTTCCTCGCCGGGGCCAGCGCGGATGCAATCGCCCTGGGCATCAGTACCCAGCTCATGACCCGGGGCGACATGACCCTGCGGGCCGCGCAGTTGTACCCGGCGACCGAAGTCGGGGCACGGGTGCTGGCTGGCTACGTGGACGGGGTTGCCGGCTACGACCCGACGCGCACCCTGACCATCGCCCGTACCGGCAACGAGGCAGGCGCTGTCCCTTACTCGGCCTTCGGTCGCCTGCAACTGGGCGGCCCGACCATCCAGCAGGGCGGGGTCGTGCGCGCCCCCCTGGGGCTGATCGAAGTCGGCATCCTGGGCACCCAAAAAGTCGAGCTGCTGCCCGGTAGCCTGACTTCGGTGAGCGGCAAGGGCCTGGTGTTGCCCTACGGTGGCACGGTGGATGGCCAGGTCTACCAGTACAACGGTAAGACCGTGTCGTTCCTTGGCCAGGGGGCGATTGCGAACCTCAATGGCGACCTCAATGTGGGGGTGATTCTTGGCGGTCAATCGGTGGCGGTGCTGCCAGAGGCCACGCTGGACCTGTCCGGTGGCGGCGAATTGCTCGGCGCCGGGTTTATTTCCGGACGCGGCGGTTCCACCGATGCGCGCTACAACCCGCTGATGCAGATCGGCACCAACGGCGGCTTTGTCCTGCCGGGCCTGGGCAGCAACCCGGTCTACGCCATCGTGCCTGGGGGGCAGCCGGGTTATGCCCCGGTGGCACCGGAGGGCGGCGCGGTAGACCCGTTGATCGGCCAGCAAATCACCCTGGACGCTGGCGTACCGGGACTGGCTGCGGGGACCTATACCCTGATGCCCTCCACCTACGCCTTGATGCCGGGGGCTTTCCGTGTGGAAATCAACGGCCTGGCGGGGCGCGGGACCGAAGACGTGCCACAGGCACTGCGCAATGGTTCATGGTCGGCTGCCGGGCGCCTGTCCATCGTCAATACCGGGATCAGCAACCGTGTGGCCAGCCAGTTGATCCTGACTTCGGCCGACACCCTGCGCCGTTACTCCCAGTACAACGAAACCGGTTATGCCCAGTTCGCCGTGGCCGATGCCGCCAAACTCGGCGTGCCACGGGCGTTGCTGCCGGTGGATGCCAAGACCTTGAAACTGGCGTTGAACCCCGGTGGCGGGGCAGACGCCTTTTCCTTCGCCGGTATCGGCCGCTTCGAGGCGGCAACTGACGGTTATGCCGGCACGGTTGCCGTGATGAACATGGGGACCGGTGGGATGGAGGTGGTGGCGCCAGGCAAGGCGGCCACTGATGGATTCGGGGGCGTCACCGTGGCGGCGGACAGCCTCAACGCCCTGGGCGCGGCACGCCTGATGATGGGTGGGATGCCCCAGGTTTCGTATGGCCAGAGCGGCAACTACATCAATGTGGTCGGTGCCAACAGCGGCTCTATCACCTTGCGTGAAGGGGCGAACCTGGCTGCACCGGAAGTGTTCCTGGTGAGTACCACCGGCGAGATCGTCATGGAGCAGGGCGCCTCGATCAATACGATTGGCCGGGGCAAGGCCAGTTATGACGCACGCGACGGTTTTGTCTACCAGGTCGCGAATATGCTGGCGGTCTCCAACGGCTTGCTCAACGTGGTCAACGCCGTACAGGCGGGCGGTGCCGCCAGTGGCGGCATCAATCTGGGGGTGTGCAACAGCGCGCCCTGCGATGGCCAGACTGCCCTGTATTCAGACGGCAGTATCGTCGCCCTGACCGACAAGACGTTGCAGATGGGGGATGAGGTGCGCTACGGCACCCGTCATCTCAACCTGGGGTTGGCCAGCATCAACGTCGGCAGCCCGCAAGCGTTGGCCGAGGCGGCGGCCGGCAATCGCCTGCCGGCCGGCATGACCCTGACCCAGGATGTGCTGAATCGCCTGTTGCGTGGCGACACGCAATTCGGCGCGCCGGCCCTGGAAACCCTGCAACTCTCGGCCCGCGACAGCTTCAACTTCTATGGCTCCAGCACCCTCGATACGTATGACGCAGTGACCGGCAAATCGTTGCTGAGCAACCTGATGCTCGCCACCCCGGCGATCTATGGGGCCGGCAGTGCCAGTGATGTGGCGAGCATTCACACCGCCAACCTGATCTGGCTCGGCGCGCAAACACCTGCCGGCGCGGCAATCGCGGGCGGGGCCGGCAGTGGTAGCGGGCGCCTGGATATCAGTGCCGAGCGCATCGAATTGGGTTATGGCGATTTTGCCCAACCGAGCACCACCCAGCGCTTCGACCGCCTCGCGTTGGGGTTTGCCGACGTCAACCTCAAGGCCAGCGAGCGCATTACCGCCAACCACAAGGGCAGCCTGTCGGTCTATCAGCGCCAGGGTGCTTACGACCCCATCAAAGGGTTTGCCTACACGGGCGGCAACTTGAACATCCTGGCGCCGTTGCTGACCGGTGAGGCGGGATCGGTCAACCGCATCACCGCCGGTGGCGTACTGGATATCGCGGCATCAAAGGGTGTGCGTGGCAAGGCCGAAGGCCAGGGCGGCGAGCTGGCGTTGCAGGGCGACAGCATCCGCCTGGCCAGTGCGGTGGTGTTGCCCAGCGGCAAGGTCACCCTCGATGCGCGTGGCGACGTGGTCTTGAGCGATGACGCACTGATTGATGTGGCCGGGCGCGCCATCGTCTTCAACGATCTGACTAAATACGGCGCGGGTGGCGAGGTCTCGTTGCAAAGCCGCGAGGGCAATGTGCTGCAGGCCGCAGGCTCGACCATTGACCTGTCGGCCCAGCACAACCAGGCGGGAAAGCTGCGGGCGGTGGCGGTGGGTGAAGCCGGCGGCGTGGTTGACCTGGCGGGCAAGCTCTTGGCGGGCAGCAGCGGTGACTACGATGCCGGCGGCACCCTGGTGCCGTACCTGGCCGGTGCGGTTGAGATCCAGGCCCAGCGCCTGGGCACTCGCGGTACCCTGGACGAGCAGTTTGCTGCTCTCAACCAGCGGCTCAACCAGGGCCAGGTATTTGGCGCGCGCAGCTTCCAGCTCAAGCAGGGCGACCTGAGCATCGGCAATGACGTCAAGGCCAACAGCGTCAGTGTCTCGCTGGACAATGGCAGCCTGCGCGTTACCGGGCGGGTGGATGCCAGTGGCGAGCGGGTGGGCAGCATCAACCTGCTGGCCAAAAAAGGCCTGGCCCTGGACGGCAGCGCCGTGCTCGACGCCCATGGCAGCCAACTGCGGGTGGACAGCCATGGCCAGATCATCGATGCGCCGAACCGCGCCACGGTGGTGCTCGGTTCGGGCCAGGGCCAGTTGACCCTCGCCGATGGCGTACGCATTGACCTGCGCCACGCTACCGAGGCGGCGGGCAATGATGGTCGCAGCCGTGGCACCCTGGAACTCAATGCGCCGCGCTTGGGCAGCAATGACATTGCCATCGATGCCCGTGGCCGCCTGGATATCCAGGGTGCGCGCTCGATTGCGCTCAACGGCATGATCAGCTACGACGATGCGCTGACCAAGACCGATGCCACGGCCAGCGGGCGCCCGTACCAGGTGATCGACCAGAAGTACCTCGACGCCAAGCATGCCTTGAGTGTGTTGTTCATCAACGCTGCCCTGAAGAACAACGACCTGCTGCAGAACAAACTGGCAGGCTTGAACAACGCCACCTATGCCGACGCTTTCCATCTGCGCCCGGGTGTGGAGATTGTCAGCAAGACGCCCCAGGGCGATCTGGTGGTGCAGGGCGATCTCGACCTCTCCGGTTATCGTTACGCCAGCCTCAACCCGCATACCCAAAAAAACGCGGATATCTACGGCTCCGGCGAAGTGGGTCGCCTGACCCTGCGCGCCGGCGGCGACCTGAATATCTACGGCAGCATCACCGACGGCTTTGCGCCGCCACCGCCGACCGACGATGACAACGGCTGGGTACTGCGCCCCGGTATCGATTACACCGGCGGCACCCAAGTGGTGCCGGGTACGGGCGTGACCCTGGCTGACGGCACGAAGTTTCCGGCGGGTGCGGTGCTCAACTTCGATGTGTCGATCAAGGCCCTGAGCCTGGCGAACGGTACACGGCTGCCGGTACCGGTGACCCTCAGTCAGCCTCTGGTACTGCCTGCGGGTACGGTGCTGGCGGCAGCGATACTGGATGCATCCGGCAAGGAGCTGTTTGCTGCGGGGACGCTGCTGAGCCAGAGCCAGACCCTGGCGAGCGGCACTGTACTGGGGGCTGGCACCCTGCTGACCAGCAACACCAGCGTGCGGGCGTTTATCTGGCCCAAGGGCGTGCCATTGCCCGGGCGCCTGGGCAGTACGGCATTCGTGACCCTTAATGGCAGCAAGGCACTGCCCCGTGGCGCACTGCTGCCGGCAGGCACTGATGTCAAGTTGTCGGGCGGTGTGAAGTCGGTGAAATTACGCGTCGAGGAGGCGGGGCGTCAGGGCAAGAACTGGGGCGTTGCGCCGATGCTGACGGAAGGCTCCCAGGCGTGGTCGATCCGCCTGGTGGCCGGGGCTGACACCCAGGCGGCTGACAGTCGGCTGCTGCAGCCGTATCCGTCGACCGGCAACCTGCGCCTGGCCGACAGCCATTTCGGCATGTTCGCCGAGGGTGTGCTGGTGTGGACCGAGCAGGGCTCCATCGACAATTACGGCGACACCAGCATGGTCGGCAAACCCGTGAGCGCCGGCAACCTCGGAACGTGTACTGACTACCCCGGTTCCTGTGAATCCGGCGGTGATGCCTACAGCCTGGTGGCGGGGGGCAGCAGCCGTTTCAGTGTGATCCGCACTGGCGCAGCCGACCTGGACCTGCTGGCGGCTGGCAACCTGAGCATGGAATCGCTGTACGGGGTCTACACCGCTGGCAGTTCTTCCACGGGCACCTCGGCCAACGACCCCTACAACCTGCCGCGGACACTGGGCGAAAATGGCAAGGTGTTGGGCAATAGCGTGGGCGGCAACGAGAAACTGGTCAACGGCGGCGCCGACAGTGTGTACCGCGCCTGGTACCCGCAGGCGGGTGGCAACCTGTTGTTGAAAGTGGGCGGGAACCTGACCGGTAACATCACCAGCCCGTCACTCAGTGTCTCGGGACGCCCGGTCAGGAGCGATCGTGGCCAGGACTCGGCGAATGTCGGCAACTGGTTGTGGCGCCAGGGCAATGGCTTGAGTGGCCCTGAGGCGCAAGCCACTGCCTGGTGGATCAACTTTGGCTCCTACGCCACCAACCTGGCCCAGGCGGGAGGCGCCGACCAGATGCTGGGCTTCACCGGCTTCGGCACGTTGGGCGGGGGCAACCTGAATATCGAGGTGGGCGGCGATGCCGGGATCATCCGGCCGTTGGCTGCCGGTTATGTGCCTCAAGCGGTGAACTTGCGCAGCCAAGGGGTGGTGTTGGCGGTGGGCAGCAGCGGGCGCGTAGCGGCTGATGGCAGCCTGCAATTGACCGGCGGTGGCGACTTGAACCTGCGGGTCGGCGGCGCGGTGAATCCAGGCAGTCAGATCGCTCTGGATCACCTCAATGGCGCGCTGGTGAACCTGCGCGGGAATGTGCAGTTGACCGGCGGTGCCCTGGGCAGCCTGACCTTGCGGTATGGCAGCCGGGCTATCGACCAGAGCCCCAGTGAAGTCCGCGCCTATGACCCACTGCGCGCCACATCGGCCTCGGCGGCCGGTGGCTTGAGCCTGTTGCCCGGTGATGCCACCTTCAACCTGGCCACCCGTGGGGATCTGGTGTTGCAGGATGTGGCCGATCCAGGGCGCGTCGCCCAGACAAATGCCCTGGCCTACGTAAACAATGGGGTCAACGGCGTCGGGCAAAGCTGGTTCAGCCTGTGGACCCGCAACACGGCAGTGGACCTGTTCTCTGCCGGCGGCAACCTGACACCGCTGACCCAGACCCTGGAAACAGACATGGCGGCGGTCTATCCCGCCACATTACGTGCGGTGGCCGCCAGTGGCAGCCTGTATTACGGGCGTGCGGCGACTGCGAACCCCGGCTCGATGCCAGCGCTTGTGGCGCTGGTACTGGCGCCATCGGCCAACGGCCAATTGCAGTTGCTGGCCGGGGATTCTATCTATGGCGGCGACCTGACCGTCAGTCGCTCCAGCGCCGCGCCGGACAGCCTGGCAACGATCCTCAACCCGGCGTTCCTGGGCTTTGCCAATTCCCTGCCGATCGCGGGCAGCGGCAACCTTAGCGGTGATAGCAATATTGCGCGCCTGGGGCTTTCCCCGCTGTTCACCTTCGGTGCCAACACGGCCAGCACGTTGTGGGGCGATACCCTGGACCCTGCGCGCTTTTATGCGCTGAGCGGCGACCTGCTGGGCGTCAACAGTGGGCGTGCCCTGACCATCACCAGTGCCGGTGACCCGCGTGTGGGGCAAACGTTTTATGAAGGCGCAGGTCCGGTATGGATGCTGGCCGGGCGTGACATCGTCAGCAGCGGCACGCGTCTGGGTGGCGCCAGCGGTGGCGAATCGGCGACCGGTGAATATGCTTTCGACGCCAACCTGTTTGTGCATAACGGCCTGACTGATATCTCCATCGTCAGTGCCGGGCGCGACATTCTCTATAGCAGCTTCAATGCGGCGGGGCCCGGTACGCTGGAGTTGATGGCCGGGCGCAACATCCTCATGGAGGACAAGGTCAGCGTCAACAGCCTTGGCGCTGTGGCAGCGGGTGATAGCCGTGCCGGCGCGAGTATCGTCATGCAAGCCGGAGCCGGCCCCAACGGCCCGGACTACCGACGTTTTGTCGAGGCTTACCTGAACCCTGAGAGCCAGTTGCAAACGGGCGAACCCTTGACGCTGCTGGGCGGCAAGGTTGCCAAGACCTACGAGCGTGAACTGCTGGACTGGCTGGCCGGGCGTTTCGGCTTTGTCGGTGACAGCCAGCAGGCCAGGGCCTACTACGCGGCGCTGCCAGCGGAGCAGCAGCGAGTGTTTGCCCGTGAGGTGTACTTCGCTGAACTCAAGGCTGCCGGCCGCGAGTACAACCAGGCGGGCGGCGTACGCGAGGGCAGCTATGTGCGCGGTCGGGCGGCGATTGCCGGGTTGTTCCCGGACAAGGACGTGGCCGGTAATACCATTGCCTACAAGGGCGATATCACACTGTTTGGCGGCGCGGGGGTGCACACCAACTTCGGTGGTTCGATCCAGATGCTCACGCCGGGCGGTGGCCAGACCTTCGGTATCGAGGGCGCTGCGCCGCCGTCGACGGCTGGGGTCATCACCCAGGGCGCGGGCGATATCCAGCTGTATTCCCTGGGCAGCATCCTGTTGGGCCAGAGCCGGATCATGACCACCTTTGGCGGCTCGATCATGGGCTGGTCCGCTGCGGGCGATATCAACGCCGGGCGGGGGTCCAAGACCACCGTGGTCTACACCCCGCCACGGCGGGTGTACGACAACTGGGGCAATGTCAGCCTGTCGCCGTCGGTGCCGAGTACCGGGGCGGGCATCGCCACCCTCAACCCGATCCCGGAAGTGCCGGCGGGGGATATCGACCTGATTGCGCCATTGGGCACCATTGATGCGGGTGAGGCGGGGATCCGTGTGTCGGGCAATATCAACATTGCCGCGTTGCGGGTGGTCAACGCGGCGAATATCCAGACCCAGGGCAAATCGTCGGGGGTACCGGTGTCGGCGGCGGTCAATACCGGGGCGATGAGCTCGGCCAGTGCGGCGGGGGCGGCAGCGTCTCAGGCGGCCGAAGACGCGGCCCGCAACCAACAGGCAGCGGCGCGCCAGGGCCGGGCGTCGATTGTGACGGTGGAGGTGCTGGGGTTCGGCGCGGAGCCGGTGCAGCGGGGGCAGGAAGAGGCACGCAGGGCGCCGGCGTATGACCCGCACAGCCCGGTGCAGGTGTTGGGGGCGGGGCCTTTGAGTGAACAGGCCAAGGCGCGGTTGACGGATGAGGAGCGGGGGCAGATTAGTTTGTAGGGAGAGTGTGCATATCCGGTGCTGCGGTAACCACGGCTACCCCGGCATCCACTGCACAATACCTGCCTGCGGCCAGTGTGGTTGAACGGGTCGCCTAAGATCAAAAGCAGAGCAAAAGCAAAGTGCGCAACTGCTTACCTGTGGGAGCGGGCTTGCTCGCGAATGCGGTGTATCAGTCACCGCAAGCGTTAGCTAGTCCACCGCATTCGCGAGCAAGCCCGCTCCCACAGGGGTACGCGCACGATTCGACGATCAGGTCGGCTGTCCGGCCGCCTCGCCTAACGCTGACAAGGATCCGTCTTGTTCAACAAATTCCCCGTCGAATACCAGACCCGCTGCGCCGCCGGCCCCAGGTCCAACGCCACTGGCGCATCCGCCCGGCCTTCGAGCAAGGTCGGATAGACCCCAGGTTTGAGCGGTGACTGGCAGACAATCGGCAGCGACTGCACGGTGGTGAAGTTCAAATCCACCGTAGACACCAGTTGCGCCGCCGAAAACGGCGCTGGCGGCCCAGGCAGGGTAATGATCTCCTGGAAGTCCGGATCCTGGGCGATGTAGTGGGTCAGGTGCGCCTCCTTGCCCCGGCCAAACAAGGTGTACACCAGCTGTTTGGGCCGGTCGATGCCCAGGTTGAACGGCCGGTAAATCACCACCGACTCGACCGTCACCGGCACGTTGTCAAACAGCACCGGCCCTGGTGTGCCGCCGCCGTCATTGGAGTAACCGTCATAGATCGTCGCCTTGAACGAGGTCACTTCACCGGACTTGAGTTGCGGCAAGGTGAACGTGTCGTTATCGACGTTGATCAGGTTATACGGCTTGCTCGGATTGGCCGCGCGCAGCGCCTGGTACTGGGTCATCACGTCAGCCGGCAGGCTGGCCTGCAGGACGATCTGGTACATGTGTTTTTCCGTGGTGAACATCGGCATATGCACCAGGAACAAGGTCTGCGAACCGACCATGAACATGCCGTGGTTGCCCGGTGCATCGGCATCGGCGCCGTTGCTCACGGCGTGCAGTTCGTGAGCCGAGTGGGCGAGGGCGTGGGGGCTGAGGACTGTCAGCAGGGTGAGCAGCAGGGTGGCAAGTGAGCGTTTCATGGTTGGACGTCCTTGAGGGTTTCGAAAGCCTGTACACGTTTGATCAGGCCATTTTGCGTAGCCGAGTCGGCATTGTTGAACAGGAACGAGAAGTCCGAGGCCAGGGTGGTACTGCCGGCGATCGTCGCGTTCTGATGGCACACGTTGCATTCCTTGCCCTGCACGTAAGTCTCCATGGTGGTGTTGGCCACCGGCACGTTGTCCTGGCTGATGAAGGCGCCGTACGACAGCGGTACCGTCGCTTTGGGCCCCGGCTCCGGGATGTTTGGCGGCGTCGGTGAGGTGATCCACAGCACGTTGATCAATTTGTAGTACTGGAACACTGACTGGCCCTGGGTCTGCTGGGCGAAGCTGGCCTGGACTGCGGCGTTGAGCGCTTGCATTTGCGAGGGTACGGGGTTGACCCGGGTGGTCTGTACCGGCTGGTCCCGTGGGTAGGGTTCGGTGCATTGGCGATCCGGGTTGTGCTGCTGGCATTGGATGCGCGCCACGTTGGGCGTGCACACGTCCGGGCCACCTGTGCAGTCGGGGTTGTTGAAGGTGAAACCTTCAGCCGGCGGCTGCTGTGCGGGCACTTGGTCGGGTTCGGGCACATTGTCGACCTGTTCGAAGGTGGTCCAGATGAAGTTCGGTGAGCTTTGGGTCTTGTTGATGATATGCAGGCCCACCAGGCCCACTACCTGCTGGTTGCATTGCAGGGTGGCGGGGTCCTTGAGCCAGGCGACGGTGGTCAGGTAGCGCCCGTAGAGCTGGGGCTGGCCGGTGAGAATCCGCCAGGCGGCCTTGAGCTCCAGTGCTCCGAGTTGGTCCTGGGGCAGCGGGGTCTTGGGCATCGAACGCAGCTCCTCGCCAGCGGGCAGCGACAAGCCGGCCGGGTGCTGGCCGTCGACGTTCTGCGCCACGGCCAGTTGCTGGGCGGCGTCATACAACTGGTTGTTGACGATGTAGTTGAATTCGGCCTTGCCTACCTTGCGTTCGAAATACACCAGGTTGCCGGTCTGATCGGTCAGCCAGCCGCCGTCCGCTTCCATGATCGGGTCAGGAAGGGTGGCCAGGGTGCCGCTGGACAAGTGAAAGCGATGCCGGGCATTGATTGCGCTTTCCGAGGTGGCGTTCATGAACTTGCGCGCCCCTACCGACAAGGCTTTGAGGCTGCCCTCACTGCTGCAATTGGACGGCACCAGTGTCTGTACGCCCCAGCCTGTGGGCGGTCGGGCGCCGGGCAGGAAGATATCGTTGGCGTCTTTGTAGCTGGCCCACACCGGTGCGGTGGCCATGGGTTGCCCTGCGGCCTGGGGCACGCCAAATTGCGCCATGGTGATCTTGCGGTTCGGCTCGCCCGCGAGGGCCGCATTGGCTGGCCACCCGGGATCCACTGGCCAGTTCAGGGCAATAAACAGCTGCCAGCCAAAGCAGTTCATAAAGCTCTGGCCGGTGGTGTTGAAATTGTTGACGGGTAGAAAACCGCCGCTGTTGGGATCGAACACCAACTGCTGCTGGACGCAGGTGTCGGCATCCGATGCCTGGGCCGAGGGCAGGAAAAACAGGGACAGCAGCGTGCTGACCAGCAGCAGTTTGCTCAAGCGGAACTTGTGCATGATCGCGCTCCTTGCATGAAGGTGAAGCTGATAACGGTCCTGTAGGAGCCGGCTTGCCGGCGAAAAACCTGAGAACACCGTTGGGCACCAGGTACCCCGCGTTATCGTTGAGGATTTTCGCTGGCAAGCCAGCTCCTACAGGGGGCGGTGTTTGCCCTTAGGTGGACGGCACCAACGCCAGCCCGGACTCCCACGGATGGTCCGCCGCGCTGACGTTATCCGCCTCGCCTGGGTTGAGCGCGCGCACCGTCACCAACCCTGGCGCAGCGTTTGGCGCGACGGTGATGGTCATGATGTAACCCTGGGTCCCACCCGAATTGGTCTGCCCGGGAATCGCCGAGGCATCGGGCAGAAATTGCGTGACCTGCGCCGTGACCCCGGGGTTGCTGAACTGGATCCGCGCGGTGGCGGCGGTGGTCTTGAGGTCGGCGCCTTGTACCACCAGGGCAAACGGGTTGCTGGTGCCTTGGGCGAGCCAGGCCGGGAGGTCGGTGGGCGACTGGCCGTAGAACAGGTCCAGCGGCAGCAATTGCACCGGCCAGGGTTGCAAGCCATTGACCCGGTCCTGCACACAAGGCGACGACGGCGGCGTGCTGCTGATCGGCGTGGCGGTCACACTCAGGCCCACCAGCAACTGCTGGGCAATCACCCACACGTAGTCGACAGCCTGGCCGTTGATGGTGATGTCATTGATCGAAAATCCTGCGCTGGCCGGTACTTCAAACACCGCCTGCAGAATCTGGTCAGAGCCGTTGACCGCTGATTTGGCGGTGCCTCGGGTAATGCGCCAGTACTGGCTGACATCCTGGCCCTGCGGGCCTTTCCACGCCGAGAAGTTGGTGGGCTGTTGCAGGTACAGGGCGATGGGGTTGGTCAGGGAAATCCGGTTTTCGACGGCCACGCCGTTGGCCGCAAAGCCGATATGCGGGTCGGAGTTGCGATAGTTCTGCCCGTATTGCGCGCAGCAGATCAACGATTGCGGGCTCTGGCTGCTGCTCAGGGGGCGCATGATCGTGGCCGCTGCTGCCAGGTACACCTCGGCGCTGAGGGTGTTGGGGCCGGAAGTCAGGTGCATCGCGCCGCCGAACTGGCCGGGGGTGCAGGCGGTGCCGGCGTTCCACTTGTTGACGGTGTCGTAGGCGGGCTGGCCCGTGGTAGGGTCGATCACCGGGTCGCCGGCCTTGCCGGTCGGGCAGTCGGCGGTATAGCGCAGGTACAGGTCTTCCAGTTGTACGGCCGGGTCGATGTAGTCGCGATACAGCCCCAGCACGGCATTCGGATCGATGCGCCACATCGCCAGGAAATACGCCGGGTTTTCGCTGGTGAAGGTGATCTTGCGCATGTCGCCATTGGCATCGCGCACAATCGACCATTCGCAGTATTCGTCCAGCCAGCCGCGTGGCCCCGAGGGCGAGAAGTCTTTGTATTTACCCTGCCAGTCGATGCTCGGGCAGCGGGTTACCGGCAGTTGCAGCAGGGTGCCCTTCTTGTCCGGGTCGTACAGGCTGTACAGGGTGTCGTTGATGGTGATCTGGCCGTTATCGGTCAGTTCCATGACTTGTTGCAGGGTCATGGCCTTGCCGCCCAGTTGCGGGATCACCGCCGTGCCGTTGTTGTAGAAAAAGGTCCACAGCCGGTTGGGGAAGGGCTGCCAGGTGATCGCAGGCGGAGTGTCGGGGCCATAACCCTCGACCAGCGGGTTGTAGTAGCCCGAGCGGGGTGCGTCATACAGGCCCGACCACGGGTTACCGATGATCGCGGCTTCGGTCCAGCCGGTGACGTCGTTGTTCCAGTCGGTTTCAAATTGCGGCAACTGGTTTTCCAGGCCCAGCTTGTTGTAGTCCTTTGGCGCTTGCCCAGCGGGGGAGGTGAATTGCTTGAAGGGCGTGCTCATGTCAGATCTCCATGGGGTGTGGGGGTAGCTGCACAGCAACCGGCACTCGGGGGAGGGTCGGCAACGGTCTGGCGCGGGTCGTCCCACACCAGTTGGGCGATAAAGCCAGGCAGCGGCGCGTACTCTTGCGGCGCCAATACCCGGCCACTATCGAGATGGGTGACCAGCAGGCTCAACTGCACGGCGTGCGTGGGGCCAAGGTGCAATGCCGTGGCACTGCGCGCGGCATTCAGCGCGCGGCACACGCCGTGGGTGATGCAGCGACCCTTGTCATCCACCAGCCCCATGCCAATGCGACTGAAGCGCCCGACGTAGTGCGGGTTATCGGCGTTGACTTGCTGTGGCGTGGCGTCGGGCTGGTTGAGGAAGACGTCGATCAGGTAGGTGTCGTGGGTGCAGCGCACATGGTCGAACACCACCCACGGGCCGCTGGCCTGCACCTGCTCCTGGACAGGCGCGGCACTGTGCGGGCAGCAGGCTTTCGCGCTGGCGCGGTGTGCTCCAAACGGCGGCGCCACTGGCGTGCCGTAGTCATAGCCGATATGCCGGCTGTCCTGGGCCATATCGCCCAGGGTGGTATAGCGCCAGGCATCGGCACTGGTGAAGGTCACCGTCTCGGCCTGGCTGCCGGCAAACGGCTGGAGCAGGCACTGGGTGGTGTACTGCGCCGCCGGGTTGGCGCGGATCCAGAGTTCCAGCACGCGGTCGATATTGGCGTGGTAGGAGCAGAACACCGGGTCAAACGCGGTGTAGGCGTTGTCGGCCATATCACCACCGATCCAGCCGTGATAGTTGTCGTGGGGTTGTTCGTAGAGGCCATCGAAGTTCAGCGTGCGGTTGGGGTACAACTCGTCTTTTTGCGGTGGATCAAACACGGTGATATTGGCCCAGGGATACCCCGGCACGCCCTGGGGCTGGCTGAAGGTCTTGAACGTCAGGGCGTCGACCACCTGCTGCTGGAAAATCCGGCTCATCCCATACAGTTGGGTGCGTTTGAGGCGCTGCTGGTCACCCTGGGTATAGAACAGCGGATTGCGTTGCACGAACCGGCAGTCCACGCCCTCGACGTTGCCCGAGGCACAGACTTTCGAGCGACCGTCCTTGGCCGCTGCATAGCGCAACGGGTTGCGCCGCACTTCACCGCTGTGCGGGTGTACATAGGTTTCATCGAGAAAGGCCTGGGGCAGGCCGGCCTGAGGGCTGCCATCGACACTGGCGTCCTCGGCCATCCAGTCCCAGTACGGGATCGGGCAGTCGATCAATGCCTCCAGGTACAGCAGGTAGGCGCGATGCCACAGGGCAAAGGCCTCCTGGTAATGCAGGCACCAGTTGGTGTGGATATAGGCGTAGCGCTGCCAGGGTGAGCCGCTGTCCGGGTTGCCTATCTGCATCACGTCGTCGAGCCGCGCGCGGTACAGGTCCAGTTGTGCCTGGCTCAACGCGCGGATGTCCTGGCGCACGCGCTTGACCGGGTGCGGCAGGTCTGGAGGCGGGATGCGCTCGGCGATGTCGAACGGCGAAAAGCTGTTCAGGCGCCAGCCCTGGTTGACCCACAGGCGGAAGGTTTCCAGGGCATCGATGGGCCAGAACTGCCGGTCATCCAGGGTCAGCGGCATATTGCGCGACGCCAGGTGCTGGTAGATGGTTTCTGACCAGGTCTTGACCGAATCGGGGTCTTCGAGGAACACGTCGTAGGCGTTCATGCAGCGTACCCACGAGCCTGCGACGATGGCGCGATCTGCGGGTGGTATCCAGTAAGGCGCGGTGAAAAGCCCTTGGATATCAGCGGTCCATGTCGGTTTGGCGACTATCATAGGATCCCTCTCATGCAGCCCCCATGCTGGATCTGCCGGGGCTGCTAAGCTGGATTTGATAGTAACGGGCCACTGTGCAGTGATTTGTGCAAATTGGTCGGCGGTTACGGCGGATTCATTGCAGTTTTCTCAAGGAAGAAGTGGAAATAATGACAGACGCCATGGATTTGAAAATTCTCGGCAAATTGCAGAAGGATTGCACCCAGAGCCTGGACCTGCTCAGCGACAGCGTGGGGCTGTCCTCGACCAGTTGTTACCGGCGCATCCGGCGGTTGGAGAGTGCAGGAATCATCAAGGCGAAAGTCGCGGTGCTGGATGAAAAAAAGCTGGGGATCCAGGTCACCGCGTTCTTTTTGATCAAGCTCGACAAGGACAGCAACGACATTGATCGCAAGATGCAGCACATCCTGGCCAGTCACCCGGAGATCCAGGACTGTTACCTGATGACCGGGGAGTTTGACTTTGTGATGGTGGCCAAGTTTCGCGATGCCACGGAGTACACCGAATACATCTATCGGTTTCTCGACACGTACCGGGATATTCCGATTCGCACGTATTCATCGACGTTGGTGGTGCGCACGGTGAAGAAGTCTTATGAGCTGCCGTTGCAGGGCGTGCAGCATCTGTAGGAGCGAGCTTGCTCGCGAAAAACGCAAGATCACCACGTTCCGTCAGGCCCCCCGCATTATCGTTGACGACCTTCGCCGGCAAGCCGGCTCCTACACAGTGGGGCGTCAAAGAGTGAAGCTTTTGTGACAAAAGTTCGGTAGCTCCCCCGTCCCCCCGTCTTGCCTATGTAACGCGCTCAAGCACGCGAAACAGGCCAGGAGTGGGGCGGATGGGAACTATGGAACGCTACTCGAAAGTAGGCATGCAGGAGCTCGACCAGCGCCTGTCAAAGATCGTCGAAGCCGCGCGCAAGAAGCCGGTTTCGGTCTATCGCTATGGCGCGCCCTGGGTCTGGATCGTGTCCCAGGAGGACTGGCAGGGCGCCTTGAAAGAAGTGTCCAGCTACATACCCGCCGGTCACTCCCTGGTGTTGCTGCGCCCGCAGATCGACGAGGTGCTCGACCAGCACCGCGACTTGCTCCAGGCCCTGAATGCCGAACCCGGCATGCTCATCGCCCCGCGTACGGTGTTGCAGATCCTGTTGCTGCAACTGCTCTATTCGGTACCCAGCGAACAGCAACTGCATGAGCAGCTCAACTACAACCTGCTGTTTCGCTGGTTCGTCGGCCTGGACCTGACCCAACGGGTCTGGGGCATCCACATCCTGCAACGCGATATCGCCACGCTCCTGGGCAACCCACGGGCAGTGCAGTTGATCCAGAAAATCATCGGTGAAGTGTTCTGTGGCGCCTTGCTGCACATGCCGGAGTTCTCCTTGAACTTCGCGCTGCTGCACACCTGGCTGGCACGGCATGCCAATACCTCGACATCCAGCAATTGAGCAGGCCAAACGCTGTGCCAACAACAGTGAAGGCCAATAACTTCAGTAATCCAGGGGGCGGTGTGACGCATCTGTTCAAATCAACGTTGGCACTGTGTTGCCTGACGCTGGGGGCGCTGGCGCCGCCGGTGTGGGCTGAGGAAGAGGCCGCGGTGCGCCGGGTGGACGTCAATGAGTACTTCGTGCGCGGCAATACCGTGCTCGACGCCCGGGCCATCGAGGAGGCGGTGTACCCGTTCCTCGGCCCGCAAAAGACCCTGGTCGACATCGAGGGTGCCCGCGATGCCCTGCAGAAGATCTACCAGGCACGTGGTTATCAGTCGGTGTTTGTCGAATTGCCCGAGCAGAAGGTCGATGACGGCATCGTCTACCTGCAAGTCAGCGAGACCAAGGTCGGTCGTGTGCGAGTGGTGGGGGCCAAGCACTATTCGCCGGTGGAAATCCGCGAAGAGGTGCCAGCACTGAAGGAGGGTGCAGTGCCGGATTTCGCCACTGTACAGACTCAACTGGCGGGCTTGAATCGCGGGGCAGGGCGCCAGGTCACGCCGTTGGTGCGTGAGGGCCAGCGCCCCGGCACCATGGATGTGGACCTGCAGGTCGAAGACCAGAATCCCTGGCACGCCAGCCTCGGCTTGAACAACGACTACAGCGCCGACACCGAGAAACTGCGCAGCGTCGCGACCCTGGGTTACGACAACCTCTGGCAACTGGGGCACAGCGTGTCCCTGACCTTTTTCACGGCGCCCCAGGACAGTGAAAACGCCAAGGTCTGGTCGGGTTCCTACAGCGCACCGCTCAACGAGCGTTGGACCTTGCAGTTCTCCGGTTACCAGTCCGACAGCAATATCGCCACGATTGGCGGCAGCAACGTGTTGGGCAAGGGCCACTCCTACGGCGTCTCGGCGATCTACAACCTGCCGGCCACGGGCAGTTGGGCCAATTCGTTGTCGGTGGGAGTGGACTTCAAGGACTTCGACGAGCAGATGCAGTTTGGCGGCAGTCGCGACCAGATCCCGCTGAAGTACGCGCCATTGACCTTCGGCTACAACGGCTACCGCTACACCGAGCAGGCGCAACTGGGCCTGGGCCTGAACCTGGTGGTCGGCACCCGTGCGTTTTTTGGCTACGGCAGCGACGCCGAAGAGTTCCAGTACAAGCGCGACCAGGCCAGCCCCAGTTTTGCCGTGCTCAAGGGCGACCTGAATTACACCTACACCTTCACCGGCGACTGGCAGTCGGCGACCAAGACCGCCTTCCAACTGGCCTCCGGGCCGCTGGTGTCCAACGAGCAGTACTCCGCCGGCGGTGCCACCTCGATCCGTGGCTACCTGGCCGCCGAGCGCACCGGGGATGAGGGCTACTTGCTCTCCCAGGAACTGCGCACGCCGTCCCTGGCCAAGTTCCTCGGCAGCTATGTACAGGAATGGCGTTTCTACGCCTTTGCCGAAGGTGCGCGCCTGCGCCTGCACGACCCGTTGCCCGAGCAGGAAGACGAATACAGCCTGGCCAGCGTCGGCCTCGGTACCCGCGCCAGTTTGAGCAAGTGGTTGTCCGGCAGCCTGGATTGGGGCTACCCGCTGCTCGATGGACCAAACACCCAGAAACAGGACTCGCGACTGCACTTCAGTGTGCAGGCGACTTTCTGACCCTTTTTTCCGGAGAACCCTTCACATGCAACGCCTATTTCTGAGCCTGTTGATCTGCCTGGGCTTCGCGCTCCCGGCCACCGCCCATGCCTGGTGGCAGGACGACTGGCATTACCGCAAGCAGATTTCGGTGGACACCACCCCCCAAGGTGCCGCGATCAATCAGGCGCTGGGCCGCACCGCGTTGCTGGTGCGCCTGCACACCGGCAACTTCACCTTCGACGGGGTCAAGGAAGACGGCGCCGACCTGCGCTTTGTCAGCGTCGATGACAAGACCGTGTTCAACCACCAGATCGAAAGCTTTGACCCACTGATGGGCATGGCACTGATCTGGGTCGACATGCCCAAGGTCGAAGGCGGCCAGCGCCAGGACCTGTGGATGTACTACGGCAACGAGAAGGCCCCGGCGACCGGCAACGGCCAATTGACGTTCGATCCGAGCTACACCGCGCTTTACCATTTCGATGGCGCCAACGGCACCCCGGCCCGTGACACCACGGCTTATGGCAACACCGCGCTGAACGCCACCGGCGCGAGCATCGACGGCGTGATCGGGCGGGCCTTGCAGTTCAGCGGCCAGCCCTTGCTGTTGCCGGCCAGCCCATCGTTGCAGCACACCGCCAACGGTGCCTTTACCTTCAGCGCCTGGCTGCGCCTGGATCAGGCCGGCGGTGAGCAAGTGGTGCTGGCCCGGCGCGAAGGCACCGCCAACCTGCTGCTGGGCTTGAACCAGGGCACGCCGTTTATCGAGATCGACGGCCAGCGCGCGGTGTCGACCCAGCCGCTGAACCCCGGCCAATGGCAACACCTGGCGTTCACCGCCGCCGGCAATAGCGTGACGCTGTACGTCAACGGCCGTGAAACCGCGAACCTGGCGCAGGCGATGCCGGCGTTCAACTCACAACTGGCCATCGGCGCCGACCTGCCGCAATCCACCAGCGGCTTGCTGCCATTTACCGGGGCGATGGATGAACTGCGCCTGTCCAAGGTGGCGCGTGCGGCGGGGGTGTTGCTGGCCGATGCCAGTGCCCAGGGTTCCGAGTCGAAACTGCTGGCCTATGGCGTGGACGAAGAACAGTCCGGCTTCGGTTTCGGCAGCCTGGGCTTTTTGCTCAAGGCCGTGCCGATCGATGCCTGGGTGATCATCCTGGTGCTGGTGGCGATGATGTTCCAGTCGTGGGTCATCATGATCCGCAAGAACCGCATGGTCAGTCGCGTCAGCAGTGCCAACGAGGTATTCCGCGAGCAGTTCGCGCAGATCGGCACCCGCCTGGAAATGTATTACGACGACCAGCTCCTGGCCGAGCGCCTGACCCACTCGTCGCTCTGGCGCCTGTACCGCGTTGCAGTCCAGGAAATCCGCACCCGCCGCGCCCAGGGCGCCGACACCAGTTCGGTGTCGGCGGCCACCATCGAAGCTATCCGTTGCTCCATGGACGGCGTGCGCACCCGGGAAAACCAGCAACTCAGCGCCAAGCTCTCGACCTTGTCCAACGCTATCGCCGGCGGCCCATACATCGGCCTGCTCGGCACGGTCCTGGGGATCATGGTGGTGTTCCTCGGCACGGCCATGGCCGGTGACGTCAACATCAATGCGATCGCCCCGGGCATGGCCGCCGCCTTGCTGGCCACGGCCATGGGCCTGTTCGTCGCGATCCCCGCGCTGTTTGGCTACAACCGCCTGATCACGCGCAACAAGGAAGTCAGCGCCGACATGCGCGTGTTCGTCGATGAGTTCATCACTCGCCTGGCGGAGATGCACGGCGAGAGCCAGTCCAGCGAGGCCGCGCATCGGCGCGTCCAGCCCGCCCACGTACCGGCCTGAGGAGAACCCGCATGGCTTCTGTGAATGCCTCCCACGATGATGAAGAAGACGCCGTCGACAGCATCAACATCACGCCCCTGGTGGACGTGCTGATGGTGGTGCTGGTGATGTTTATCCTCACGGCCACGGCCCAGGTCTCGGGGATCCAGATCCACTTGCCCAAGGCCAGCGCCTCGGTGTCGTTGTCCGAGGCCAAGACCAAGGCGATCTCGGTCAACGACGGCGGCCAGGTATTCCTCGACGCTTACCCGGTGACCCTGGGTGAACTGGAAGAGCGCCTGCGCATCGAGAAGGCCCTGAACCCCGAGTTCCCGGTGATTGTGCGCGGCGACGCCACGGTGCAGTACCAGAAGGTCATTGAGGTGCTCGATCTGTTGCGCCGCCTGGAGCTGTCCCAGGTTGGCCTGGTCACCGGAAAACCGTCATGACCGCACAAGTGCCAATCCCGCCCACGCCCGTGAAAAAGTCGCCGCTGCGCCCGCTGAAGTGGGGCGCGGGCCTGCTGGTGGGCGCCGTGGCCGCGTGGTTTTTGTGGCAGTGGGCCAATGACATGAGTGGCGTGCGCCGCGAAGCGCCCAAGGTACCGATGATTATCCCGCTGCCGCCACCACCACCACCGCCACCGCCGCCGGAACCGCCCAAGGAGCCCGAGCCCCAGGTCGAGGAAAAAATCCCCGAACCCGAGCCAACCCCTGCGCCGCAAGAGGTCAAGCCCGAAGAGCAGGCACCGCCCAGTCCCGCCGACGACTTGGCCAACCCGATGCAGATCGACGGCGATGCCCAGGCCGGTAACGACGGTTTCAACGTTGGCGCCGGCAAGGGTGGCGGCATGGCTGGGTCAGGCGCGGGCGGCCTGGGCACGGGAACGTTCAAGCAGTACCTGGCCGGGGTGTTCCAGCGCCTGCTGCGTGAAGACCCGCAGTTGCGCAAGAAGGCCTATGCGGTGCAGGCCGACTTGTGGTTGAGCGGCGATGGCGAGGTGACGCGGGTGGAGCTGGCCCAGTCCAGCGGCGATGCCGACACCGATGCCCAGGTGCTGGCGGCGCTGCGGGCCACGCCTCGTTTGAAAGAACGCACACCGGCCTCCCTGACCTTGCCGGTGCGCCTGTCCCTCAAGGGCCGACGCCCGGAGTGAGTGAACCTTTTTTGCAGTTTTCTACAGGAGTTGTGTGCAGATGATTTCCCACGTGAATCGATTGACCCTGGCGGTCGGCATGGTCATCGCGACCCTGGTTGGCCAGGCAACGGCCGCCCCGGTCGCGCCCTCGGAAAACGCCACGATCAACCTGATCCGCCTGCTGGTGCAGCAAGGCGTGCTCAAGCAGGAACAGGCCGATGGGCTGATCGCCCAGGCCGAGAAAGAGGCAGTGCAGGCGCGCCAGACGGCAGTGGCCGCCGGGCCTGCGGCGGCACCCGGGGATGTGCGGGTGCAGTATGTGCCGGCGGCGGTGCGTGATCAGATCCGCGACCAGGTCAAGGCCGAAGTCATGGCCACCGCCAAGCAAGAGAATTGGGCGCAGCCCAACACTTTCCCGGATTGGGTATCGCGCATCAGCTTTGACGGTGACATTCGCCTGCGCGATGAATCGCGGTTTTTCTCGGGCAATAACAGCAACGAAATCGTCGACTACGCCAAACTCAACGAGAACGGTCCCTACGACGTCAATAAAGACACCAACACCCGCCTGCCGCCGTTGCTCAACACCCGCGAGGACCGCGAGAACCTGTTCCGCCTGCGCGCGCGCCTGGGCATGAAGGCAATCATTTCGCCCGAGTGGACTGCCGGTATCCGCATCGGCACCGGCTCCGACAACAACCCGGTGTCCACCACCCAGACCCTGGGTGGCGGCTTTGGCAAGAAAGACATCTGGCTCGACCAGGGCTACCTGACCTGGAAGGCCACCCAGGACCTGACCCTGACCGGCGGGCGGATCGCCAACCCGTTCTATTCCACCGACATGATGTACTCCAACGACCTCAACTTCGACGGTGTGGCGGCGATCTTCAACCACAGCCTCAACAACGAGTGGGGCCTGTTCGGCACGATCGGCGCGTTCCCGGTGGAGTACACCTCCGACACGGCCAGCAGCAACGGTTTCGACAAGGAAGACAGCGACACCAAATGGCTGTTCGGCGGGCAGATCGGCGCCAACTGGAAGATCAACCGCAGCAACAGCCTCAAGGGCGCGTTGGCCTATTACCGCTTCGACGACATCGAAGGTCAGCGCTCCAGCCCTTGCTCGCCGTGGGCCGGTGCGCCGGGTTGCGACACCGACGGTTCGCGCGTGGCCTTTATGCAAAAGGGCAACAGCGTCTTCCTGCTGCGCAATATCAACGCCAACCCGGCGACTCCGGGCCTGACCCCGCAGCCACAGTACGTGGGCCTGGCCTCCAAGTTCGATGTCCTGGACCTGAACCTGGTGTGGGACAGCGAGCTGCCGCAAGACTTCAAGCTGCGCAGCCAGGCCAACTTCATTCACAACCTGGCCTACGACAAGGGCGAAATGCTCAAGCGCAGCGAAGGCGAGATCGTCAACAACATCAACAGCAAGGGCCAGTTTGAAAGTGGCGGCAATGCGCTGATGGTGCAGTTCACCCTCGGCAGCGCGCTGGAGATGAAAAAGGCCGGCGACTGGAACCTGTTGGCCGGCTACAAGTACATCCAGCCAGATGCCTTGCCGGACGGTTTCAACGACTCGTCGTTCCACCTCGGTGGCACCAACGCCAAGGGCTATTTCATTGGCGGCAACTACGGTATCGACAAGAACATCTACGCCAGCGCCCGTTGGTTGAGCGCATCAGAAGTGTATGGCGCGCCGTTTGAAGTCGACGTGATGCAACTGGAACTGAATACGCGCTTCTGACGCGTCGGGAGAAACCCATGAACATGCGAATTTGCGGGCTGGTCCTGGCCCTGGTCGCCACTGGCGCCTCGGCTGAAGGCATGGAGGAGCGCCTGCGCACTCAGTTGCGCAGCACCACCGCGCAATTACAAGCGCTGCAAAGCGAGCAGGCCCAGGCCGCTGCCGCACGGATTGCCGCCGAAAACCAGGCCAGGCAGGCCCAGGTGCAGATCAAGCAATTGAGCGCCGATTTGGACAAGGCGCGCGGCGTCGCCGAGCAGTTGGCCGGCCAGCAGCAGAGCCTGCACAGCCAGGCCCAGGCGCAAGTGGCGGCGAGTGCCGAGCAGACCGGCAAGTTCAAGAAAGCCTACGAGGAACTGCTGGTGCTGGCCCGTGGCAAAGAAACCGAGCGCGCACGCCTGCAGGCGCAATTGAGCGAACGTGACACACAAGTGCAGCAATGTTCAGCCAAGAATCAACAGATGTACGGCGTGGCCCAGGAGTTGCTCGCGGCCTACGAAAAAATCGACGTGGCCGAGGTCATGAGCATCCGCCAACCGTTCGCCAGCGGCGCGCGGGTCAAGTTCGAGGAACTGGCCCAGGGGTTTGGCGACGGCCTGTACAACAGCCGCTTTGATGCGCCCCAGGCGGCGCTCAATCACTGATCAACCAAGGAAGAGATGAACATGAGCGAATTGATGAGCAGCGTGACCACCCAGAGCCTCACCGAGTTGCTGCAAGAGGCCGGCTACCGAGTCAACCAGAGCGAACAGAACGGCATCGTGCAGTTGCTCAGCGCCAGCCAGGGCATCGGTTTTGCCGTGCGTTTCGGTAATCCGGCGCCAGAGCAGGGCGCCTACGTGGACTTCACCTACAGCTGCGCGCTGCGGGCCCAGGGTGAGCTACCCGAAGGCTTGACCCAGGTGTGGAACACCTCGCGACGCTTTGCCCGGTTGTCGGTGCAGGGTGAATTCCTGCTGATGGAAATGGACGTGGTGGTGGCGGGCGTCGGTGCCCTGTATCTGCGCAGCCAATTGGAATTGTGGGACCGGCTGTTGCAGGAATTTATCGTCTACCTGCGTGAGTACAGCCAGACTGCCGCGCAGCTCCAGTCCCAGGACGCTCCAGGCGTTGAAACCCGTGAAGAGGCGCCGGTGCTGTGAAAAAACCAACCCTGGTGGTGGGTGCGCTGGCCCTGTTGGTGGTGGCGGTCGGGTTGGGCCTGCGCTCGGGCAGCGACCCGGTCGCGGCCCAGCCGCCAGCCCCGGTGAGCGTTGCGGACGGCCCGGCGGTGGCGCGCCTGGGCAATCAGCAGGTGGCCGTGTCGGAACTGCAAGCGTTGCTGGCCACCTTACCGGCCGAGTCGCGCGAGCAATTGCGCGCCAATCGTGGCGCCCTGGAAACCTGGATCCGCTCGCGCCTGGCGCAAAAAGCGGTGCTCGAACAGGCCGATGCCCAGGGCTGGCGCCAGCGTCCGCAAGTGGAACAACAGACTCGCGCTGCCACCGAGCAGATCGTGTTTCGCGACTACCTGTTGTCGGTCAGCCAGGTACCGGCCGACTACCCCAGCGCTGCTGAATTGCAACTGGCCTACGACAGCGGCAAGGCGCAGTGGATGACGCCGCCGTTGTACCGGGTCAGCCAGATCTTCCTCGCGGTGGATGACCCGCAAAGTACCGAGGCCGTACGGCGTCAGGCCCAGGAACTGAGCCGTCGGGCCCAGGCCGCACCGGCGGAGTTTGCCGGGTTGGCCAGCCAGTATTCCCAAGAACCGGGCAGCGCCGGGCGTGGCGCTGATTCGGGGCTGCAACCCTTGCAGCAACTGGTGCCGGAGGTACGTAGTGTGGTGGCGCAACTCAAGCCGGGCGCTGTATCGCAGGCTGTGCAAAGCGCAGCGGGGTTCCATGTGCTTAAGTTGACCGAGCAACAACCGGCGCGTACTGCCAGCCTCGATGAACTGCGTCCACGCCTGACCGAGGCCCTGCGGGCCCAGCGCCAGGAGCAGATCGCCAAGGCTTACCTGGAAGGCATGCTCAACACCGCCACCTTGAGCATCGACGGTGCGCAATTGAACAAGGTATTGGAATAAAAACGGCTGCACGCATGGATGCACAGACCCAATCAAGACAGGGAGTTCCCCATGGACTATCTAGAGCCCGCTGCACCCCAGGGCATGATGCCCTACCGCGCGCCCGGCGAACCCCGGGAAGCCTGGCTGGCCCTGGCCGCCGGCATCGACCCGGAGGTGGCGCGCTACTTCCTGATCAGCGCCCGTTGCGGTTGCTTCATGCAGGCGGCGCGCAGCCTGAACATCAAGGCCACACTGCTGCGCAAACGCCTGGCGCTATTGGAAGAGCAGATGCGCCGTTCACTGTTCAGCTACCAGGGCAACGTCCTGGCCCTGAGTCGTGATGGCCTGCAATTGCAGGCGCGCCTGGTGACCCTGGCCAACGAACGGCGCTTGCCTGTGCAGGAGCAACCCTTGATTCGCTTGGCGGTGGCCGAAACCATCCTGCACGACATCCTCGGGCGCGACCTGATCTCCCTGCTGCGTCGCAACGCCAGTGTGCGCCTGGAGATTGTCTCCATCGACAGCCCGCAGGCATTGCAGGCGGTGGAGGCCGACGTGGTGCTGTGGCTGGCGGGTGTCGACTCGCCGCAGCCCGGCCCGGGTTTTGCGACCCACCCACCGCAGGTGCTGGCTTGCCTGGATTACGTGCCACATATCGCCAAGCGCTACTCACGCCTGGCCGCGCGGCCGGACAGTGTGGATGACTTGGCGGACTACATGTTGGTGCAATGGCAGCCCGATGGGTTGGTCGAGGCCTTGGCGCCGTGGAACCACGTGGTGGAGCAGCGATTGGCGGGTGTGGTGCAGGTGCAGGCGTATCCGCTGATGCTGGAGATGATCCGCTGCAGCGCCTGCATCGGGTTATTGCCGCGCTACATGAGTTGCTTTGACCGGGGGTTAATGGCGCTGCCGGGGTTGTTTGCCCAGGACATGCAGCGCCAGGTATGGATGGCGGTCAATGCAGGGGCGGCGCATCCGCAGGAGGTGCAGATGATTGTGGCGATGGTGGTCAACACGTTCGAGGAACGGCGGGAGTGGTTTGGCTGAGCAGAGCCATCCCTGTGGGAGCGGGCAAGCCCTAATGCCAGTCAGTTAAGCGGATTCTGCTTTCTGTAGGAGCGAGCTTGCTCGCGAAGGACGTCAACGATAACGCGTGTTTGCTAGGTAAACGCGGTGCTTTCAAGTTCTTCGCGAGCAAGCTCGCTCCTACAGGGTTATGCATTTGCTGTAATGATCCGGTTGCCTATCAGGCCGCCACAGCCTGAAGCTGCAACCCACCCTCGCCATCCTTGACCAACCCGCTGGCCAGCAACAACGGCAGCAAACGCTTGTGCAACTGCGGCTCGACAAATTCCTTCACCGTCTCCAGCGCCAAGTCACCACTGCCAGGCAGCTCGGCCTTGGTGTATGACAGCCAGGCTTTTTTCAGCATCTGCAACACATCGCTGCCAGCGGTCAACGCAAAGCGGCGGTGGGCGGTGTGGCCCTGGAAGTTGAAGGTGTGCTGATACTCGTAGCCTTTCTCGTCACCTGCGCTGGCAACGCAGCGCACGCAAGTGCAAGGGCCATCACCAAAGGCGGCCAGCAGGTAGCTATTGAAGTCCACCACGGGCTTGAGCGACAGGCGCTTGTCCACTTCGAACAGGTCGCCGGTCATTTTTGCGTCGTTACTCACGGTGCATTTCCTCGCAGGTCTACGGCTGGTTTTTCAAAGCGCGGCATCATACCAGCCGACAGCGTGGGCAGTCGCCAAGACTTGCCCGCTCACTGTCAGGGGCTGTGGCCCAGGTGGCCCTTGATCCAGTCGTACAGGTTATTGCCCTCGCTCGACAGCTCACTGTTGGCCCGGCGACACAGGTAATACTGGCGACCGTCATCGACCGGCACATCAAACAATTGCACCAGCTCACCGCTGGCCACCAAGGGCGCCACCAACGGCGCACGCAGCAGCGAGCAGCCAAGGCCAGTGAGGGTGGCGATCAGGGTCAACTGGCCGTCCTCCAACAACAGACCATTGTGCGTGTTGCTGTGACTGGCCTCGGCGACATCGAACCATTGCCCCCAGGTGCCGCGTTCTTCGTCGTGCAGCAGTGGCAGTTCGCTGAGCGCCTGCGGTGTGGCGATAGGACCGTGGCGCTGGAGGAATTGGCGGCTGCAAAACGGCGTGACTGCGCCGCTGATCAGTGGCTCGCTGTGATAACCCGGCCAGTGCCCGGTGCCGAAGCGGATCGACAGGTCGGCGGCATCGCTGGGGTAGCTGCGGTGGTTGGCGTAGGTGATGTTGATGTCCAGCGCCGGGTTGGCACTGAGAAATTGTGGCAGGCACGGGATGAACAGGTTGGTCGCGAACATCGGAATCAGGCTGATGGTGACCTGGCGCGTCGCGCTTTTTTCCCGCACATGTTCGGTGGCGCTGCGCAATACCGCGAAAGCCGAGCGAATCGCCCGGTAGTACTCGCGGCCTTCTTCGGTCAGCCCCAGGTTGCGGCCCTGGCGCAGGGTCAGCGGCTGTTGCAGGAAGCTTTCCAGCAAGTGCAGCTGATGGCTGACAGCCGAGGGCGACACCCCCAGTTCGCGGGCGGCGGCATTCACCCCGCCATGGCGGGCAAAGGCCTCGAAGGTGCGCACGGCACGCAACGGTGGATCGTTGGCTAATTGTTCTAAATTATTCATGTATTGAATTAAATACTAAGTAAAAAGATAAATAAAGCGGCTTTTGTATGGAATAAACGCCGTAAATAGGGCGTTTTTTATTTGGTATAAACATATTCCTTTCAGATATTTGATAAAAACAGAATAAATAACTAGTGTTCCGCGCTCGGGCTTTTAGTCGGTGCGCCCTGGCACCGATGTTTTTGTGTATGGAGTTGATGGTTCTCATGGATGCGTTTATCCAGCAACTGCTTAACGGCTTGCTGTCGGGCAGTCTCTACGCGCTAGTGGCCTTGGGTTACACCATGGTCTACGGCATTTTGCGGATCATCAACTTTGCCCACGGCGATGTGTTGATGATCGGTGCGCTGGTGGGCCTGTCGGTGATCCGTGTGCTGCAGGCGGCCTTCCCGGATATGCCGCCGGTGCTGTTGCTGCTGGCCGCGGCGATGATCGCCATGGCCTTCTGTGCGGTGCTGGCGGTGGTGATTGAGCGCGTGGCTTATCGGCGCTTGCGTAACGCGCCGCGCCTGGCGCCGTTGATCAGTGGTATCGGCGTGTCGCTGTTGTTGCAGACCGTGGCCATGCTGGTCTGGACCCGTAACCCGCAGATGTTCCCGCAGCTGCTGCCCCTTGCCCCCATCGAAGTGCTGGCTGGCGATGCCACCCATGCCGCCGTGACCAATGCCACTGCGCTGACCACCATTGGCGTGGCGTTGAGCCTGATGGTCGGGCTGTTGCTGCTGGTGGAGCGCACGCGTTTTGGCCGGGCCATGCGCGCCGTGGCCGAGAACCCGCAAGTGGCGAGCCTGATGGGGATCAATCCCAACCGCATCATCGTCATGACCTTCGCCATCGGCGGCGCCCTGGCCGCGCTGGCGGGCATCATGATGGCCAGCAACTATGGCAGCGCGCATTTCTATATGGGCTTCCTGCCCGGCATCAAGGCGTTTACCGCGGCGGTGCTGGGCGGCATCGGCAACCTCAAGGGCGCCATGCTCGGCGGCCTGCTGCTGGGGCTGATCGAAGCCCTGGGCACCGGCTACCTCGGTGCCGCCACCAACGGCGTGTTCGGTAGCAACTATCAGGACGTGTTCGCCTTTATCGTGTTGATCGCGGTGCTGGTGTTCCGGCCCCAGGGGTTGTTGGGCGAACGACTGGCGACTCGCGCATGAGCCTGGCAACCGCTGTGAGCCCTTCGAGCAAACGCGCCAGCCTGGGCCTGTTGCTGTTCGCCCTGGCCCTGGTATTGGCCCCGTGGATTGTCGGGCATGCCGGCGGCAATACCTGGGTGCGCACCCTGGACTTTGCCCTGCTGTACATCATGTTGGCCCTGGGCCTGAACATCGTGGTGGGTTATGCCGGCCTGCTGGACATGGGCTTTATCGCCTTCTATGCGGTGGGTGCCTACCTGGCGGCCTTGCTCTCGTCGCCCCATTTGTTGCAACAGTTCCCGGCCTTGCTGGCGTTGCTGCCGGAGGGCATGCACACCTCGATCTGGCTGATCCTGCCGCTGGCGGCGCTGCTGGCGGCCGGGTTCGGGGTGATTCTCGGCGCCCCGACCCTGCGCCTGCGCGGCGACTACCTGGCCATCGTCACCCTGGGTTTTGGCGAGATCATCCGCATCCTGCTGCGCAACCTGGACCGCCCGGTGAATCTCACCAATGGGCCCAAGGGCATCGCCCAGGTCGACCCGGTGACACTGCTGGGCGTCAACCTGGGGCGCACCCAGGAGCTGTTCGGCCTGCGCCTGCCCTCGGTCTACCTCTATTACTACCTGTTCGCCGCACTGGTAGTGCTGATCCTGTTTGCCTGCATCCGCCTTGAGCGCTCGCGTATCGGCCGCGCATGGATGGCGATCCGCGAGGACGAAGAGGCGGCCCAGGCCATGGGCCTCAATACCTTGCGCCTGAAGCTGTTGGCGTTTGCCATTGGCGCAGCGTTCGGCGGTATCAGCGGGGCGCTGTTTGCCTCGTTCCAGGGCTTTGTTTCACCGGAATCCTTCACCCTCAACGAGTCCATCGCCGTGCTGGCCATGGTGGTGCTCGGTGGTATGGGGCATATCCCCGGGGTGATTCTGGGCTGTGTGTTGCTCGCCGCCCTACCCGAAGCGTTGCGCGCCAGCATGGGCCCCTTGCAGCAGGCGCTGTTTGGCCAGGTGCTGGTGGACCCGGAAATTATCCGTCAGCTGTTCTACGGCCTGGCGCTGATTCTGGCGATGCTGTATCGACCCGCCGGCCTTTGGCCGAGCCGCACAGGAGGTGCACCTTGAACCATCCGTTATTGCAGATCGAGAAGGTCAATAAACAGTTTGGCGGCGTGGCCGCGCTCGATGACGTGAGCTTGAGCATCGAGGCCGGGGAAATCTACGGCCTGATCGGGCCCAATGGCGCCGGCAAGACCACCTTCTTTAATGTGATGACGGGGCTGTACACCCCGGACTCCGGGCGCTTTCAACTCGACGGCCAGGAGTACCAGCCCACGGCGGTGCACCAGGTGGCCCGCGCCGGCATCGCCCGCACGTTCCAGAATATCCGCCTGTTCAACGCCATGAGCGCCCTGGAAAACGTCATGGTCGGGCGCCACGTGCGCACCCATAACGGCGTCTGGGCAGCCTTGAGCGGGCATTCGCGCGGGCGCGAGGAAGAAGCACAGACCCGCGCCCATGCCCACCGCCTGCTGGCCTATGTCGGCCTGGCCGGGTTTGCCAACTACCGCGCCGACAGCCTGTCCTACGGCCACCAGCGACGCCTGGAAATTGCCCGCGCCCTGGCTACCGAGCCGCGCCTGCTGGCCCTCGACGAGCCGGCTGCGGGGATGAATGCCAGTGAGAAAGTGCAACTGCGCAGCCTGCTGGAAAAAATCCGCGATGACGGTCATACCCTGTTGCTGATTGAACACGACGTGAAGCTGGTGATGGGCGTGTGTGACCGCATCAGCGTGCTGGACTACGGACGCGTGATCGCCGTGGGGGCGCCTGCCGAAGTGCGTCGCCACCCGCAAGTGATCCAGGCCTACCTGGGAGCCGGCGCCCATGTCTGAAGCGTTGTTGCAGATTGCCGGCCTGAAGGTGCGCTACGGCGCCATCGAGGCGGTCAAGTCCCTGGATCTGCATATTGATGAAGGCGAGCGGGTCACGTTGATCGGCGCCAATGGCGCGGGCAAAAGCTCCAGCCTCAAGGCCCTTACCGGTCTGCTGCCGGCCGCTGCGGGGCAGATCCGTTTTGCCGGGCGCTCGATCCTGAACCTGGCGCCCCATGAGCGCCTGACCCTGGGCATCGCCATGGTGCCGGAAGGGCGTGGCATTTTTGCGCGCATGAGCGTGCTGGAAAACCTCCAGGCCGGCGCGTTCCTGCGCCGCGACCCACAGCAGGTCAACCTGGAAATCCGCCAGCTGTTCGAACACTTTCCGCGCCTGGAAGAGCGCTTGCAGCAGTCGGCCGGCCTGCTCTCCGGTGGCGAGCAGCAGATGCTCGCCCTGGCCCGTGCGTTGCTGTCCAAGCCACGGCTGCTGGTGCTCGATGAACCGTCCATGGGCCTGGCGCCGATCATGGTCGAAAAGCTGTTCCAGGTGATCGATGATGTGTGCCGCCAGGGCATGACCCTGCTGCTGGTGGAGCAGAATGCGCGCCTTGCGCTGCAAGTGACTGACCGCGCCTATGTGATGGATACCGGGCGCATCAGCCTCAGCGGTGCCAGCGACCAATTGCTCGACCACCCCGAGGTGCGCAGTGCTTACCTCGGTGAATAACCTAAATACAAACGCCACCGGACGCCCGGCGTGTTTCGCCCACCCCACAGGCCATGAGGGCCTGATGAGAAACAGGAAAAAAGCATGAACAAGACTGCCCCCTTCAAACGTGTACTGTTGTTGAGCCTGGCCCTGAGCGGCGTGGCCCAGGCCGACCAGACGGTACTGATCGGCCTGGCCGGCCCCTTGACCGGCCCGTCGGCGCGGATCGGCAAGGACCTGGAGAACGGCGCGCAACTGGCCATTGACCAGGCCAACGCCAAGCACCCGAAAATCAATGGCGAGGCCGTGACCTACAAACTGGTTTCCGAGGATGACCAGTCCGACCCGCGCACCGCCGTCACCGTGGCCCAGCGCCTGGTGGACGAGGGCGTGGTTGGCGTGGTCGGCCACTGGAACACCGGCACCAGCATTCCTGCGGCGCGGGTCTACCATGACGCCGGGATTGCCCAGGTCGCACCGGTGGCTACCGGTCACGCCTATACCCAGCAAGGTTTCGACACCAGCTTCCGGATCATGGGCCACGACGATGACGGCGGCCAGGTAGCCGGTGACTACGCGCTCAAGACCCTCAAGGCGCAGCGCATCGCCGTGATCGACGACCGCACCGCATTCGGCCAGGGCCTGGCGGACCAGTTCGTCAAATCCATCGAGGCCGGTGGCGCCAAGGTGGTTGCGCGTGAGTACGTGGACGACAAAACCATCGACTTCAGTGCGGTGCTGACCAACATCCGCGGGCAAAACCCGGACCTGATCTTCTTTGGTGGTGTCGACTCCCAGGCTGCACCGCTGGCCCGGCGCATCAAGCAGTTGGGGATCAAGGCACCCTTGATGGGGGCTGGCGGCTTTGTCAGCCAGACCTTCCTGCAACTGGCACAGAACGAAGGCGAGGGCGTGATCGCCCTGGAACCGGGCCTGGCCGTGGCACAGATGCCGGGTGGCCAGGCGTTTGAAGAGGCCTACAAGGCGCGCTTCAAGAGCAATATCGAGCTGCACGCACCCTTCGCCTATGACGGCGTTGGCGTGTTGATCGCCGCGATTGAACAGGCCAACTCCACCGATCCGCAGAAGTACCTGCCGGTACTGCGCGCCATCAGCTATCCAGGCGTGACCGGGACCATCGCGTTTGATGCCCAGGGCAACCTGCAGAACCCGTCGTTCACCGTTTACCAGGTCAAGGCCAATCAATGGCAACCGGTGAGCGTGGCTGGCGGTAAAAAGTAACGCGCTGAATTTCAATGTAGGAGTTTCTTATAAGGGAGCTCCCACATTGGATCTTCGCAGCCATTTGAATGAGGCACACCATGAGCAAACTGGAAGGTGAACTGGGCATCCTGGCCCGCCGGCGCATCGAAGCCGAGATCATCAAGCCGATCTACGAAATCCTCGTGCGCGAGCAGGGCAAGGCCTTTGCCGCAGCGGTGATTGGCGAAGCGGTGGGCAACGCCGCGATCCAGGCGGGCAAGCACTTTGCCGCCCAGGAAGAGCAGGGCGCCGACCTCAAGAGTTTCGTTGAGCTGCAAGTGCTGTGGGAAAAGGACGATGCGCTGAAAGTCGAGATCATCGCCAGCGACGCCGAGCATTACGACTATGACGTCAAGCGCTGCCGCTATGCCGAGATGTACCACGAAATGGGCCTGGGCGAGATCGGCCACCTGTTGTCGTGCAACCGCGACGAGCTGTTTATCGTCGGCTACAACCCGAATATTGAATTGACGCGCACCCAGACCATCATGGGCGGCGCGCCAAGCTGTGACTTCCGCTACCACGCCAAGCCCCAGGGGCCACGCTCGTGAGCGCCCTGGCGCGGGTCAACGGCGAGCGCTTGTGGGACTCGCTGATGGAAATGGCGCAGATCGGTGGCACGCCCAAGGGTGGCGTGTCGCGCCTGGCCCTGACCGACGAGGACCGGCGCGGGCGTGACCTGTTCGTGGCCTGGTGCACAGCGGCCGGCTGTAGCATTCGTGTGGACGCCATGGGCAATATCTTCGCCCGCCGCGCTGGCCGCCATGACCACCTGGCCCCGGTACTGACCGGCTCCCATGGCGACTCGCAGCCAGCCGGCGGCAAGTTCGATGGCATCTACGGCGTGCTTGCCGGCCTGGAAGTGCTGCGCACCTTGAACGACCTGGGCATCGAGACCGACCGGCCGATCGAGGTGGTCAACTGGACCAACGAAGAAGGCTCGCGTTTTGCTCCGGCGATGATTTCCTCGGGGGTGTATGCCGGGGTGTTTGACCTGGAATACGGCTTGTCCCGCGAAGACAAGGCCGGCGTGACCATCGGCCAGGCGTTGCAGCAGATCGGCTACGCCGGCGCGCACCCGGTGGGTGGCCAGGCGGTGCATGCGGCGTATGAACTGCATATCGAACAGGGCCCGATCCTCGAAGCCCAGGACCTGACCATCGGCGTCGTTACCGGCGCCCAGGGCCAGCGCTGGTATGAAGTCGAACTGAGCGGGCGCAGTGCCCATGCCGGCACCACGCCCATGGATCACCGCCTGGATGCACTGCTGGGCTTTGCCCGGGTGGTGGAAGCGGTCAACCAGATCGGCCTGGCCCAAGGCGCCGAAGGGCGTGCGACGGTGGGCATGGCCAATATCTTTCCCAACTCGCGCAATGTGGTGCCGGGGCGGGTGTTCTTCAGTGTCGAGTTCCGCCACCCCGATGAAGCGGTGCTGGGTGTGCAGGACCAGCAACTGCATGAGGCGGTGGCCCGGATTGCTGAAGAGATTGGCTTGCAGGCCAGCGTCAAGCAGATCTTCCAGTACGCGCCGATTGCCTTCGACAGTGACTGCGTGGAAGTGGTGCGGGCCTCGGCCGAGGCCTTGGGTTATAGCCATCGGCGGATGATTTCCGGGGCAGGGCATGATGCCTGCTACCTGAACAAGGTCGCGCCGACGGCGATGATCTTTGTGCCCTGTGTGGATGGCTTGAGCCATAACGAGGCGGAAGAGATCCACCCGCATTGGTCGACAGCCGGGGCGGATGTGCTGTTGCAGGCGATTCTGGCTTCGTCGCGCGAGTGATGGGGGTACCCGCCCCAAAATGTGGGAGCGGGCTTGCTCGCGAAAGCAGTGGGTCAGTCAATATCAATGTTTGCTGGGCCGACGTCTTCGCGAGCAAGCCCGCTCCCACAGGGGGCAGGATCCCCCCAAAAAACCTTAGCCGCGCACAAACAGCCTGCTCATCACCTGCAACAAGCGATCATCCTCGCCCGCCGCGCCAATCACCTGCAACCCCACCGGCATGCCCCTCACGTGCCCCACCGGCAGGCTGATCGAGGGCAGTCCGATGAGGTTCCAGGCACTGGTATGGCTGAGCACGGCGGCGCGCACATCAATGTCCTGTTCGCCTACCCGGACTTCGCGCGCATTAACCTCGGTGGCGGTAATCGGCACGCTGGGTGAGACCAGCAAGTCATAACGTTCGAACAAATGTGCCATCGCCGCTTTGTACTGCGCCTGGCTGGCCTGTGCGCGAATGTATTGCCAGCCTTTGACTTCGCGCGACACCTCAAGGCGTTCGCGTACCTCAGGGTCAAACATGTGCGGCGCATCGCGCATGCGCTCGGCATGCACCTCAAAGGCTTCGGCACGTTGCAGTGTCTGCAAGGTGTCCTTCATGCCGGCCGCCATTGTTTGCAGTTCGTCAGTCTCCTGCAGCGCGTCGCCGAACAACTGCTGCGCCGCCTGATAAACCTGTCGATTCACCTCGGCGTCGACCGGGCCGAAGCTGCCACTGGTGATCCAGCCCACCCGCAGTGGTTGCGCATTGGCAGCCGGCGCACAAGCGCGGCCTGCCAACACTTCGAACAGCAGGCGTGCATCTTCAACGTGGTTGGCGATGGGGCCTACGTGGTCGAGGCTGGAGGACAGTGGGAACACGCCTTCTACCGGCACGCAGGCAAACGAGGGCTTGAAGCCGACCGTGCCGCACAATGCCGACGGAATCCGGATCGAACCGCCGGTGTCTGTACCCAGCGCCAGCGGCACCATGCCGCTGGCCACCGCCGCGGCACTGCCGGCGCTGGAGCCGCCGGTGATGCAACGGGCATCCCACGGGTTGCGTGCAGCCCCTTGCAGCGAGCGGTCGCCGGTCGGGCCGTAGGCGAACTCGTGGGTCAAGGTCTTGCCGATAATCACGGCTCCAGCCTCGCGTACGCGTTGCACGCACAGCGCATCGTGGTCCGGCTGGAAGCCGTCGAAATGCGCTGAGCCATAGGTGGTGACATAGTCAAACGTGTCGATGTTGTCTTTGACCGCTACCGGTATGCCGTGCAGCGGGCCCAGGTCCTGGCCTTGGGCCAACAGCGCATCGGCCTTGCGCGCCTGGGCCAGTGCGACGGGTGCATCGACGCTGACGAACGCATTCAATAGCGGATTCAAGCGTTCGATGCTGTCCAGGGCGGCTTGCGTCAGCTCGACACTGGTCACGTTGCCGGCACGCAGGCGCTCGGCCAGCGTGACGATCGACAGGCCAAAAAAGTATCCAGTGTGGGTAGGCTTCACCAGGCTCATATAAGCAACTCCATCAAACAACGGCGGGTATAGAGGACGGGGCTTGCTGGCGCCCACCTGGGCGCACCATCAGCATGGCGCTCATGCCCAGCGCCGTGGCCACGGCGGCGGCTACGAACATCGATGAGTAGCCGTAACGAACGGTCAGGTAGCCAGTGAGCATTGGGGCGATGAACGAAGCGGTGTTGGCGATGAAATGCGTCATGCCGCTGTAGGCGCCAACCCGATTGGAGGGCGCAGTGTCGATCACCACGGCCCAGTAGACGGAGTTGGGCAGCGCGTTGAGCGCGTTGGCCAGCGTCATCAGGGCAATCACACCCCAGACGGTCTGGGCCTGGGAAACCATGATGAAACACAGGGTTGTCAGCAGCAGGCAGGTCGCGGCCAGCCAACTGCGGGCGACTTTCAGGTTGCCGGTGCGGCGCAGCAGCAGGTCCGAAATCTTGCCGCCCAACAGCACGGTGAAGCAGGCGCCGGTCCAGGGGATCATGCCCATGTACCACAGCGACGACAGGTTGTAGTGGAACTCGTCCTGCAGGTATTTGGGGGTCCAGGTCAGCAGCAGGAAGGTCACGTATACAAACGAGAAGTAACCGACGGCGTTGAGCAGCAGGTCCTTGTTCTTGAAGAAGTGCCAGATCGGCGCCACGCTGGTGGTGGGCGTTGATGCATTGGCGGCTTCGGCGCGCTCTTTGCGCAGGAAGTCGAGTTCCGCCTTGGACACGCGCGGGTTTTCATCCGGGGTGTTGGTGAAGCGGGTCATGAAAAAGATCAGCAGCAACAGACTGACCACACCCAGCACCACAAACATGCTGCGCCAGCTACCGGTCAGGGTTTGCAGGCCCACAGCCACGGGCGCGGTCAACAGCGCACCCAACGGGGTGCTCAAAAGCCCGACCGAGACGACGAAACCGCGCTCTTTGGGCGTGGCCCAGTTGGCCACGCTCTTGTTGATCACCGAGTACGCCGGACCTTCGGCAAACCCGAACATCACGCGGATCGTGGCAAAACCGGCCATGGCCGAGCCGCCCAGGAACGCCAGCCCGAAATCGCCGGCAAAGGCCGTGGCAATTTCGAAGATCGACCACGTGGCGCCGGCGATCAGCCAGATGCGCTTGGCACCAAAGCGGTCGGCCAGGATGCCACCGACCAGTGCCCCAAGAATGTAGCCGTAACCGAAGTAACCCAGCACATTGCCCCAGTCGGCTTTGTCGAAACCATACTCGGGAAGAATGCTCGCCGACGCATAGGCAATCGCGCCGCGGTCAATGTAGTTGAGCAGGGCCATCAGCATGATCAGGAAGAAAATCTGATAGCGGAAAGACGGGATAGCAAGGCTATTCATAGGGATCTGACTCTTCAAAATGATGGCAGAAGTCAAAAAGTCGGCCGCGTCCGGCGTATTTTTATTGTGTTGCCCAAACGTTTGGGTTGGCGAAATGTAAGGCGGCAGAAAATTTTAGTCAAACGTTTGGGCAAAGATTTATCTGCGGTTGCGACACGCCTGTTCGGGTAGACTCTGCGCGCTAAATAACCGACTGCTGGAAGCCTCTCAACCATGTCGAGCCCATCTCGCCCAGCCACCTTGAAGTCCATGGCGACCGCACTTGGCGTGCATGTTTCCACCGTGTCCCGGGTACTCAATGGCGACCCGGCGGGGGTAGAGCGTGCGGCGTCGGCCGACGTGGTGGCGCGTATTCGTGCATTGGCCACAGAGCTGGACTATCGGCCGAACACCCAGGCATCGAGCCTGAAGTTGCGCAAAAGCCAGGAAATCTGTGTGCTCATGCCAAGGCTCACCGATCTGGTGATGGCGACTATTTATGACAGCATTGACAGTGCCGCCGAACAGGCCGGCTACCTGACCTTCGTCTCCAATACCGACGACCAGCAAACACGCCAGATGGCACGTGCCGAACACGCCTTGCGCCGCTCGGTGGCGGGGCTGATCGTCGGTGATTCACATGTGGGCGAAAGCCAGCCGCTGCTCGACCTTCTGACGCGCAAACACATTCCCTACGTGCTAGTCAGTCGCCAGATTGCCGGGCATCTGGCTGCGTGCAGTGACGATGAACTGGGCGGCTGGTTGGCGGCCGAGCACTTGTACCGGTTGGGCTGTCGCGAGGTGGCCATTCTGGCGGGTGAGCGGCATGCCTCGACCGGAGCTGATCGCACACGCGGGTTTACCCGCTATTACCGCGAGCAAGGCATCACGCTACGCCCGGAGTGGACGCTCAATGGTCCTTTCGACAGCCTGACCGGGCACCGCCAGGGCGAGTATCTGTTGGGCCTGAGCCCACGGCCCCAGGCGTTTTTTGCGGTCAATGACTTCCTGGCCATCGGCTTGATGGGGGCCGCACGTGACAAGGGCTTGATGCCGGGCAAGGACATTGCCGTGGTGGGTTTCAACGACATACCGCTGGCCAATGAATTGATGGTGCCACTGACCAGCGTGCGCCTGCCGTTGGCCGAGATGGGCCGACATGCGGTTGAGCTGTTGCTCAAGCGCATCCAGGGTGAGGCTGTCGAATCGATCATGCTGACGCCGCAGTTGCAGGTGCGGGCGAGTTCTTCGGTGTTGCGCTGAAGGTGTGGGAGCGGGCCAGAGATCAGCGAAAAAACTCCCCTGGCGTCGCATCAAACTGCTGGCGAAATGCCGCAATAAACGCCGAAACCGACTCATACCCACACCCCAGCGCCACATCCGTCACCCGTTCCCCGCGCTCCAGGTCGGGCAGGGCGCCGAGCAATCGCAACCGTTGGCGCCAGGCGCGAAATGTCAGGCCGGTATCGCTCAAGAACAACCGGCTCAAGGTTTTCTCGCTGATGCCCAACTTCTGGCTCCACTGCCCCAACGTGGTCGCCTGTTCCGGGTGCAGGCTCAAGCTGCGATAGATCTGCCGCAACCGGCTGTCCACAGGCAGCGGCAGCATCAAGTCGACCTGCGGTGCGGCGGCCAATTGGTCCAGCAGCACCTGCGCCAGGCGGCCGTCCGGGCCATCCTCGGCATATTCCACCGGCAGTTCGCTGAAACGCCGGATCAGTTCGCGCAACAGGTCGCTCACCGCCAATACCTGGCAGCGCTCGGCCGCCCAGGTCGTCACGCTACAGTCCAGGTACAAGCTGCGCATTTCGGTATGGGGCGAACTGAACACGCGGTGCGCCATCCCCGCCGGGATCCACACGGCCCGTTGCGGCGGAGCGATAAAGCGCCCGGCGCTGGTCTGGATCTCCAGCACCCCGCTGATTGCATAGGACAACTGCACCCACGGATGGCTATGGCGGCGGGTCAGGGCGCGGTTGGGCAGGGATTCGGTGCGGCCATACACCGGGCGCGGCAGGCTGGAGAGCCCGGGGATGGTGCGGCGAACGGCCTTTGCATGTCCTTTAGGCGGCATTTACTGGCTCATTGGCGTTAGTCGGTAATAGGTCGTTACGTTAGAGTCGGCACAACGCCCTGGCAACCCCCGGAAGAACAGCCCATGACCCGCCCCCGGTTTTTACCCGACAATTTCACCCTGACCTTGATTGCCACGGTGGTTCTCGCCTCCTTGCTGCCAGCCAGCGGCCAGACCGCTGTGGCCTTTGGCTGGGTGACCAACCTGGCGATCGCGCTGTTGTTCTTCCTGCATGGCGCCAAACTGTCGCGCCAGGCCATCGTCGCCGGGGCCGGGCACTGGCGTTTGCACCTGCTGGTGTTCAGCCTGACCTTCGTGCTGTTTCCGCTGCTGGGTCTGGCGCTCAAGCCGCTGTTGGCGCCGATGATCGGCAAAGACTTGTACATGGGCATGCTCTATTTGTGTGCGTTGCCGGCCACGGTGCAGTCGGCGATTGCCTTTACTTCGCTGGCGCGGGGCAATATCCCGGCGGCGATCTGCAGTGCGGCGGCGTCCAGCCTGTTCGGGATTTTCCTCACACCGTTGCTGGTGACTCTGCTGCTCAACGTACACGGTGATGGCGGCTCTACCCTGGATGCCATTCTCAAGATCAGCGTGCAACTGCTGCTGCCATTCATTGCCGGGCAGATCGCCCGGCGCTGGATCGGCGAGTGGGTGGGGCGCAATAAAAATTGGCTGAAGTTCGTCGATCAGGGTTCGATCCTGCTGGTGGTCTACGGCGCTTTCAGCGAAGCGGTTACCGAAGGTATCTGGCACCAGATCCCGCTATGGGAATTGGGCGGCCTGGTGGTGGCGTGCTGCATCTTGCTGGCGCTGGTGCTGGCAGCGTCCGCGCTATTGGGTAAAGCGTTTGGTTTTAATCAGGAAGACCGCATCACCATCCTGTTCTGCGGTTCGAAGAAAAGCCTGGCCACCGGGGTGCCGATGGCCCAGGTGTTGTTCGCCGGCAGCACCATAGGCGTGTTGATCCTGCCGTTGATGCTGTTTCATCAGATTCAATTGATGGTTTGCGCGGTACTGGCCCAGCGCTATGCCAACCGCCTGGAAACCATTCCCGAGATCATGGCGCAAGTCGATCCCTGAACCATCGTGTTACTATTTTTGCGCGCCGCTCAAGGGCTGGCATCGGGCCGTCAGGATCGGCGCGTAACAGAGTAAAACGACCCGTCGATGAGCACTTGCGCCGCAACACCTCAAGCCAACTGGCAACCGGTCATCGCCCTGGCGTTGGCCGCCTTTGTATTCAACACCACGGAATTTGTCCCGGTCGGCCTGCTCAGCGCCATCGGCGCGAGCTTCGACATGCCCATCGCCAAGGTCGGCCTGATGCTCACGATTTATGCGTGGGTGGTGTCATTGACGTCGCTGCCGGTGATGTTGCTGACCCGTAACGTTGAGCGGCGCAAGCTGCTGATCGTGTTGTTCGGCATGTTTATCGCCAGCCATATCCTTTCCAGCGTGGCCACCAGCTTTGGCTTGTTGATGGTCAGCCGTATCGGCATTGCCTTGTCCCATGCGCTGTTCTGGTCGATCACCGCCTCCCTGGCAGTGCGCCTGGCGCCGCCGGGCAAGCAGGTGCAGGCGCTGGGCTTGTTGGCCACAGGCACCTCGTTGGCGATGGTCCTGGGGATTCCCTTGGGCCGCCTGCTGGGTGAAGCCATGGGCTGGCGCACCACATTCATTGTGATCGCCGGCTTTGCCGCCGCCCTGGTGTTCTGGCTGGCGCGCACCTTGCCGCTGTTGCCGAGCCAGAACTCCGGCTCGCTGCGCAGCCTGCCGATGCTGTTCAAGCGCCCGGCGCTGGTGGCGTTGTATATCTTGACCGCAATGGTGGTCACTGCCCAATTCACTGCCTACAGCTACATCGAGCCTTTTGTCGAAGGCGTCGCTGGCCTGGGAGGCAATGCGGTGACCCTGGTGCTGCTGGTGTTTGGCGGGGCGGGGATCATTGGCTCGTTGCTGTTCAGTGTGCTGCACCGTTTCAATCCCTACCGTTTTCTGCTGGTGGCCGTATCGGTGCTGGCGCTGTGCCTGGGGCTGCTCTTGCCACTGAGCGGCGATGTCTCGTACCTGGTGGTGTTGAGCGTGTTCTGGGGCATGGCGATCATGGCCTTTGGCTTGGCCTTGCAATCGAAGGTCCTGGTGCTGGCGCCGGATGCCACGGATGTGGCGATGGCGATGTTCTCCGGGATCTACAACATCGGCATTGGGGGCGGGGCGTTGCTGGGTAGTTGGGTTGGCGGGCACTTCGGCTTTGCCTGGATTGGCGCAGCGGGGGGCTTGCTGGCGGTGGCGGCGTTGGGGCTGTATTGCCTGTCGATTTATCGGTTTGGGCAGGGTGGATCAAGCGAATAAGGCAAACGACGTTTGCGGTATGAGCCGGCAAGCCGGCTCATACCCGGGAGACGTTTATAGCCCTGCCAACACGGCCTCCAGCTTCTCCTGATCCCGCGCAAACTGGCGAATGCCCTCGGCCAGTTTTTCGGTCGCCATCGCATCTTCATTGGACGCCCAGCGAAATTGCGCTTCGCTTAGGTGCTGACGCGGCTCACCGGCTACGCCCGGCTGCAATTTGCGCTGCAGCGGCCCCTGGTCGGCATCCAGTTGTTGCAGCAGGTCGGGGCTGATGGTCAGGCGGTCGCAGCCGGCCAGTTGTTCGATCTGGCTCAGGGTACGGAAGCTGGCGCCCATGACCACGGTCTGGATGTCGTTGGCCTTGTAGTAGTTGTAGATGCGCGTCACCGACTGCACGCCTGGGTCCTCAGCGCCGGTGTAGTCCAGGCCGGTGCTCTTGCGGTACCAATCGTAAATGCGACCCACGAACGGCGAAATCAAAAACACCCCGGCGTCAGCACAGGCCTGGGCCTGGGCGAAGGAGAACAGCAGGGTCAGGTTGGTCTGGATCCCGGCTTTTTCCAGGCGCTCGGCAGTGCGGATACCTTCCCAGGTCGAGGCCAGCTTGATCAGCACCCGGTCACGCCCCACGCCAGCCTGGTCGTAGAGAGCGATCAATTGGTTGGCCTTGGCCCACAGCGCCTCTTCATCGAAGGACAGGCGCGCATCGACTTCGGTGGAGATACGCCCCGGAATCACCTTGAGAATGCCGCAGCCCACCGACACCGCGAACTGGTCGCACGCCAGGCCCACATCACCCTTGGCCTGGGCGACGGCGCTGCGCAGCAGGTCGGCGTAGTCCGGGATGGCGGCGGCCTTGAGCAGCAGCGACGGGTTGGTGGTGGCGTCCACCGGGCGTAGGCGGGAGATGGCGTCAAGGTCGCCGGTGTCGCAGACCACGGTCGTGAATTGCTTGAGTTGTTCGAGTTTCGAGGTCATGGGCGGGCAATCTCCTTAAAGGTTAGGTGTTGAGGGCCTGGGCGGTTTCCAGGTCGGTGACCAGTACGTCCAGATAGCCGCCCTTGAGCGCGCCACGAATCGCCTGGACCTTGTTCAGCCCGCCTGCCAGGCCCAGCACGCGTTGGATCGCGCGCAACTTGGGCAGGGCGACGGACACGACGAATTCTTCATCCTCTTCCAGTACCGGGCGGCCTTCGGCGTCGAAGTAACGCAGGCAGATATCGCCCACTGCGCCACGCTCGGCCAGCAGGCGCAGCATGTCTTCGGTGTAGTAGTTGCCGCTGTTGCGCAGCAGTTGCGAGGGTTCCAGGTCACCGATGCCGACAATCGCCAGGGTGATGCTGTCGAAGCGGTTGAGGACTTCCTTGACCTCTTCCATCTCGATGATGCGCTGCTTGCTCTCCACCGATTGCTCGATGCTTTGCGAGGGCAGCAGGAACGCCGGGCAGTTGAGCAGGGTGGCCAGGCGCTGGGTCAGCAGGGTGGCCTCGAACGCGCCTTTGTTGCCGACGCCGCCGAGCAGTTGCACCACTTCCTCGGCGCCTTGCTTGCCGGGCTGCACATGCAGATGGCCAACCATGGCACGGATGGTGCTGCTCCACGATGAGATGCCGATATGGTCCTGGGGCGACAGGCTGGTTTCCAGGTAGTGTGCGGCGGCCGAGCCGATGGCTTGCTTGATGCTCTCATCGTTGCCCGGTTCCGTGGCTTCGACCACGATTACCCGGCGCACGCCATAGCGGCGCTGCAACTGGCTTTCCAGCTCCAGGTGCAGGCCTTGCAGGCGCATTACGCTGATTTTTACCACGCCTTCCTGCAGCGCCCGGCGCAGGGCGCGGCTGATAAAGGACTGGGACAAGTCGAGCTGTTCGGAAATCTCGGATTGCTTGAGCCCTTCCTCGTAATAGAGGCTGGCGATCTTGGTGATCAGGCGCTGTTCTTCGATCTGGCTCATGAAGGCCTCAGGTTCCTTATCGTGAGGGGCACAACAACAATGCCGGTGAGGATACCAAACCGGCGCCGCTCGTTACGACATGATCAGCCCACCGTCGATATTGATTGCCTGGCCGGTCAGGTAAGCGGCGTCATCCGAGGCCAGGAAGGCCACCAGGCCGGCGACGTCCGAAGGCTTGCCGGCGCGGCGCAACGGGATGTTCTTGACCCATTCGGCCATCAACTCGCCCTTGGCGTAGCGCTTTTCGTCGGTGCTGAGGATTTCGCCCCACACGCGGTCGTTGTAGTCCCACATCTCGCTTTCGATGATGCCAGGGCAGAACGCGTTGACCGTAATGTTGTGCCGCGCCAGTTCCAGCGCCAGGCTTTGGGTGATGCCGATCACCCCCATTTTGCTCGCGGCGTAGTGCGGGGTGTAGATAAAACCCTGGCGGCCCTGGCCGGAAGAGGTGTTGATCAACCGCCCGCTGCCTTGCTTGACCATGTACTTGGCCGCTTCCCGGCAACCCAGCCAGACCCCGGTGGTGTTGACTTGCAGCACCTTGTCGAAATCGTTGCGGGGCATTTTGTCGTAGTGGTCGATGGTGATGATGCCGGCGTTCTGCACTGACACGTCGATGCTGCCAAAGCGTGCATGGGCATCGTGATAGAGCTTTTCGATATCGCTTTCGCAGGTGACATCGATGGCCATTGCCAGGGCCTCGACCGTGTATTCGCGGGCCAGTTGCTCGGCGGTGAAGGTCACGCGCTCCAGGTCATTGGAGGCCAGCACCAGGTTGGCGCCTTCCTGGGCAAAGCGCTCGGCAATGCCGGCGCCGATGCCACGGCAGGCGCCGGTGATCACGATGGTTTTACCGCTGAATCGTTGCGACATGTCACGGGCTCCACGGTTGTTTTTCAAAGGCTTACCAGCAGACAAAACCGCCATCGACCAACAGGTCGACACCGGTGCAGAAAGACGATGCCTGGCTGACCAGGAAAATCGCCGGGCCGACCATTTCTTCCACGCTGGCCATGCGGCCCATGGGGGTGGTCTGTTCGAAAATCTTCACCTGGTCGGCGACCTCAGGGCGCGAATTCATCGGCGTGGCGGTGTAGCCGGGGCTGATGCAGTTGACCCGCAGGCCCTTGTCGGCCCATTCCATCGCCAGGCTTTTGCTCAGGTGAATCACCCCGGCCTTGGAGGTGTTGTAGTGGGCTTGCAGCAGGCCGCGGTTGACGATGCTGCCGGACATCGAGGCGATATTGACGATGGCACCCTTGCCTCGTGGCAGCATCACGGCGGCCTGGGCCTGGCAACTGAGGAAGATCCCCGTGAGGTTGATATCCAGGGTGGTTTTCCAGCGTTCCAGCTCCAGGTCTTCGGCCGCCTGGGCATTGGCAATGCCGGCACAGTTGACGGCCACACTCAACTCGCCGAGGGCTTTCTCGGTGCGGGCGACAGCGGCGTCCAGCTCATCACGGCGGGTGACCGTGCCAGCCAGGGCCAGGCCGCGACGGCCAAGGGCCTCGATGCGTTCGATGGTGCTGCGCATACCGGGGCTGCCGGGCAGGTCGAAACAGGCCACATCGGCACCGGCTTCAGCCAGGCCGACCGCGATGGCCTGGCCGATGCCACTGCCGGCACCGGTGACGAAGGCAACTTGGCCTTTGAGACTGAACAGTTGCATGGGGGGGACTCCGAGTCAGTGTGTATTTGTGAGAACAATGGAGATCAAAATGTGGGAGCTGGCAAGCCAGCTCCTACAAGGGGCAGCGTTGTTCAGGCGGTGGCCATCTCCATCACCGAGACGGGGGTTGCTTCACCACGCGCCAATATCCCCATCTGCCGCCCGCGGCTCATCACCATCACTCGATGGGACAAGCCCAGCACTTCATCCAGGTCGGAACTGACCACAATCACCGCCATGCCCTTGGCCGCCAGGTCCGCGATGACTTCATAGATCGCCGCCCGCGCGCCGACGTCGATGCCACGGGTCGGCTCATCGAGAATGAACACCTTGGGGTTGCGCGCCAGCCATTTGGCGATGATCACTTTCTGCTGGTTGCCGCCCGACAGGCTGGAAATCCGCTGCTGCGGCGCACCTTTGACGCCGAGGCGCGCTACTGCCGTCTGGGCAAATTCGCGCAGGCGACTGGGGATGACCCAACCGCTTTTATCCAGCAGGTCGGTATTGCCATACACCAGGTTGTCCTCGATGCGATGCTCGACCACCACCCCTTGCTGCTTGCGATCTTCGGGTACCAATACCACGCCGGCCTGGATCGCTTCGCAGGGGGTGCGCAGGCGGCGAACCTGGCCGTCCAGTTGCAAGTGGCCCTGGATATCTTCGGCGGCGCCGGCGATAGCGCGCACCAGCTCGGTACGCCCGGCGCCAACCACCCCGGCGATCCCGAACACCTCACCGGCCCGCACGCTGAAATCAATACCGTGCAAGGCGAACTCGCGGCAACTGAGGTCCTTGACCTGCAACATCACGTGTTCCTTTGGCGCATGCAGGGTCGGGAAGATCCGCTCCAGGCTGCGCCCGACCATTTGCTCGACCAGCTCGCGCACCGGCACCTGGGCGCTGGCGTGCAAGGCAATCTGCCGGCCATCGCGCAGCACCAGGATGCGGTCGGCGATGCGTGCGATTTCTTCCAGGCGATGGCTGATGTAAATGAACGAAACGCCTTCGGCCTTGAGCCGTTCGACCTGCTGGAACAGCAACTCGGTTTCCTCACCGCCTAGGGCCGCCGTTGGTTCATCGAGGATCAGCAGCCGCGCCTTGAGGGTCAGGGCCTTGGCGATCTCCACCAGTTGCTGGGCGGCGACGCTCAAGCCTTCGACCTTGCGGGATGCCGGGACATTCAGGCCCAGGCGTTGCAACTGAATCTGCGCCTGGGCTTCGATGTATTCACGGTCCACCCGACCAAAACGCATGGGCAGGCGGCCGACAAAGATATTCTCGGCAATCGACAGTTGCGCCAGCAGGCGGATTTCCTGGTGGATCAGGCCGATGCCAACCCCCAGCGCCGCGCCGGGGGAGGCGGGCGCATAGGGCTGGCCCTGCCAGGTCATCGAGCCGCCAGCATCGGGTTGCACCACACCGGCAATGATCGACGACAAGGTGGACTTGCCGGCGCCGTTCTCGCCCAGCAAGGCCAGCACTTCGCCGGGACGGATATCGACATTGATCTGCGACAGCACCTGCACCGGACCGTAGGCCTTGCCGATATCGCGCAGGCACAGTACGGCGTCCGGTTGGGGATGACGGTTATCCAGTGCGGCTTGCATGGCGAACTCCAGGGCTCAAGGGTGTTGTTGCAGGAAAGGCGCGACGTTGTCCTTGGTGGTCAACACGGTTTCCAGCAGTTGCTCCTTGGGCACCGCCTTGCCGGCCTTGAGGTCGATCGCCGAGGCCACGGCCAGGCGTCCCATTTTTTGCGTCTGTTGGGTCATGGTTGCGTTGAGTACACCGTTTTGCACGGCCTTGAGACCGGCGACATCGCCGTCAAACCCCACCACGACCACCTTATGGTCGAGATTGCCGACTTTTACCGCCTGCGCGGCGCCCAGTGCCATGGCATCGGCCCGCCCGAAGAATACGGTGATGTTCGGGTCGCGCTGGAGCAGGTCCTGGGCCACGGCGAAGCCTTTGTCCTGGGCCCATTCGGCCGGCTGTTCGGCGACCACTGTGAGTTCGGGGAACGCTTTGAGACCTTCGGCAAAACCCTTGGCCCGATCGTTTTCCGGGGTCGTACCCAACTGGCCCTGGAGGATCGCAATGCGGCCCTTGCCCTCGGTGACTTTGCCCACGTACTCGGCGAGCGCCTTGGCCCCGGCCACGCTGTCGCTGGCAATAAAGGTATCGCCCGGTGCGTCAGGTGCATTGCGGTCCACGGCGATCACCGGGATACCCGCAGCCTTGGCGGCTTTGACCGGCACACCGGCAGCCGTGGCACCGGCGGGGATGTAGATGAGCACGTCGATCTGGCGGGTGATCAGGTCTTCAATCTGGCTGACCTGGGTCGAGGAGTTGCCCTGGGCATCGACGGTGATCACCTTGATCCCCTTGGCCTTGCCCTCGGCTTCCACCGATTGTTTGATCTGGTTGAAGAAGTCGGCTTGCAGATTGGCCACGGCCAGGCCGATGGTCAGGTCCTTGGCCCAGGTGGTGCCGACGCTGCCCAGTGTCGCGGCGGCAAAGGCAGTGGCAAGCAGCAGTTTCTTGGTGATGAACATGTCGGTGACTCCTGGTTTTATTGTTGGAGGGTGTCAACTGGCGGACAGGTTTAACGGGCGGTACTGGAACGGCGGCGCAGGGTGTCGATGGTCACGGCCAGCGCAATCACCACACCAATCACCACTTGTTGAATGAACGGGGAAACCCCCAGCAGGTTGAGGCCGTTGCGCAGCACGCCGATGATCAGCACACCCACCAGGGTGCCACCGACACTGCCGACGCCGCCGCTGAGGCTGGCTCCGCCAATCACCACGGCGGCGATGGCGTCCAGTTCCAGGGTCAGGCCGGCGCTGGGTTGCGAGGAGTCGAGGCGGGCGGCCATGGTCACGGCGGCGATCCCGGCCAAGGCGCCGCTGACGGCGTACACCCACAAGGTAATCGCCCGCACCTTGATCCCCGACAGGCGCGCGACTTCCGGGCTGCCGCCAATCGCATAGAGGTTACGGCCCCCGGCGCGAAAGCGCAGGAACACCCAGGCCACTACCAGCATCACCAGGAACAACCCGACGGTGGCCGAGAGGAAGCCGAAATGGCGCACGGTCGCCAGGTTGGTAAACCATTCCGGGTAGCCGACGATCTGCCGCCCTTGCGTGAGGATGTTGGCCAGCCCGCGAGCCACCGACATCATGGTCAGCGTGGCAATGAATGGCGGTAGCTTGGCGTAGGTGATCAATGCGCCGGACACCAGCCCGGCGAGCATGCCCGTGGCAATCGAGATCGGGATGGCAAAGCCCAGCGGCACGGCCTGATCCTGATACAACCAGCCGAGCATCATCATCGAGAACGCCAGTACCGAACCCACCGAGAGGTCGATACCGCCGATGACGATCACGGCGGTCATGCCAATGGCGAGGATGCCCAACACCGTAACCTGATCAAGAATGTTCAGGCCATTGCGCAAGGAGAAGAAGAATTCGGAACTGAAGGAGAAAACCAGCACCAGCAAGGCCAGGCCAATCAGCGGGCCGCCGATATTACTGGGCAGTAGTTTGACCAGCCGAGGGCGGCGGGTGGGCTTGAGGTCAGCCTGATGGACCGAGGCTTTGGCGTCCACGTGGTTCTCCTGATTTATTTTTTTTGGAGGTCGTCATGGCTATCTGAATATATATGCATGCCTGACTGTTAATTCAGATTCCGGTGCCACGGGGGTAAAGTCAAGCGCTTTAATTTTCTTCGAGGGCTTGTACAACCTGCCAAGACCTCCCTGTAAGCCTTGAACCAGAGCGATTGCAGCGGGGTTTTCACCGTCTGTCCGAGGGTTTTTTTAGCGATTTATTTGATTTTCAGCCAGTCGGCCCCTTGACCCGACGCGTGAACGGCGCCTAAATAGAAATATATTGTCATGGCTGAATAAATATTCAAAAGGCAGCCTTGGACACTTTCACCTCGCGTGGTCAGCCCCACAGGAGCCGCTGCATGAATGCCTTCCAGTACGACGCCCTGCAAATAAAGGAACAGGCTCGCCTGATCCGGCGCAATATCATCCGCCTGAACGCCGACTCGCCAGCGGGCGGCCATACCGGTGCCGATCTCTCGGAAACCGACATCCTTGCCACCTTGTACTTTCGCATCCTCAACGCAGGCCCGGAGCGTACTGAAGATCCCGAGCGCGATATCTACATCCAGAGCAAAGGCCACGGCGTCGGTGGCTTGTATTGCTGCCTGGCCCAGGCTGGCTACATTCCAGAGCAATGGCTGGGGACCTATCAGCATTTCAACTCCCACCTGCCGGGCCACCCTGTGCGCCAGAAAACCCCAGGCATCGAACTCAATACCGGCGCCCTCGGCCATGGCTTGCCCGTGGCTGTGGGCCTGGCGCTGGCGGCGAAAATGTCCGGCAGCCCAAAGCGCATCTATGTGCTGACCGGCGACGGTGAGCTGGCCGAAGGTTCGAACTGGGAAGCGGCGATGGCGGCGGCCAAGTATGGCCTCGACAACCTGTTTGTGATCGTCGACAAGAACAAGCTGCAACTGGCCGGGCTGACCGCCGAGATCATGCCGCTGGACCCGCTGGACGTGAAATGGGCCGCCTTCGGCTTTAGCGTCAGCGAGTGCGACGGTAACGACGTGGCGCAACTGATCGACTCCCTGGAACGCATGCAAACCCGCCATGGCGCGCCGCAGGTGCTGATCGCCCACACCATCAAGGGCAAGGGCGTGTCGTTTATCGAAGCCCGTCCCGAATGGCACCACCGCGTGCCCAAGGGTGATGAAATCAACGCAGCACTGGAGGAGTTGAGTCATGGCGAGTGAACATTTGGCGAGCGTCATGGTTGAGGCTTTCATGGCGGCGGTGGATGCCGGCCTCGATGTAGTCCCTGTGGTCAGCGACTCGACCTCCACGGCGAAGATCGGCCCCTTCATGCAGCGTTTTCCCGAGCGCGTGATCAATGTCGGGATTGCCGAGCAGTCGCTGGTCAGCGTCGCTGCCGGGCTGGCGCTGGGAGGTAAGATTGCGGCCACCTGCAATGCGGCGCCATTTCTGATCTCGCGGGCCAATGAGCAGATCAAGGTGGATGTCTGCTACAACCAGGCCAATGTAAAGATGTTCGGCCTCAATGCCGGCACCAGCTACGGCCCGCTGGCCAGCACCCATCACAGCCTGGACGATATTTCGGTGATGCGCGGCTTTGGCAATGTGCAGATATTTGCTCCGGCCGACGCCATCGAGTGCCGGCAAATTGTTGATTACGCTCTGCGTTACCAGGGCCCGGTGTATATCCGTCTGGACGGCAAGGCGCTGCCCGATGTGCATGGTGCGCAATACCGTTTTGTACCGGGGCAGGTCGATGTGTTGCGCCAGGGCGCGGACCTGAGCATTGTCGCCTTGGGGTCAGTGGTGCATGAGGCGGTGGACGCGGCGGCACGTTTGGCCGAGCAGGGGATTGAGGCCCAGGTGATCAACCTGTCCTCGATCCGGCCGTTGCAGCGCGATGTCTTGCTCAATGTGCTCAGTGGCACGCGTGGGGTGATCAGCGTGGAAGAACACAATATCAACGGCGGCGTCGGCAGCCTGGTGGCCGAAGTGCTGGCCGAGGCCGGGCTGGGCGTGCCATTGATTCGCCTGGGCATTGGGGATGGTGAGTACGCCGCCGCCGGCGCCCGCGAACCGACACGCGCCTTGCATTGCATCGACGCGGCTGGGATTGTGGCGGCTGCCACTCGGTTGCGGTGATGCCCATGAACGAAACGACTCCACTGATCCTGGCGATTGACGAGGGCACCAGCAATGCCAAGGCGGTGCTGGTCAACGAGCTGGGGCAGGTGATTGCCCGGGGCTCGCGGCCCTTGAGCCTGAGCCATCCCCAGGACGGTTTTTCCGAGCAGGACCCGCAACAGATCTGGGAGAGTACCCTGGCGGCGATTGATCAATGCCTGGCCCAGGTTGACCGGCCGATCACCGCCATGGCTATCAGTAACCAGCGCGAATCGGTGGTGGCCTGGGATCGCAATAGTGGTGAGTTACTGTCGCCGTGCATCAGTTGGCAATGCCGGCGTTCGACGCCGTTGTGCGCGCAGTTGCACGCCCAGGGGCATGAAGCGAGCATCCTGGAGAAGACCGGGCTGGCGCTGGACCCGATGTTTTCTGCGGGGAAAATGCGCTGGATTCTCGACCACCTGGAAAATGGCCATGCCCGTGCGGCGACTGGCGAAATCTGCCTGGGTACCGTCGACAGTTGGCTGTTGTACAAGCTCAGTGGCGGCCAGGTATTTGCCACCGACTACTCCAATGCTGCACGCACCCAACTGTTCAACCTGCACACCTGCCGTTGGGACGAAGAGCTGCTGGCCTTGTTTGCCATCCCGCTGGCGGCACTGCCGACGATCCAGGCCAGCGCCGGTTTTTTTGCCCAGACGGTAGCCTTTGGTCGACTGCCGGCGGGTATCCCGGTGATGTCGATGATTGGCGACTCCCACGCCGCACTCTACGGGCAGGGCGGTTTTGTGCCGGGGCTGGTCAAGGCCACCCTGGGCACCGGTTCTTCGTTAATGACCCCCATGAGCGGGCCGCTGGCCTCGACCCACGGCTTGTCCACCACCCTGGCCTGGCACGACGGCGTGGCAGCGACTTACGCGATGGAGGGCAATATCGTCCACACTGGCGCGGCCGTGCAGTGGGCCTCGCGGCTGGTGGCGGGGGAGTCCCTGGACCAGTTGACCGAACAGGCGGCGCAACTGCCGGATAACGGTGGTGTGTACTTTGTCCCGGCGTTATCGGGGCTGGGCGCACCGCATTGGCAAGCTGACGCGCGAGGGTTGATCTGCGGGCTGACGGAGGCGACGTGCGGGGCGCATATCCTGCGGGCGGCGCTGGAGTCCATCGGTTATCAGATCCGCGATGTATTTGATGCCATGGCGCAAGACATCGGCAGCCCACTGAAGGAGTTGTGGGTCGACGGTGGCGTCACGCGCAATCGCTGGCTGATGCAGTTCCTTGCCAACCTGTTGCAATGCCCGGTGGTGCGCAGCCTGTCACCGGAAGTCTCGGCTCTGGGCGCAGCTCATCTGGCGGGCAAGGCGCTGGGAGTATGGGCCGACGACCAGGCACTGGCGCAATTGGAGCGCCAGCGCGAGCGGTTTGAGCCGGACAACGGAGCATCGATGGAGGCGCACTACAGCGCCTGGAAAAAGGCGCTGCAACGCACGCTGTCTTGACCCAGCGCAATCGCAACCAGCTCCCACACTTGATCCATGTCGCGGCCAAAATCCCGGACCTGCCACCAATCCCTGTGGGAGCTGTCGAACTTCAGCGAGGCTGCGATGACGGCGGCACAGGCGCTAGAGAGCGTGTCAGAACTGCGGGGTGTATTTGACGCTGAACATCACATTGCGCGGGTCACCGTAGAAGTTGTTGCCATTCAACTGGTTGTACCCGGATGCGTAGTAGGTCTTGTCGAACAGGTTGTTGGCATTGACTGCCAACCCCACTTCTGGGGTCATCTGGTAAGCCAGTCGGGCATTCCAGACCGTGTAGCCCGCCACGTCATAGGTGTATTCATACCCCAGGGTATGGCTCTGGGTGGTGAAGCCCAATCCGGCGCTGACCTTGCTCCAGTCGCCGCTGAACTGGTAGTCGCTCCACACCCGCAACATATGCTTGGGCGTCCACTGGCTGAACACCCGGCCTTTGTTGTCGCGATCCTCAAGGTATTTGGTGGTGTTGTAGGTATAGCCGGCAAACAGTTGCAGGCCGCTCAGCACTTCACCGCTGATCTCGGCTTCAAGGCCCTGGCTGCGGACCTTGCCAGAACCCGTTGCGCAGTAAGTGCCGCCGCAGATTTCGCCCAGGGAATAATCGGTGATCGCACGGTTTTCCTGGTCATAGCGGAACAACGCCAGCGACGTATTGACCCGCCCGTCCAGCAATTCGCCCTTGAGGCCGACTTCGTAGTTGCTGCCAATCACCGGCTTGACCACCGCGCCACTGAGGTCGCGTTGGGTCTGTGGCTCGAACACATCGGTATAGCTGGCGTACACCGCCCACTCGCGGCTCAGGTCGTAGACGATCCCGGCGTAGGGCGTGACTTCGCCGGTTTCGTTAGTGGTACTGGGCTTGTTGACGGTGGTGGCGTGGGTCACCGCCGTGATGCCCGAGGAGGTGTAGCTGTAGTCATACCAACTGACACGGGCGCCGAGCACCAGGGTCAACGGATCGATCGGCTTGACGCGCCAGCTGCCATACAGGCCTTTCTGGCGGATGTCGTACTTGCTCGGCGTCGCCCGGCCGCCGGGCGTATTCATCAGGCTTTCGTAGGTGACTTCGGGGCGATGGTTATTGATGTCGAAGATGTTGTCGGCGCTGTCGTTGAACGTCCGCGCAATGATGTCGTTGGTGGTGTACTTGGAGTAGTTGCCGCCCAGGGTAATTTCCTGCGCCATGGACAGCGCCTCGAAACGCCCGGTGAGGTGGGTGTCCAGGCCGATCTTGGTGCCGTCGAAATCGGTGTACCAGTCGGCGTATGACACGCCGCTGCCGTCGGCTTCAATGCCTTCGTTGTTGGTCTGCACGCGCTGGTGGGTCGAGGTGTTTTCTTCCTTCATGCGCACCGCGCCGACCTTGAACTTCCAGTCGTCGTTGAAGCGGTGCTCCAGGTCGGCATACAGGGTGGTGACGTCGATCTGCGAGTGGTTCCAGCGTGAGCCGGTGAAGGTCGAACGTGACAGGTCGATCGACTTGCCGCTGGCATAGCGTGGCAGGCCGCGCAGCATGGGCCGCGACTCGGCGTTGGTGCGGCTGACGGCCAGGCCCAGGGTGGTGTCTTCCTGCAGGTCGAAGTCCAGGGCGCCGTACAACGAGTGGGTCTTGCTCCATTCGTAGTCGATGAATGAATCGCTCTGGTCTTCATCCGCCACCATCCGCCCACGGACCGTGCCGCTCTGGTTCAGCGGGCCGCCGGCGTCCAGTTGCAGGCCGTAGTGGTCCCAACTGCCGGCCTTGGCGGTGAGGGCGACGGTGGGTGCCGCTTGCCCGCGCTTGCGCACCAGGTTGATCGCGCCACCGGGGCTGCCGGTGCCCTGCAGCAGGCCGGAGGCGCCGCGCAGCACTTCCAGGCGGTCGAAGAAAATCAGGTCCTGGGTCGCCCAGTTGCCCAGGGCATAGGTATTGCGCGGGATCGGCACGCCGTCGTATTGCCAGTCGTCGATCTGGAAGCCTCGGGAGGTGATGATCATGCCTTTGCCCACCCCTTGCACGCCCACCAGGCCGGTGGTCTGGTTGACGGCGTCCTTGAGGTCGACCAGGCCCTGGTCATCCATTTGTTTGCGGGTCATCACCGTGATCGACTGGGGGATTTCCTTGAGGGTGTGGGTGCCCTTGCCGATAGTCACGGCCCGTGCGGCGTAGGAGCCGGAGTCTTCAGTGATAGTGGGGTCGATGCTGTGGGCGGCAATGGACGTCACGCCCAGTTGCAGCGCGGCGCCGCTGTCGGCGGCAGGCTCGACGCTGAAATTACCTTGCCCGGTCACCCGCAACTGCAAGCCGCTGCCCGCCAGCGCACGGTCCATGGCCTGTTCGGCCGGCATCTGGCCACTCACCGCCTGGGCCTGTTTGCCCTGCACCAACACCGGGTCCAGGGACACAATCCGCCCGCTCTGGCTGGCAATGGCGTTCAGCGTTTGGGCCAGCGGGCCGGCCGGCAGATTGAAAGACAGGCTTTGGGCCTGTACCAGGGCAGGGCTCGCCAGGGTTGCCAGGGCAACGGCGACAGAAAGGGCATGGGGCCAAGGGTTGAGCACAGCATTCTCCTGAAGGTGTGGACGTGTCAGGAGATAGGTGGGCCGAGAAATAAAAACCGGACACAAATAAGAGTGATTTGCATAAAAAACGTTGGTCCGGGTTATCGGGGGCGAATCAGAGTCAGCCATGGGCTGTAGTGATCGACCCGGATCGGCAGGGTTTCAGCCAGTGCATCGAGGGCGCGATGGGGGGCGTTGAGCGGGAATACACCTTGCACGCGCAATTGGCGAACCTGTGGATCGACTCGCACAAAGCCCCGGTTATAGGGGCGCAGGGCGTTGACCACCTGTTCCAGGGAGTCGTCCAGTACGCTGAGGTGGCCGTCGAGCCAGTCGGCACGGTAGCGTTGGTCGCCCGCCACCGGCTCGATCCGGTCGGCATAAAGCAATACCGACTGGCCTTGCTGTACGGTGCGTTGGGTACCATCGGGCAGTGTGGCCAGCACCGAGTGTTCCAGCACTACCACGCGTGTGGCATCTGCTTGCTGAGTGACCAGGAACCGCGTGCCCAACGCTTGGATGCTGCCTTGGGCGGTGCGCACCCGCAACGGCCTTTGCGGATCGGCTGCCACCTGAATCACCAGCTCACCCTGGCGCAGGATGATCAGGCGCTGGTGCTCATTGAATTGCAGGTCCACCGCGCTGCCAGCATTGAGGCTCAACACACTGCCATCGAGCAAAGTGAACGTCTGGCGCTGGCCGCGCCCGGTGTGCAGGTCGGCCAGCAGGTTGTCACCCAGCGGGCTGCGTGCCGCCAGCCACAGGCCGCCACCGAGCAGCCCCAGGCCCGCGATGGCGCGCAGCACTTCACGGCGTGAGCCCTGGGGTTGCAATAGCACCTGGCGTGCTTCGCCGGGCAGGCGTTTATCGAGGCTGCGCAAGGTGTTCCACGATCCGCCCAGGCGTTCCTGCAAACGGGTCCAGGCCTGCGCGTGGGCGGGGTCCATGCCCAGCCAGGCATTGAAACGCTCCTGTAGCAACGCATCCGGTTTACCGGCGCGCAGGCGCACCATCCAGTCGATGGCCTGTTCGCTGACCGGGTCCAGGCGGGTCTTGCTCATGGGGCCATCTCGGCCAGGTAGCACTGGCGCAGGGCCTGTTTCATGTAGCGGCTAACGGTGCGCTCGGACAATTGCAGCTTGCGCGCAATTGCCACGTAGCTCATGCCGTCGAGCTGGCTGTAAAGGAACGTGGCCTTGACGATCAGCGGCAAGCCATCGAGGGCACGGTCGATCGCCACCAGGGCCTGGATCAGTTGCAACTGGTCTTCGGGGGAGGGCGCCAAGGCTTCGGGCGCTGCGGCCAGGCGCTCCAGGTAAGCGGTTTCCAGGCGGCTGCGGCGATAACGGTCAAAGATCAGCCGGCGGGCGATAGTCGAGAGATAGGCCCGTGGCTGCTCAATGCTGTCGGGGTCGACCCGGGCGGCGAGCATCTGGCAAAAGGTATCGGCGGCGGTATCTTCGGCGTCGGCGTGGTTACGCACGCGATGCTGGATATGTTGCAGCAGCCACCGGTGATGGTCGTTGAAAAAGAAGCCCAGCTTGCGGATTGGAGGTGATTGCACGGGACGACTTTCTCAGGGTGGTATTGTGAATCGTTCTCAATACTACCTTTTGTGCGAGTACGGCTGCAACAATCGGTAATTGTAGGAGCGAGCTTGCTCGCGAAAGACGTCACCGATCACGCGTGTTGGCGGGGTAAGCGCGGCGCTCTCAGGTTTTTCGCGAGCAAGCTCGCTCCTACACGGCATTACGGTGTTAGAGGGGCGGTTGTGCGCAGCTGTCCAGTGCCTTGTCGACCAGCATCTGCACGCCGTCGAGCATCCGGCAGATACCCAGCGCCATGCTGCGGGAGGTGCCGTCGACTTCAAAGGCCAGGTGAGTGGCAAGCACATTGATCGAGGCCAGGTCTTGTGCGGCATTGACCAGCAGGGTTTCGGCGTCCAAGTCAGTGCGCACGCTGAATAATCCCGCTAACACCGGGTCGCTGGGGGCAGCGGTTGGGGCTGGGGAGGCAGGCTGTAGATAGTGGTTGATCGCACGATAGGCAGCATCACGAAGCCGGCTGGCATCGTAGCTGGGTGGGGGATTGGGGCTGTGTTTGATCATGGTGAAGCTCCGTCGATAAGTGGAGCTGCCACCGTTCGCGGTCAAACGAGTGGGGTGGCAGCTGTACGCGGGTTGACCGACCGGTAATCAACGGAACCCGGCATACCCTAAGGTATCCCGCGCACAGCCGCCGCGACACGATACAACAGGCATAAAAAAAACGCCTGAAATAGGTGCTGGGCGAAGCAGTTCGTCGATGATTCGGACGGTCAAATCCGGCCGCTGATTTGGCAGCGGCGTCGGGAAGGTTAGTCAGCGCCCGTCCGAGGGACAACCTGAAACAGGTGTGGGAAACGTCTGGCCCTTCAGCGTTTTTTGCCACCAATACCAGGGCCAAACTTCGGCAGTACCATGCCAACGCTCTTCTGATAACACCGGTACTGTTCGCCAAAGAGCGCAACCAGGTCCCGTTCCTCAAAGTGGGCGCCGATAAACAGGTAGGCCGACATCCCCAGCGCAAAGAGCAGCCGGCCGGCGCTCATGTCCGGTGTCGCCCAGAACACAATCAAAAAACCCAGGTACAGCGGATGGCGTACCCGCTTGTAGAGCCATGGGGTCTTGAAGGCATGGGCGCGGGGTACGGCGTTTCGGTAGCGGTCGATGGCCTGCCTGAGGCCAAACAGCTCGAAATGGCTGATCAGTAGCGTGGCCACCAGGACCAGCCCCCAGCCCAGCCAGAATATTGCGCTCACTATCACTCGCAGCAGGCTGGCTTCCACTGTCCATATAGGCACGGGCATCGGTTGCCAGAGCCAGAACATCAGCATCAACACCAGGCTGCTGAGCAGCACGTAGGTCGAGCGTTCAACGGCTGTGGGAATGTATCGGGTCAGCCAGGACTTGAAACCTTGACGCGCCATCACCGTGTGCTGCAGCGCAAACAGGAGCAGCAGCGACAGGTTGATCAACGCGGCCCACCAGCTGTTGATGACAATGCCATTGTCTATGTTTTTGGGCACGACCACGCGGCCAATAAAGCCAATCAGGTAGAGGAAGGTGAGGAGGAATATCAAATAACAGCAGGCGCTGTAAATCAATCCAGCCAGGCGCACTGTCAGGCTGTTTGTGGTTGTATCGATGTTCATGGACGACTCCTTTCGTACATGGTGTATCCGTGACCGGCGGCCACGTGGGAGAGCGTGCGCGGACTTCCTTTCTCGCCTAAACGGACAAGGCTAGGTACAGAACGGTATCTGGTCAAAGAAAAGAATAAAAAAGGCTGGGGATCGATAACCCCTACAGGGGTTTTTGATCACTCCCACAGGACGTGGGAGTGATCCGAGGAACAAGACGCTATCAGGCGATAGCATCCCAGGCGCGGTCGCCTTTCTCGTCCTTGATACGGGTCGGCAGGCCCATCACGTCCAGCGCCTTGAGGAACGGCTCGGCTGGCAGTTCTTCGACGTTGGCCATGCGTTGCACGTCCCACTCGCCACGGGCAACCAGCAGCGCTGCGGCTACAGGCGGTACGCCGGCGGTGTAGGAGATGCCCTGGCTGTCGGTCTCGGCAAAGGCTTCTTCATGGCAGGCCACGTTATAGATGAACAGCTCACGCGGCTGGCCATCCTTGGTGCCCTTGACCAGGTCGCCGATGCAGGTCTTGCCGGTATAGCCCGGTGCCAGCGACGACGGGTCAGGCAGCACGGCCTTGACCAGTTTCAATGGCACCACTTCCAGGCCTTCGGCGGTGGTGACCGGCTTCTCGGAGAGCAGGCCGAGGTTTTTCAGCACGGTGAACACATTGATGTAGTGCTCGCCGAAGCTCATCCAGAACCGCACGTTGGGCACGTCGAGGTTTTTCGACAACGAGTGCACTTCATCGTGACCGGTCAGGTACAGGTTCTGCGAACCGACCACCGGCAGGTCGTCGGTACGTTTGACTTCGAACATGGTGTTGCTGGTCCACTGGCTGTCCTGCCAGCTCCACACCTGTCCGGTGAACTCGCGGAAGTTGATTTCCGGGTCGAAATTGGTGGCGAAATATTTGCCGTGGCTGCCGGCATTGACGTCGAGAATGTCGATCGAATCAATGCGGTCAAAATGCTGTTGTTGTGCCAGCGCCGCATAGGCGTTGACCACCCCTGGGTCAAAACCCACACCGAGGATCGCAGTGATGTTCTTCTGCTTGCATTCCTCCAGGTGGTTCCACTCGTAGTTGCCGTACCACGGCGGGGTCTCGCAGACCTTGCCCGGCTCTTCGTGGATGGCGGTGTCCAGGTAAGCCACGCCGGTATCGATGCAGGCACGCAGTACCGACATGTTGAGGAAGGCGGAGCCGACGTTGATGACGATCTGCGATTCGGTTTCGCGGATCAGTGCCTTGGTCGCTTCCACGTCCAGGGCGTTCAGCGCGAAGGCCTGGATCTGGGCGGGTACCTTGAGGCTACCCTTGGCCTTGACGCTTGCGATGATGGCCTGGCATTTGGAGATGTTGCGCGACGCGATAGCAATCCGACCGAGTTCGTCGTTGTGCTGCGCGCACTTGTGGGCCACCACCTTGGCGACACCTCCTGCACCAATGATAAGAACGTTCTTTTTCAATTGCTTTATCTCTCCTTTATCTGCCAGCTCAGGACAGGCTGGACAGGTAATCTTCGAAGCCAAATTCACGAACCACTTCGACTGTACCGTCGAGTTGTTTCACTACGATGGACGGCATTTTCAGGCCGTTGAACCAGTTTTTCTTGACCATGGTGTAGCCTGCGGTGTCGATGAACGACAGCCGATCGCCGATGGCCAGCGGACGATCGAATTGGTATTCACCGAAGATGTCCCCGGCCAGGCAGGATTTGCCGCACACCATGTAGGTGTGTTCGCCATCGCTCGGCGCCAGTTTGGCGTTGAGGCGATAGATCAGCAGGTCCAGCAGGTGGGCTTCGATGGAGCTGTCTACCACGGCGAGGTTCTTGCCGTTGTAGAGGGTGTCGAGCACGGTGACTTCCAGGGAAGCGCTGTTGGTGATCGCCGCTTCCCCGGGCTCCAGGTAAACCTGTACGCCGTAGGTCTGCGCGAAGGCCTTGAGCCGTGCGCAGAATGCGTCGATGGCATAGCCTTCGCCGGTGAAGTGGATGCCGCCGCCCAGGCTGACCCACTGCACTTTATGCAGCAGGTGGCCGAAGCGTTCTTCGATGGTGCACAGCATCTTGTCGAACAGCTCGAAATCACCGTTCTCACAGTTGTTGTGGAACATGAAGCCTGTGATCTGGTCGATCACGCCTTCGATCTTCACCGGGTCCCACTCGCCCAGGCGGCTGAACGGGCGCGCCGGGTCGGCCAGCAGGTAGTCGGAGCTGCTCACTTGCGGGTTGACGCGCAGGCCGCGGGTCTTGCCTTCGGATTTCTGGGCAAAGCGCTGCAACTGACCGATGGAGTTGAAGATGATCTTGTCGCAGTTATCGAGCATTTCGTCGATTTCATCGTCGGCCCAGGCCACGCTGTAGGCATGGGTCTCGCCTTCGAACTTCTGGCGACCGAGCTTGAGCTCGTACAGCGACGAGGACGTGGTGCCGTCCATGTACTGCTGCATCAGGTCAAACACCGACCAGGTGCCAAAGCACTTGAGTGCCAGCAACGCCTTGGCGCCGGACTGTTCGCGCACGTAGGCGATCTTCTGCATGTTGACCAGAAGCTTCTGTTTGTCGATGAGGTAATACGGCGTTTTGATCATTTTTCAGAGCCTGTGGCGGAGCCTGCCAAAAAAGGACAGGCATTGTGCCCGCACTTCGTCAGGATCGAAAGGTTAGTCAGCGGAATTTGCAGGTTGGGGCCATTGATACGCCATCCCCGTTACTTTTTTGTAGGTGCCGGCTTTGCGGCGATGGTGGCGCAATTGCTGGCGGCGGTGAGTCAGCTTCTGGCGCTGATCCTGGGTGTTGTGCACGCTCGTAAACTGCTGTCATAGCACCTGTGGAACCTATGGTGCTGAAGTACGACGTACTGGGGAATACATCATTGCTGGGGATACTACTGTGACAGTTAACCTGAACGCTTACTCAAGTGCCTACCCACTGAGTTATTCACCCAACGATAGCGCCGAGCAAACGGACAACCGGGAGGCCTCTGCACTGTCCAGGCAAAAGCGCGGGGTAGCATCAACTTCGGCGTTGTGGCCACAACATTCGGTCATAAGAATTTCCCTGATGGGTATGACCAACGAGCAAGAAACGTTCACAAAAGCCAACATTAATAAATGGGCGCCTCACGTCAATCTGACATTTGAGTTCACAGACGACGCCGATGGGGATATCAGGATTGCTGCAAACAACGACATTTCAGGGGGGCATTCGTACGTGGGTTTCCATGCGCTCGATGTGCCAGCCGAAGAACCTACAACGGTCATCGGTTTCAAGAATGGTCTCAATGCTTTTAACGCCGGTACGATCCAGCATGAATTTGGCCATGTTCTGGGGTTGCAGCATGAGCATCAGCACGAGAACAATGATTTGGATATTGACTGGTTGGAAGTTAATAAAGACTACGCAGATAAAGGCGGAGCGGAAGAAGTGAAGTTGAACTTTGAGCCCTTGGTTAACGATGTAGTTACCTCTGATTATGATCGCCAATCCATCATGCACTACGGTTTTGATTCATCCTTGCTCAATGGTGGAAACGCCATCGCGGATAACAACGAGCTCTCTGAGGGTGACATCAACTTTATTCGCTCGCTCTACCCACCTGTGGTCAGGAAAAAACCGGCCACCCTCAGTTGGTGGGATTTCCGTCAGGCTCACAAGCCTGCTTGAAAAGCACTGCGCGCCAATCATGAGTAAATTTCGTGATCATCAAAAATAAAATGAGTTTGTCTCACGATGACCTGCTGCCGACAATAGCTCCCATCCCAACACATTGGAGTTTTTTGTCATGGCAGTCGCTCATTCCCTTGGATTTCCGCGCATTGGACGCGATCGTGAACTGAAAAAAGCGCAGGAAGCGTTTTGGAAGGGCGAGCTGGACGAAGCCGGCCTGCGTGCCGTAGGCCGTGAGCTGCGCAAGACCCACTGGGACTTGCAGAAACAGGCGGGCATCGAGCTGCTGCCCGCTGGGGATTTTGCCTGGTACGACCAGGTACTGACTCACTCGCTGATGTTCGGCGTGATCCCCGAGCGTTTCCGCCCGGCTGATGGCAAAGCCACGTTGCAGACCTTGTTCGGCATGGCCCGTGGTGTCAGCGACAGCTGCTGCGGCGGTGCCCATGCCCAGGAAATGACCAAGTGGTTCGACACCAACTATCACTACCTGGTACCTGAATTCAGCGTCGACCAGCAGTTTCACCTGGGCTGGGACCAGTTGTTCGAAGAAGTCAAAGAGGCCCGCGACCTGGGGCACACCGTCAAGCCGGTGGTGATCGGGCCGTTGACTTACCTGTGGCTGGGCAAGGCCAAGGGCGGCGACTTCGACAAGCTCGAACTGCTCGACCGCCTACTACCGCTGTACGGCCAGATCTTCCAGCGCCTGGCGGACCTGGGCGTGGAGTGGGTACAGATCGATGAGCCGATCCTGGTGCTTGACCTGCCTCAAGACTGGAAAAATGCGTTTGAGCGCGCCTACAACCTGATCCAGCGTGATCCGTTGAAAAAACTGGTCGCCACTTACTTTGGCGGCCTGGAAGAGAACCTCGGCCTGGCGGCCAACTTGCCGGTCGATGGCCTGCACATTGACCTGGTGCGTGCACCTGAACAGTACCCGACGATTCTCGATCGTCTGCCGGCCTATAAAGTGCTGTCCCTGGGTGTGGTCAACGGGCGTAACGTGTGGCGTTGCGACCTGGAAAATGCCTTGGCCACCTTGCAGCATGCCCATGAACGCCTGGGTGATCGCTTGTGGGTCGCGCCTTCATGCTCGTTGCTGCATAGCCCGGTGGACCTGGGGCGTGAAGACAAGCTGGATGCCGAGCTGAAAAGCTGGCTGGCCTTCGCCGTGCAGAAGTGCGAAGAAGTGGCCGTGCTGACCCAGGCCATCAACCAGCCAGAAGCCGCGAAGGTGCTGGCGGCCTTGGCCCAAAGCCGTGCCGTGCAGGCCGCCCGTGCTGCCTCGCCGCGTATCCACAAACCGGCTGTACAAGCGCGCGTTGCCGCCATCACCACCAAGGACAGCCAGCGCCAGTCGCTGTTTGCCCAGCGTATCGCCAAGCAGCGCGCCGGCCTCGACCTGCCGCTGTTCCCGACCACCACCATTGGCTCGTTCCCGCAGACCGCGTCGATCCGCCTGGCACGCCAGTCGTTCAAGGCTGGCAAGTTGAGCGAAGCCGAATATGTCGAGGCAATGCACAGTGAGATCAAACACGCCGTTGAAGTGCAGGAAAACCTCGGCCTGGACGTGCTGGTGCACGGCGAAGCTGAACGTAACGACATGGTTGAGTATTTTGCCGAACAACTGGACGGCTATGTGTTCACCCGCTTTGGTTGGGTGCAGAGCTACGGTTCGCGCTGTGTGAAACCGGCGGTGATCTTCGGCGACCTGAGCCGCCCGAAAGCCATGACCGTGGAGTGGATCCGCTACGCACAAGGCCTGACCGACAAGGTGATGAAAGGCATGCTGACCGGCCCGGTGACCATGCTGATGTGGTCATTCCCCCGTGAAGATGTGAGCCGCGAAGTGCAGGCCCGGCAACTGGCGCTGGCGATTCGCGACGAAGTGGTGGACCTGGAAGCGGCTGGCATCAAGATCGTACAGATCGATGAAGCGGCGTTTCGTGAAGGTTTGCCCCTGCGCCGGGACCAGTGGCAACACTACCTGGACTGGGCCACCGAAGTATTTCGCCTGTGCGCTTCGGGTGTGCGTGACGAAACCCAGATCCACACCCATATGTGCTACAGCGAATTCAACGATGTGATCGAGTCCATCGCGGCGATGGATGCCGATGTGATTACCATCGAGACCTCACGTTCGGATATGGAGTTGTTGGACGCGTTCGAAGCCTTCGCTTACCCGAATGACATCGGCCCGGGCGTCTACGACATCCACTCGCCACGGGTACCGGAGGTCTCGGAAATGGCCAACCTGTTGCGCAAGGCTGCCCGGCGTATTCCTGCCGAACGGCTGTGGGTCAACCCCGACTGCGGCCTGAAGACCCGCGGCTGGCCTGAGACCGAGGCGGCGTTGATCCATATGGTTGCGGCGGCTCGCCAACTGCGTACTGAGCTGGCTTAACGGCAAACACCGAGCTTGGTGTGGGACCGGTCAGTGTGGGAGCGGGCTTGCTCGCGAAAGCGGTGGTTCAGCCACTACATCTGGTGGCTGGCACGCCGCCATCGCGAGCAAGCTCGCTCCTACAGTTGGATGTTTGGGGTTAGAAATATTTGAGCCAGGCAATATCCCGTCGCCGGGCCTTCAGCCCGGCAAACCAGCGCACTGGCAGGTACAGCGCCAGCGGCAACAGCAGCGCCACCAGCCACACCGCCCCGACGTTGTCGAACCCAAAGTACGTCCCCTGGTTCAGGCCAAACAGCGCCACGCCCATCACGTACAACACTTTCAGCACATACAAGTGCAGCAAGTAGAAGAACATCGGCACTGCGCCGAACACCGCCAGGGTACCGATCCAGCGTCGCTGCCCGGCGCGTTCGAAGGCCAGCAACAGCAATAGCCCCACACCCAATGTCAGCGCGAGGAACAGCAGCGAAGGTGGGTATTTGGTGATGTTGAAGAAACTCATCAGCGTCTGCACAGGGCTGTCATACACCTGCCATGGCGCCTCGCCGTAACCATTGATCGCGCGCAGCACTACAAAGCCAAGCAGTGCGCTGATACCTGCCAGCCACAGGTAGCGCTGACGCCGCGCTGCCGGCATCGCCTCGGCAAACCACGGGCCAATGCCGTAACCCAGGGCAATCACCCCGATCCACGGCAATACCGGGTAGGTCGTGCGCAGACGCAGGCTGTCGCCCACCTCGATCCAACTGCGTTCGTGCAGGATCGTCCAGGGAATGTGCAACGCCGAACCCGCTGCGAAATGCACGCCATCGAGCAGGTTATGCCCGCCAATGATCACCAGCGCCAGGCCGATCAGCAGTGGGCGGGGCAACCACACCAGCACGGCGAGGGCGATCATGCTCACGCCGATGGCCCAGATCACCTGCATATAGATGACGCTGGGCGGCAGTTGCAAGGTCCAGGCGAAGTTCACCAGGGTAAATTCCAGCACTACCAGAAACAGCCCGCGCTTGAACAGAAACGCCGAAACGTCACCACGGCCCTGGTATTTTTCGCCGTACAAATATGCCGACAGGCCGGTCAGCAACACAAACACCGGCGCACACAAGTGGGCCAGGGTGCGGCTGATAAACAGCGCCGGCTCCGTCGTGTCGATGTTCATCGGATCGCTGACTTGCCGGTGCAGCAGGAATGTCTCGCGCACGTGATCGAGCAACATGAACAGGATCACCAGGCCGCGTAAGGCGTCGATGGACAACAGGCGTTGGCGTGAACGGGCAGCGGGAACAGCGTCAGTCATGGTGCAAGGTCGCCGGAGGGAAAGGGGAGTGGTGGTTATCTTATAACATTGACTGGCAGTCGTGGATTTCCGAGTCGGAATCAGGCCAGGCAGATGCTAGGGTAGGGCGCAGACCTTGACGACCCAGGAGTCATTTATGAGCGTTGCGATTGATATCAAGGCTGTCGTGCAATTCTGGACGACGGCGGGCCCATCGCGCTGGTTCAAGAAAGATGAACAGTTTGATGCCGAGTTTGGCGCGCGCTTCCACGAGGCGCACTTCCAGGCGGCCAGGGGCGAGCTGGAGCACTGGATGAACGAGCCCGAAGGCGCACTGGCGCTATTGATTCTGCTTGATCAGTACCCGCGCAATGCCTTCCGGGGCACCGCCCATATGTTTGCCACCGACCCCCTGGCCAGGGCTTACGCCGGGCGTATGGTCGACGCGGGGATGGACCAACGGATCGACCCGGCATTACGGGCGTTTTGCTATTTGCCTTTCGAGCACTCCGAAAGTCCCGAGGACCAGCAACGCTCCCTGGCGTTGAACCAGCAACTGGATGCCAACACGTATCACTGGGCCAGGGAACATGCCGAGATCATCGAGCGCTTCGGCCGTTTTCCCCATCGCAATGCGGCGTTGGGCCGGGTGACGAGCGATGAAGAGCAGGCGTTTCTCATGGGCGGGGGGTTCTCGGGCTAGGTTCCACCTTGGGTTGTCGACAGAGTTCAAGGGCATCCAGGAACTCGGCTTTGTTACTCAGTTTGCGTTTCGCTATTTCATCCTGATATTTGATGACTTGGGCTGAGGTCAGTCTCAAGCAACTGCCGAACAGCTCGTTGGCCTGTTGGATCACCGTGACTTTGTCTTGTGCGGTCACGGTGATCGCGGGATCAAACCAGGTGGAGACAAAGTTCAGCGCTGCCGCTCTTCGCCGTGGGGTGTCTGCATCACTTTCCTGGATATCTGCCAGGTAGTTTTTGCTGTCGTTGCGGTTTTCGGCGCTTTCCAGGCTGGCCTTGATGATGTCGATCCTCTCGGGGGTGATCTGCCGGCTGCCGGCTTCGCCATCCAGTTGGCTCTTGAGCGCGGAAAACACCAGTTGCTGGGAGTCATTGACCATCGCGTCTTCAGCCTTGCGCACCTCCAGCACCACATAGGAGTTGCCGCGATAGTCACAGGCGCCAGTGTCGATCTTACCGGCTACGCACTCAGCGATTTCCAGACGTCCGGTTGAGGTGTTGAAGGTCAAGTCCTTCCACGGTGGCGAGGTGTTGCGATCCTCGGTACGGATCAGCACGTAGTCGCCGCTTTCCAGGTAGCCGGTTTTCGGGTTTTTTGAATTCACGCGTTTTTTCATGCCGACCAGATCAAAGGAATAAGTGAACGCATTGTCGTCCTGGTCATCCTTGATAAACGTGTCGGCCAGGGCAGACAGCACACCCGCCGCCGGGTGCGCCGGCGGATAAAAGGTTTTGCCCAGGCTGGCCAGGCTGCCGAGCATTTGCCGTACTTGGGCGCCGCTCTCATCCAGTTCGATGATGTAGATATCCAGCTTGAACGGGTTGCCGTTGTAGGTCATCGGGCCGTAGACGTTGCTGAGGTTGGCGAGGTTCAGGAATTGATTTTCCCGCACATCATTGGAGTAGAAGATGACCTTCGAGCTGCGAATGCCTTCCGCCCCCTGTTTGCGGTCGCAGGGGCTTTCACAGGTGCTTGCGACAAGCGCCACATCCCCGGTGGCCGGGTCACCACGAAAAAGACGCAATGGCGTTGCAAACTCTGTCAGATCCTTGATGAATACGGTCTTGAGCGAGATGGCGATAGGGTCGCCGGCCTTGAAGATGTGGGTCGCCTCCTTGGCGTAGATGTTCTTGGACGTCAAGGTGCCGTCGTTGGTGCCGGGACGGTGGTATCGATAGTCGATAGCCCCCTGGTTGCTGATTGCGCAGCCGCCGAGTGTCAGCAGGGTGGCGGTAGCCAGTAGGTAAGCAGGTTGCAAGGTGCGCATGGGGTTCTCCTTGACTGGCGGTCGCCTCGGCGAAGGATAGTCAAGGTTGGTGGCTTTGCCATTAAATTGCCATTGCCGGAAGGCCCCGTATTCATTGGCCGCTCCTGCACTTTTAACTGCTATTCCTCCCAGGAATGCCCCCATAGAAACTCGGCATTGTATTTATCGCCGTCCATCTCGTAGCGTGGCTGCTCACCCAAGGAGATGCCGCCGTGAGTAACCTGCCGATGCGCTTGTATGTGGATGCACCGTTCACCAGCCCGTATGCGCTGTCGGTCTTTGTGACCCTGCGTGAAAAAGGCTTGCCGTTCGAGGTACACACCCTGGACCTGGACGCGCTGGAACAGCAGGCGCCGGCCTTTGCCGGGCTGTCCGTGACCCAGCGGGTACCGACGCTTGCGCAGGATGGGTTTGCTTTGTCCGAGTCTTCGGCGATTACCGAGTACCTGGAGGATGTGTTCCCGCAGGTGCCGGTGTACCCCCGGGAGCCACGTCAACGCGCACGGGCGCGGCAGATTCAGGCGTGGTTGCGTAGCGACCTGCTGCCGATCCGCCAGGAACGCTCCACGCTGGTGGTGTTTTACGGGGTCAAATACGGCCCGTTATCAACTTCGGCCCAAGCCGCTGCCGACAAACTGATTGCAGCGGCGCAGCATTGGCTGGCTGCAGGTGATGACTATCTTTTTGGCCAATGGTCGATTGTCGATGTGGACCTGGCCTTGATGCTCAACCGCTTGATCCTCAACGGTGATCCGGTGCCCGCGCCGTTGGTGGCGTATGCCCAGCGCCAGTGGCAGCGGCCATCGGTGCAGGCCTGGGTCAACCAGGTACGTCCGGCGTTGTAGCACCCAGCGGCCATTGCTGCGCGACCCGGCGGTCGAGGTCTTCCCAGTCTTCCATACCGAGCACCCGGGTCGTGTTCAAGCCGCGCAGATAACCGCGCAACTGTTGGGCGGCGACGCAGGCCTGGGCGGTATCGGTAGTTGGGTCCTGCAGGATATTTTCGTACTCGACCAAATAGTCGGCGACGCGCTCGCGAAACTCCGGCAGGACGGCGTTGCGGATGCGATCAAAAGTCTTCTGATGGGGTTTCATGGATAGGTCCTTCTTATAGATTTTATGGTGTGCCTGTGCCGCAACTATCAGCCTGGCATGGCTTCACGGCTGAATGCATCCACTGCCGACACCAGCCCTTTGGCGGCCAGAGCCACCAGTTCACCGCCTTTCTCAGGTGTGGCCAGCGCCGGGTCGGAGCCCATGCGCCCATCCGGGTGGCGGGCCCGGAAGTCCTGGGCTTCGCGGATCGGGCCGGCGGGTGCGATCCGGGGCGAGTAGTCTGCCGTCTTGATCGCATCCGGGTAAGCCCACTGGGTAATCGCGATCTCGGAAGGCGTGGCATGGGTGCCGTGCCCCGTCGGGAACTGCGCGCGCGCCAATTCGCCAACACCTTCCAGGTCCCACCAGTTGCACAGCTTCAAGGCGAAGCCGGCGGGGCGGCGGGCAAAGCTGGCCTCGGCGTACAACTCGGAAAAGGCTGCTTCAATGGTGGCGATGTTGCCGCCATGGCCATTGAGAAAGAGGATTTTCTCAAAGCCATGGGCCGCCAGGGAGCGGGTCCAGTCGCCAATCGCGGCGATAAACGTCGATGGGCGCAGGGAAATGGTGCCGGGGAACCCGAGGTGATGTTGGGCCATGCCGATATTGAACGTCGGGCCGACCAGGATATCAGCGTCTTTTTGTGCGTGATGGGCAATGATTTCCGGGCACATCCAATCGGTACCCAACAGGCCGGTGGGGCCATGTTGCTCGTTGGAACCGATGGGGATCACCACGGTGCGGCTGCGGTCGAGAAATTGGCCAATCTCGATCCACGTTGACTGGTGCAAAAGCATTTCAGGTCCTCTCTCTGGTCAGGCTCGGCCTGCCAGATACTACCTCAACCGGCGCTGGCGATCTGGCGCGGCTTGCAATTGAGGTAGGCCGAGGACTTCAGCCAGCGTTGGTCGGGGTACCAGGAAAACATGAACTGCCCATCCTTGAGCTTGTCCACCACCTGGCGCGCCACTTGCGGGCGCACGGCGGGGCAGCCCTGGCTGCGGCCGATCCGGCCTTCACGCTTGCTCCACTGGGGGCTTACGTAGTCGGCGGCATGGATCACGATGGCGCGGTCGCGGGCCAGGTCATTGAAGCCCGGTTCCAGGCCGTCCATGCGCAGCGAGTAGCCGTGGGTGCCTTGATAGCTTTCCTGAGTGCGGAACAGACCAAGGCTGGATTGGTGGCTACCTTCGTTGTTGGAGAATTGGGTGGCGAAGTTTTCCCCGGATTTTTGCCCGTGGGCCACCAGGTCGCGCAGCACCAGCCTTTTTTTGCGCAGATCGAAAATCCACAGGCGCCGGGCGGTCGAAGGTTGTGAGTAGTCGATCACTGCCAGGCGTTGCGAACGCTCCTGGCCGTTATTGACGGCGCATTGCATCGCATTGAGGGCGCTTTGGAGGACTGTGGGATTGAGTTCTGGAGCCGAACGCGCCAGGCTGCTATACAAGGTATGAGGTTTGGCATTCTCTGCGAAGGCACCCGTGCAGAACGCGGCCAGGGTGGCGGCGATCAGGCCGAGTCGGCAGTAAAAATTCTGCATTTATCTAGCATCTCCGCTGTGGATTGGAGCTAAGCCATTGTTCAAAAAACACGCATGTTACTTGAGCCTTTGCTTGCTCGTAGCACCATTGGTCGCAACAGCCGATGAAGTGCCGGTCGAGCCGTCAAACCCAGTACAGCTGGCACTTGCGCAGTTGTCGAGTGTTTGCCCCGGTTTGGCTACCCAATTGGATACCACTGCCGAACTGCGGCTGCAGGCTTTTTACCAGCAACAAGGCAATGTCGGCCTCTGGTCAGAGGACGGGCGCCGAGAGGCATTGCAGGGCCAGTTGCTATTGCTGGCCGACGACGGCCTGGACCCGGCGCACTATCGACTGCCTGACGCGGTAGCCAGCGCCAATGTGTTGTGTACCGACTTCGAAACCACCCAGCACTATCTGCAAGCCCTGCATGACTTGCATTATGGCCGTCTGCAACAGTCCCATTACGAACCGCTGTGGCACTCCCAGCCACCGAGCGAGGACCCGGCCCTCGCTGTGCTGGCCCTGGCTAATACAGGGCTTGCGGACATGCCGGCAGCCTTCGATCAGGCCAGGCCAGGTGCCGAACTGTACCGCAGCCTGCGCAAGGCCTACGCCGCGCAACGCCTGCAACCCTTGCCGCAGTGGGGCGTGGTTGCCGACGGCCCGCTGCTGCGCCCCGGCCGCGAAGACCCCCGGGTGCCCGCACTGGCCCGGCGCCTGCTCAGTGGCGGCTACCTGGCGAGCCTGCCCACAGGCCCGGCCCATCTCTACGGCAACGGCCTGGTGACGGCAGTTAAGAGCTTCCAGGCCAGCCATTCGCTGCAAGCCGATGGGGTGATCGGCCCGGGCACGGTGGCGGAGCTCAACGTCAGCCCGGCGGTGCGTCGCGAGCAACTGCGGGTCAACCTCGAGCGTTTTCGCTGGCTGGCCCAGGACCTGGAGCCTGATGGCATCCTGGTCAACGTCGCGGCTGCCCAGTTGAGCGTCTACCAGGGCGGTGTCCCCGTGTGGCAGACCCGCTTGCAGGTGGGCCGCGCCGAACGGCAAACGCCGCTGCTCAAGTCGCGTATCACGCGGTTGACCCTCAACCCCACCTGGACGATCCCGCCGACCATCATGCGCGAGGACAAGTTGCCGGCCATTCGCCTGAACCCGGAGTACTTGCGCCAGCAGAACCTCAAAGTGCTCGACAGTGAAGGTCGCGCCCTGTCGCCCGAACAAGTGGACTGGTCGCGCCCGGGTAATATCCTCCTGCGCCAGGACGCCGGCCCGCGCAACCCGTTGGGCAGGATCGTCCTGCGTTTCCCCAACCCATTCTCCGTCTACCTGCACGATACGCCCAGCCAGCCGTTGTTCAGCAAGGGACCGCGGGCGTTCAGTTCCGGGTGTGTGCGGGTGGAGCAACCGATGGTGCTGCGCGACTTGCTGGTGAACCCGGCGGAAAAGGCGCGGACCGAGGAATTGCTGGCGACCGGGGTGACCCATGAGTTCCGGCTGGCCACGCCGGTCCCGGTGTTGCTGGGCTATTGGACGGTGCAGGTGGATAGCCAGGGTGCGTTGCTGTACGCACCGGATATTTATAGCCGCGACGGTGTGCTGTTGAAGGCCCTGGGCGCTGTCCTGTAGGGGCTGTCGTGAAACTGCGCAATATGAGACCCGGTTGGCATCCTTGAAAGAATAGCCATCAGATAATTCTGAAAAGCTCAAGAAACCAACCATGCTTGCCGACGTGATGGGTACATACCCAGGAGCGTTCAATATGAGCAGTCAACGTTTGGCAGTTGGTATCAGCCTGTTTCTTGCGCTCGTCAGTGGCAGTGGCCAGGCGGCCACGACCGTGGCCCAAGGTGTTATCCAGTTCCGTGGCAGCATTGTCGAGGCGACGTGCAATGCGGGCGATGGGGCGGGGTCGACACTGGCCTTGAGGGGTTGCCCGATGTTTGCACCTGGGGGCAACATCGGCGTCTATGGCGTCGAGCCGGTTCGTACGGTCAGTGCGCCGGATCGCTCGGCGGTCAAGGTCACGCTGGTGGCCGAAACGACGGGTGATGGCCGTTACTTCGACCGGCAATACCGCTTGAACGATGCGGCGGGCAAACCGTTGCAGTCGGGGGCTTACCTGGTGACGCTGAGTTACCCATAAGGCCAGTCGAAGGCTTGCCGGATGCGCGGTTCCGGCAGGCTGCGGCCTAGCTCAGCTGTTCACACAGAAACGCGGTGCTGGCAAGTCTGGAGGTCGGGTGGAATGCCAACAAACGAGTGGCAACCAGCAGATACGCGACCTCTTCTGAAGACATGAAGGCCATGCCTCCCAGGATTTCGAAGGCGCGAGTGCTAATGCGGTTTACGGCGTCCTGTATGGCAAACCGGGTTGCCTGTGCTCGCGCCAAATCACTGCGCAAGAAGCGATTGTCGTCTATCGACGCTGCCAGGCCGCGCAAAGCCATTGTGGCGCCTTGCAGATCGATGAGCAGCAGGGCTCGATCTTCTTGCGAGCCTTTTTTACCGGTCAATGCACGTGACGCCAACGCCGATGCCATTCCCAGGTAGGACGCGCTGGCCAGCAGTTGAAACCAGATGGCGAACAAATGGTTGCCGGTTCCTTGTTGAGCCTCATCGAGTTGATCATCGACGGCTGCGCTGAAACACATCATGGCTTCGGGAACCATCAAGTTATTGAAGATGACTTCATGGCTGTCAGCCGCCTGCAAATGCGGTACGGACCAGAACTCTTTCCGCTCGATGCTCGGGTCTGCGGCAAATCCTACGCCTATGCCGATTTGGGGCTGGCCTTGAGGGTCCATGCAGTTGACGCCAAAGGTGATGAGGTCGAAGTGATGTGTCATGGTGCAAGGTTTCTTGCTGCCGTTGACGAGGTAGCCGCCGAGGGTTTTTTCAACGGCCATTGTCGACGCTAAAATAGGCGTATTCGTGCGCCCTTCGGCAAAGCCTGAGGCAACTAATAAGTTGTCGCGAGCGATCATGGCCAACAATCCCTGGATATCTGGGAAGAAATGCCTGGCGGCCATCATTCCGGCGACAGTGTGGTGATGCATGGTCATCATAATTGCCAGGGACGGACAATGTGCACCGACCCAAGTATGCAGTTGCGCCATGTCCAATGCACTGGCACTTGCGCCACCCAGCTCTTTGCCAATGGTGAGCGCGGGTTGGCCGAACTTTCGAAATAGGTCGGCTAAGCGCCGAGACTCACCACGCTCAAGATCAAGAAGTGAGGCGGTTTCAAGAAAAGACACCATCTCCGGCATCCATTTGAAGGCAGTGTTTCTTTCTTCTTGTAATAACATATCGATTAAGTTCTTTAAGGTTCAGGAGGGGTGTGCAGGCGTATCTGTCTTCAGGTAATGACGCGCATAGCGGCTGTCCAACTTCGACAGTGGTAACAACATAAAGAAATCAGCTGCATTGTAATCAGGATCCCAGGCGGGCTCGCCACACACCCAGGCGCCGCTGCGCAAATAACCCTTTAACAGCGGAGGCATCTGTGGAATATGTCCACTTTCACGCTCATGCACGGGAAATGGATTGTGCGGGGTCACGTGATATTCGCCGGGGGCAAAGTTTTGCGCGGTCAAGGCGTGATACAACGCTGCGGCATTGTGGCCGCCATCCGCCAGGCTTACGCTGGCGCAACCCACCAAATAATCGCTGCGTTCACGTCGCATATACATGGCCAACCCCGTCCATAACAGCATGATGACACTGCCGCTGCGGTAATCCGGGTGCACGCAGGCATGCCCTGCTTCGGTCATGCGCGGTCGTAAGTGATTCAGGCGACTGAGGTCAAATTCCTGCTCGCAATAGTAACGTCCCATGCGTTGTGCGGCCGTGGGGCTCATCACGCGATAAGTCCCCACCACGTATGATGTCTGAGTGTCGCGCACTATCAGGTGATCACAGTAGGCATCAAACTCATCAATATTTAAACTGCCGGAGTTGATAGGTTCGGAAAGCTGGAAGGTTTTAGTGAAAACTCTATGGCGTAGACGTTGTGCTTCACGTATTTCTTGCGGTGTGCTGGCAAGACTTATGGTCAATTTTGTATGTTTTAAGTTTGCGCTTGAATGGCTCTCATTGGACGGTGTCATTGATTGCATGCGACTTCCATTTAGATTTGTTTAATCCTGTCTGATAGCGCTCGAAATAATAACGTTCCACTTTTGGCCGCGGCATAAGGAAAGTCTGAAGTGTTCGCAAATACATGCGTTGAGAATAAGACAGGACTCGTCTGTGGACCTCGCTGTCCTGGCCGGCGCATGGTTATGGACCGAGAGGCGGGCCCCGTCGCGATTGGTTGTTGCAGCTCGCGTTCGTACTTGACACGGTCGGTGGTGCCGAACTGTGCCAGGGGCTCGGGCAACGGGTCATTGGCCATGAATAACTATCCATGGCACCAGAAAGCCGTCCATCGCGTCCGCACAGGCCGGCGCCTACCAGGTCATACAGCATCACGCGAAAACGCTCGATGAAATAGGGCAGCAGGTAATTCCACATGACCTGGTTGCAGTCAAAGCCATGGGAAAACGACCAGGGTCGTGGAGCCATTGCCCATTACGTTGACGTTGTTGCGATGTCGAAGGTCCATGGGAGTACTAGTGAAGTCATTTTGCCATGAGATTTTGCCGTCAATTTAGAGCGTCATCCGTATGGGGTCACTAGGTATAGCGTTGATAGGTTAAAGTCGCTGCCTTCAGGATGAAACGTCAGGTAACAAAGTATGCGGCTGTTTTTACGGCAATCGGCCCTGGGCCTGCTGGTCATGGTGTTCACCGCGCTGGCCTTGGCGCAAACGGCGCCACCGGCACTGGTCAACGTGGCATTGAACCAGCGGGTGATCGACCTGACCAATACCCTGGATACCTCGACCCAGCAGCGTCTGACCAACCAGCTTGCGGACCTCGAACAGCGCAAGGGCGCGCAGATCGCCGTGATGCTACTGCCAAGTACCGGCGACGCTGATATTGACGCGTTCACCACCCAACTGTTCCGCGCCTGGAAACTGGGGCGCAAGGGCATCGACGACGGTATTTTGCTGCTGGTGGTCAAGGACGACCGCAAGGTACGGATTGAAGTCGGCTACGGCCTGGAAGGGGTGGTCACGGACCTGTTGAGCCACCGGATTATCGAGGAACAGCTGACCCCGGCGTTTCGCCAGGGCAATTACGCTGCGGGTGTGCAGCACGCCGTGAATGCCCTGACCATGCTGGTAGAGGGGGAGGACTTGCCGGCGGTGGACGACACCCGGGAGACGATCGATGAGTCTGCGGTGTTACTGGCGTTGCTCCTCGGCGCTGTTGGCGGGGTGCTGCTGGCCGCGGGCAAGCTGCATTGGCGACGGGGCCTGATCGCTGCCCTGGTGTTGACCGTTCTGCTGACGGCGTTGGCCGCGATCAATGGCAAGGCCTGGCCGTTGTATATGCTGGCACTGCCGTTTTGCATGTCGATCACCGCGGCTATATTTGGCGCATTGTGGCAGGCCAAGGCGGTGTTTTATTTCGTGCTGGGGCTGATTGCCTACAGCGTCGGCCTGGGGCTGGTGGATCACTACCTGACGCAAGTGTCCTTCATCAACTGGCTGGCATGGCCGATGGCCGGGTTGGTGGTACTTGGCCTGTACCTGATCCTGTTCATGGTGATGAAGGCTGCCTGGAAAAACAGCCCGCTAGGGTTCTGCGTGCAGTCAGTGATGGTGCTGGGGGTGTATGGCGCGGCGGGCTACTTGTTGGAGCTGGGGCTTGAAGGCTGGTTGTTCGCCTTGCCCATCAGCTCGTTCGCGGCGCTGTTCATCTATGGCCAGGGTACGGGGGGATCGGGCTCCAGTTCCAGTTCCAGCGATCGCTCAAGCTCCAGCTCCAGTTCGAGCTCAAGCTCCGGTGGTGGGTTTTCCGGTGGCGGCGGCTCCAGCGGCGGCGGTGGGGCCTCGGGGAGCTGGTGAAGCCCGGCGTCTGTTCAGAGCGCCATTACCATCTCATGCCACGCCATCCCGCCGTGGTCTGATGCCGAGGGCTGCACATACTGGTAGCCCATGCGCGTGTACAGCGGCACATGCTGTTGCTTGCACATCAGGTGGATGGTTTGCTTGCCCATCTCGCGCATCTGCTGCACAAATGCCGTCATCAATTGCGTGGAATACCCCTTGCCCTGATGCGCCGGGTCGACCACCACCGACATGATCACCACATTTGGCGCATCTGCCGAGTGCCCTACCAATTCCTTGAAGGCCTCGTCCGACATCACCACGTCATGGGCGCAACCGCCGTTGATAAAGCCTGCGACCTGGCCGTCGACTTCCAGGATCAGGAAACCTTCCGGGTACAGGGCGATACGCGTGGCGATCTTCTCCAGTGTCGCGGCTTCATCACCCTCGTAGGCGCTGATTTCGATCTCGTAACAGCGCTCGGCATCTGCCGGGGTGGCGTTGCGTAGGGTGAGGGTGGGCATGGCGGTTCCTGGGCTGGGCGGTTGAGCGAGGGGCTGCATGATAGCGGGGTAGGTGTACTGACGAAAATCCCATAGATAAAACCCGCCCACAGTAGATGCCGGCAAGTCGGCACCTACAAGGACGCGCTGTATTTGACGGCCGCCGCCGCCCGCGATGGTACGTTCAGGCTTCTCAGCAATCCCGAGACATGGATGCGCACGGTAAACGGTGAAATATCCAGGGCCTTGGCGATTTCCTTGTTGGTCTTGCCTTGGGCGATCAGCCGCAATACGTCTTGCTGACGCGCGGTCAGGGTGTTGGTGTCCAGCGGCAACAGCCCCGAGGGTGCAAACTTGACCAGCACCTCGCCTTGGCGAATGGCGAGCAGGGCCTGGCCGATTTCTTCGGGGGCGATGTTTTTGCCGATAAACCCATCGGCGCCCATCGCCATCACCTGTTCGATCAACTGCGGGTCATCGACCATCGATACCACGATCAACGTAGTGCGCCGCAGTTGCTGGCGCAGCTCGCCCAACTGGCTGATGCAGGTCAGGCCCGGGAAGCGCAGGTCGAGGATCAGCGTGTCGACTTCGCCGCCGGTCTTGAGCATTTCCAGCACCGTGTCCAGGTCGCCCGCCTGTTCCACGCAGGCCTCGGGCAGCAGGCGTTGCACGGTACGCAGCATGCCCTCGCGAAACATCGGGTGATCGTCGGCGATAATGATCCGGCATGTCATGGGGTGCTCCTCCCTGGGGCCAGGTTGTCCTGTGGCATGCTACTTTAACACTCTGCTCAGCGCCTGCCTCCCAGGCGCACAGATATGACGATGACCGTACAAGGACGTTGCCCATGAAGTTCGTGAAAGACGCCGAACTGGATCAAGCCAACCTGCGCATTGTGGTTGCCGCCATAGCCCTGGTTTACATCGGCCTGCTGGGTTTTCTGCCGGGGCAATCGGTGGCGCGCTATGTGCCGGTAATGATCTATATCGGCCTGTTCCTGCTGGTCTCGATTGTGCTGCGCCAGGTCATCGCGCGCTGGCCGGGGCATTACCCGGCACGGCGGATTTTCGGGATGATCCACGACTACACTGGCACCTCGTTCGGCCTGGTGGTGGGCGGGGAGGCGGCGCTGCCGCTGTATGCGGTGATGGTCTGGGTCAACCTCGGCAACGGCATGCGCTATGGCTCGCGCTACCTGGCGATTGCCACGGGCCTGGCGCTGCTGGCGCTGCTGATCGTGTATCGGCTGACACCACTGTGGCAGGCACAACCGTTTATGGTGTTGATGCTGATGATCACCAGCACGGTGATCCCGATCTACGCCCACCTGTTGCTGGAGCGCACGCGCAAGGCGTCTGAAGAAGCCATCGCCGCCAACCTGGAAAAGTCGCGCTTCCTGGCCCAGGCCAGCCATGACCTGCGCCAGCCGATTCACTCCATCGGCCTGTTTACCGCGTGTCTGCGCGAAGCACGGCTGGGCGATGAAGAGCGGCGCCTGGTCGACAATATCGACCGTTCGCTGCTCAACGTATCGCAGTTGTTCCGCTCCATCCTTGATCTCTACACCTTGGACAACGGCCGGCTGCTGCCCAAATACCAAGCGGTTCACCTGGGCGAGTTGCTCGCCGACCTGGTGCGCCAGAACGCCGAAGCCGCGCGTTGGGCCGGGGTGGAGCTGCGTTTGCGGCCATGCGCCCATTGGGTCAGGGTCGACCCGGCACTGCTGGCGACCATGGTGCAGAACGTGCTCTCCAATTGCTTTAAATATGGCGGCCAGCACCCGGTGCTGATCGGTGTGCGCAAGCGCGGCGACGGGGTCGTGATAGACATTCATGACCAGGGGCGGGGGATTGCCGAAGAACATCTGCCCAAGGTCTTTGAAGAGTTCTATCGCGTGCGTCAACAGCGGGACAAGGACGTTGAGGGCGTCGGCCTGGGGCTGTCCATCGTCAAGCGCCTGGGCCAGTTGATGGAGCTGGACGTGGTGTTGCGTTCACGAGTTGGCCGTGGCACCTCCGTCAGCCTGCAGGGCTTGCCCCTGGCGGTAGCATCCCGGCCGATGCTGGTTCGCGACGACGCGCGCCAGGTTGGACTGCTGACCGGGTTGAAAGTGTGCCTGGTGGAAGATGACCACAACGTGTTGCTGGCCACCCAGGCCTTGTTGGAACGCTGGGGCTGTGAAGTGCAGGCCGAATCCTCAGGGCACAACCTGGTCAGTGATTGCGACATCATCGTCGCCGACTATGACCTGGGCAATCAGGCCACCGGTATCGAGTGCATCGACCACCTGCGCCAGCAACGCGGTTGGGCGGTGCCGGCGCTGATCCTCACCGGACACGACGTAGAGAAGATCCAGGCGGCATTGCATGATCGCCAGATCGCGATCCTCTCCAAGCCCGTGCGCCCCGCTGAGCTGCGGGGGACGCTACGAGCGCTCAGCCAGCAGGCGGCAATCAGTTAAACGGCATCAGCGGGTTGCCACGGGCACCCTTGGGTTGGCAGTAGGCGGCGGGTTTCATCAAGCCAAAGCTGGCCACGGCAAACATCCCGCCGCTGGCACCGCTGGGCACGGAGCAGTTGTAGTCGCCGGACGCGGTGCTGGCGATGTAATAGGTGGTCATGGAGTCGCTGCGAACATTGGAAACACGCTTGACCGGCTCGCCGAGGTTGGTTTCCGAGAGGGTCTTGAGATGGTCTTCGGTGGGCTTGATATTGCTGCAACCGGCAACGCCGATCATCAGGGCGCCCAGCAGGGCAAGGCGGGTGACAGGGGAGTGCAGTTTCATGGCGCTTCTTCCTTGGGGTTGTTTTGGTTTTTTCAACGCACAACGATCCCTTGCACGGCGGGTTCGACGTGCTGGCGGGGAGCATTGGGGTTGCCGGGGAATATAGCGCCGGGTGCTTGCGGGGTCGATTAGCACAAGTGTGCTAATGGCACCTTGAGGTCATGGCAAACAGGTTTATTCAGGGAGATTCGAATGCTGCATATCAGACGCGCCACTCACGACGACGGCCCCATCGCCTTCGACATCCGCCTGCAGGCGATCCGCAGCCAATGCATCGGCGCCTACACCGCCGAACAGATGCTGACCTGGACCCGTGGCGCGGCCGAGGACGGCTATAGCGCACTGATGGGCAAGCCGTTCTACCTGGGTTGCGTCGACGGTGAGCCGGTCGCTACCGGCATGCTCGACCCGGACCATCGGGAAGTCGGTGCACTGTTTGTACTGCCCGGTTTTACCGGGCGCGGGTTTGGCGGGCAGATGCTTGAGCACTTGGAGCAGGTGGCGCTGGAGTTGGGGATTGCGCAGGTGGTGCTGGATGCAACCTTGAATGCCGCACAGTTCTATCGCAGCCGGGGTTACGAAGGCTGCGAACAGTCCATCTATCATTCGCCCACGGGGCTGGATCTGGCGTGTATCCCGATGGTCAAGCGCCTGTAGACCCTATTGTGGTGCGGACCAAAACCCTGTGCCAGGCAAAGATCCCCTGTGGGAGCTGGCTTGCCTGCGATGGTCGCTAACGATGACGGATGAATACCTGGCACCCGGCGGCGGCCTTATTGACGCCATCACAGGCAAGCCAGCTCCCACAGGGGGATGCAGCTCCGCGCTTTTGCTCTGCTTTTGATCTTGGGCGCCCCTGCGGATCAGTGGTGCATGTGCTCGCCGTCAGCGCTGCCCAGGCTGCGGGCAGGGGCCTGGACCTGAATGTCCTGCTTCTCGCCCTTGGCATTTTCCACGGTCAGGGTCAGCGGCACCTGGTCGCCTTCCTTGATCTGGCCCGTCAGGCCCATGAGCATCACGTGATAACCCTCGGGATCGAGCTTCACCGCCTGGCCGGCCGGCAGTGCCACGGAGTCCACCGGGCCCATGCGCATGACGTCGTCCTTCATGCTCATCTCATGAATCTGCACATCCTTGGCCACCGGCGACTTGACGCTGAGCAACTTGCTGTCGCTGTCGGCGGTCAGGGTCATGAACGCCCCGCTCGAATGCTGGCCCGGCACAGTGGCGCGGGCCCAGGCGTCGCTGATCTGGACCTGGGCGCTGGCGTGGGCGGCGAGGCCCAGCAGGGAAAGACCGAGGGCGATGCGCTTGAGGGTTTGGACAGCAGTCATTAGCAGACCTCCATGACGGTGAGCAGGTCTTCTGCGCACTCTTTGGCGTTAAGCGATGCCGACAGGCCCAGGCGCAGGTTGCTGCGGGTGTCGAATACAAAGCTGGTGGCGGTGTGAGACAGGGTATAGGTGTCGCCGGCGGGGATCTTTTCATAAAAGATCCCGAACTCCTTGGCGGCCACGGCGATTTCTTCCGGGGTGCCGTAGAGTGCTTCGAAGCTGGGGTCGAAGGCCTTGACGTAGGCGTCGAGCACCTGGGGCGTGTCGCGTTCCGGGTCCAGGGTGATGAAGATCACCTGCATGATTTCGCCGTCGCGGCCCATCAGTTTCTTGGCCTGGGCCATGCGTGCCAGGGTGGTAGGGCACACAGCCGGGCACTGGGTGAAACCGAAGAACACCACCGGCATCAGGCCGCGGAACGAGGTCAGGGTCACGGTTTCGCCAGCGGTGTTCTTGAGCTTGAACGTGCGGCCCATGATCTTGTTGCTAAGGTCCTTGCCGTACTTGAAGTTCAGCTTGGGGCCGGTGTCGCAGCCGCTCAACAGGCCCAGGCCCAGCAGGCCCATACCGGTAAGGACCTTGCGACGGGTGAATAACGTACTCATGAAAGGGGCGTCCCGTGAAGCGCCTGACGGCTGCGCATAACAGGTCAGTCAGGCTTTGAAAAGCGGTGAACAGGAAGGTTGGGTAGTCTACCGACCTTGATCGCGCTTGATAATCTGCGACGTTCTGCCACAGGGGCGGTGGCCACCTTACCAGCCAAGGGGGTAATTGCGTCTGTGGCACACTGTCGCAGACATCGGCAAAGGCCCGTGGCACAAGGCTTGGGGCAAATGTATCAACGATTATCAGGGCCCTTGACCCGCATCAAGGCAGCGCTTGCTCGCTGTAGGGCACAGTCACGGTACAAGGACCGGCCACCGTGAGGCTCTGATGCTCTATCTTTTGTTCCTGCTGGCCCATCTGTTCGCAGCGCTGATTTTCATCGGCACGGTGTTCTTTGAAGTGTTGATCCTTGCCAGTGTGCACAAGCAACTGCCGGCCCGCGTCATGTTGCTGGTGGAGCAAGGCATCGGCCGCCGGGCCAGGGCCTTGATGCCGTGGGTGCTGCTGGTGCTGTTCGGCGCCGGCATCGGCATGGTCTGGCTGCGCTACCTGCCGGTGCTGGCCGCGCCGTCGAGTTCGGCATTCGGTGCGCTGCTGACCCTCAAGCTGATCCTGGCCGCCAGTGTGCTGATGCATTTTTTGCTGACGGTGGGGTTGATGCGCCGTGGGCAGGTCAGCGCGGCCTATCTGCGCTTTGTCCATCTGAGCCTGTTCTGCCATATGGTCGCCATTGTGTTGCTGGCCAAGGGCATGTTCTACATCACCTGGTAATCGCCGGCGCTTGATGCATATCAAGGTGCGCTGTCCGGTCGCACCGCACAATGACCCACCGTAGCCAGACCCGGAGGCCGTCATGCTCACTGTCATTCATCCCGCCCGCGAGTGGCGCCTGCGCCGTGACCAAAGCGTGCTGGACCAGGGTCAGGTGGATATCGGCAGATTTCACTCGGGCATCGGCTCCCTCGACCTGCTGCGCGCCTTGCGCAGCAGCCGCCAGCGGCAACGGCCCCTGGCGCTGAACCTGCAATGGCCGGCCGGCCTGGTGGCCGATGATTACCTGGGCGCGCTGGAGCAGGAGATCCACCTGGTCGGTTGCCATGTGGGCGGTCGGCAACCGGTGGATCAATTCCATCTGGGCGGCGCCACACCGGCGATTGCCGACCTACAACGCTTGATGGCGCACCTGCGCAGTCGCCTGCACTTTCTTGAGCACGACCAGGGTGACTACAGCCTCGATCTCGACCCACTGCATACCGACTGGGCGACCATGGGCCTGCTGCGCGAGATGGGGTTCAACCACATCAACATCGGCGTGCCGGATGCCAATGCCGAGGTCACGCCATCGGTGGCCGGCTATCAGGACCCGGCGCCGATCCAGTCGCTGATCGATGCGGCGCGCACCTTCGGCTTTCGCTCGGTGAATGTCGACCTGGGCTATGGGCACGCCTGGCAGACCTGCGACAGCTTTGAAGCCAAGCTGGCCAGCCTGATCGCCCTGGAGCCGGACCGCCTGCAAGTGTTCGACTATGCCCAGGCCCCACGGCGCTACCAGCAGCAGCCACGGCGTGCGCTGTCGTCGAATGTCGACAAATGTGGCATGCGCCGCATCGCCTTCCAGCGCCTGGAAGCCGCCGGTTATCACTACATTGGCCTGGGCCAGTTCGTACGCCCCGACGATGACCTGGCACTGGCCCAGGAGCGCGGGCACCTGAGTCGCAATTGCCAAGGGTTTACCCGTCACGGCTACTGCGACCATATCGGCTTTGGCCTGGGCGCCATCAGCCAACTTGACACCCTGTATGCGCAAAACACCGACGACCTGGCGCGCTATCGCCAGCAGTTGGACAGCGACCTGTTGCCCACCGCCCGCGGCTGGCGCTGCGAGGCGGGCGACCAGATCCGCCAGCATGTCATGGAGCGCCTGGCCTGTGACCTGGAGCTGGATATCCAGGCCCTGGAGCGCCGCTATGGGGTGATTTTTCCCCGCTATTTCTCGGCGATCTGGCCGCTGCTGGAGCATCTGCACCAGGACGGTCTGATCGACTTGTCCGAGCGTTTCCTCTGTGTGCTGCCGGCTGGCCGGCACCGGGTCGAAGCCCTCTGCGCGCTGTTTGACCGGGCCGCCAGTGCTGTCCCTCCTTGCTCCAACGATGAGACCATCGACCATGAAAGCGTTTGAGTTCAACCGGGCCCTGGTGCAGAAATACGACCGCCCGGGGCCGCGCTACACCTCGTACCCGACTGCGCCGCAGTTTCACTCAGCCTTTGCCCTGGATGACTACCAGCAGGCGGTCGCGACCAGCAACCACGCGGTGGCGCCCAAGGCGTTGTCGGTGTACATCCACGTCCCGTTCTGCCAGAGCCTTTGCTACTACTGCGGCTGCCACAAGATCATCACGCGCAAGACCCACCGCGCGGTGGAGTACCTGAGCTACCTCAAGCGTGAAATCCAGATGCAGGCGGCGCTGTTCGACCGCGCGCGGCCGCTGACCCAGTTGCACTTGGGGGGCGGTACGCCGACCTACCTGGACGATGGGCAACTGGCCGAGTTGATGGACTGCCTGGCCCAAGGGTTCAGCCTGGATACCAGTGATCGCCATGAGTTTTCCATTGAAGTGGACCCGCGCACCATCAGTGTCGAGCGGATCCACAACTTGCGCGGGCTGGGTTTCAATCGCCTGAGTTTTGGCGTGCAGGACTTTGATGCGGATGTGCAGGCGGCAGTCAACCGTGTGCAGAGCGAAGAGCAGATCGTGCAACTGGTCTCGGCGGCGCGTGAGGCGCGGTTCAAGTCGATCAGCGTAGATCTGATCTATGGCCTGCCGTTGCAGACCGTGGCCAGTTTCGACGTGACCCTGGGCAAGCTGATTGCCTTGCGTCCCGACCGCGTGGCGGCCTACAGCTACGCGCACCTGCCGACACAAATCCGTGCCCAGCGCATGATTCGCCCCGAAGACATGCCACCGCCGGAGCGCAAGCTGGAATTGCTGGAGTTGACCATTCGCCGGCTGACCGAGGCCGGTTATGTGTATATCGGCATGGATCACTTTGCCTTGCCCGACGATGAACTGGCCCTGGCCCGGGCCAATGGCACCTTGCAGCGTAATTTCCAGGGCTACTCGACCCATGCCGATTGCGACCTGATCGGGCTCGGTGTCTCGGCCATCGGCAAGGTGGGCGACAGCTACAGCCAGAGCGTCAAGGAGTTGTCCCAGTACTACGCACGTATCGACGCCGGCTTGTTGCCGGTGCAGCGCGGCTACCGCCTGAACGCGGATGACGTGCTGCGTCGCGACGTGATCAACGGCCTGATGTGCCACGGGCGTATTGACTTTGCCGGGGTCGAGGCGGGGCACGCGATCCAGTTTACCGAGTACTTCGCTCAGGCCCTGTCGCGCCTCGATGAGCAAGTGGCGGATGGTTTGCTGCATATCCAGGACGATGCCGTGCAACTGCTGCCCCAGGGGCAATTGATGGTGCGCAGCGTGGCGATGGCGTTTGATGCGTACTTGGGCGGGCAGCAGAAGGGCCAGTTTTCCCGCACGGTCTGACCCGTGCTAATACCAACTGTAGGAGCGAGCTTGCTCGCGAAAAACTTAACGACAACGCGTTTACCCAGGCAACCCGCGTTATCGTTGACGACCTTCGCGAGCAAGCTCGCTCCTACAGCGGTATTTGGCCAAACCTATAAGATCAGGCCCCGGCAACTGCGTTGGTGCGCTCTATCTCTTCGACCAGCTTATCGATCCCTTCCAGCCGCGCGCGGTTGTCGTGATCCCATGGATGAAACCCCGGCTTGAAGTAATGCAGCCACGGCCGGGCCATGCGCGGGAATACGCCCCTGGTGCCGTAGAGAAACTTCAGCATCCGCCAAAACCCCTTCAGATGCCCACCCGCGCGGCGGTCGGCGAACAGCAGGCGCAGGTGGAAATCAAACACCACCAGCCAGAAAAACACCGTGGTAAACAGCATGGTCCCGGTGCGCAGCAAATAGCGCCTGGGCCCTGGCTTGATTACGCGGTTCCACACATCGAAGGCCACGGCCTTGTGTTCCGTTTCCTCAAGCGCGTGCCAATACCACATCTGCTGGTAGCCCTTGAGCGAATCCCCAAAGCGCGTGGGATCGCTGAGCAGGATTTCCGCGAGCATCGCGGTGTAGTGCTCCAGGGCAATGGTCACCGCCAGGTTGAAGGACGGCGGCAAGTGCTTCTTTTGCAGGTCGAGGATGAATTTCAACCGACGGTCGAGCAGATGGGCCGGCAGCCCGGCGGCTTGCAGCAGATCGTTATAGGCCACATGTTCACGGCTGTGCATGGCTTCCTGGCCGATAAATCCCTGGATTTCCTTCTTTAATACCGGGTCGTCGATGCGCTGGCGATAGTGGCGCACGCTGTCCATGAAGAACAGTTCACCCTGGGGAAACAGCAGCGACAGGGCATTGAAAAAATGCGTGATAAAGGGACCTTGCTCGTGCCAGTCCTTGATGCGCTCGGCGGGCAGGGCAAAATGCAGGTCGCGGCGAATGGGCAGCATTATGGCGACTCCTGTTCAGTGATGGGGGTGGGCGCCGGGGCCTTGCGCTTTTTCGGTGCCATGCGCCGGCTGGCAAAGACCACCAGCGCCTGGTAGGCCGCCGGCAGAAAGCGTGCGAGCAAGTCCAGGGCGTAGGCATCGCGGCCAATCAGCACGCGGCGCTTGTTCTTGCGCACGGCTTGCAGGATCACCTTGGCGGCTTGGTCGGCGTCAGTGATAAACAGCTTCTCGAAGTCGGCGCGGGCCTGTTGTTCGCTGTGGATCAGGAACCCGGTCATGTTCGCGTCGATCCGGCTGCTGCGGCAGATATCGGTACGGATCCCGCCAGGATGCACGCAGGTGGCCGAGACCCCGCTGCGTTGCAAATCCAACTCCTGGCGCAAGGATTCGGTGAAGCCGCGCACCGCGAACTTGGTGGCGTTGTAGCCGCTCATGCCGGGTTGGGCGAACAGGCCGAACACGCTGGAGGTGTTGACCACATGCCCGTCGCCGCTGGCCTTGAGGTAGGGCAGAAAGGCCTTGGTGCCGTAGACCACGCCCCAGAAGTTGATGCCGACGATCCACTCAAGATCGGCGTAGTCCACACCTTCCACGGTACTCGACAAGGCCACCCCGGCATTGTTGAAGATCAGGTTGACCTGGCCGTGCTCCGCCGCACAATTGGCTGCCCAGTCCTCCATGGCCTGGCGGTCGGACACATCCACCTCCCGGGAGGTCACGCGGACCGGTGCCAGGGTGCCGCGCTGGATCAGCTCCACGGTTTCTTGCAAACCGGCCTGGTTCTTGTCTGCCAGCGCCAGGTGACACCCCTCGCGCGCCAGGGCCAGGGCCAAGGAGCGACCCATGCCTGACGCGGCCCCGGTGATGGCCGCCACACGGCCATTGAATGACTTCATGACAGGCTTCCTTCTGCGGTGGAGTGGGGCTGCGCGAGGGGATGCAGTGCGGTGCCGCTAACCAACGGCGTGACGTGATAATCGCGCAAGGCGAACTGGCGGGTGACCTGTTTGAAGCGCCAGGTCGAACCGGGCCACAACGTGGTGTTTTTGCCGGTGCGCGGGTCGAGGTACCAACTGCGACAGCCGCCGGTGTTCCAGATGGTGCGCTGGAGTTTTTCCTGGATGTGCAGGTTGTAGGCGCTTTCCACCGCTGACTTGACGTCCACCGTGGCAATTTGCTGGCGGCGCATCTGTTGCAGGGCGTCGAGGATGTAGGTGACTTGCGCCTCGATCATCAGAATCATCGAGTTGTGGCCCAGCCCGGTGTTGGGCCCGACGATCAGGAACAGGTTTGGATAGCCCGGCACGGTGGTGCCCTTGTACGCATGGGCGCCATCGCGCCAGGTGTCCATCAGGTCCACGCCGTCGCGCCCGATGATGCAGTCGCGGGGCAGGGGATCGGCGGCCTGGAACCCGGTGCCGAAGATCAGGCAGTCAGCCGGGTGCTTGATACCATCGGCGGTGATGACGCCGTCGGCTTCGATCCGCAGCACATGCTCGGTAACCACCTCGACATTGCTGCGTGACAGCGCCGGGTAGTAGTCATTGGAGATCAGCACGCGCTTGCAGCCGATGGTGTAGTCCGGCCGCAGCACCTTGCGCAGGGAAGGGCGTGCCACTTGTTTGTGCAAATGACGCAGGGCGATTTTCTGCACCATTTTCATCAGCCGCGGGTGCAGCGCAAACCCTACGACTCGACCTTCCAGGGCCCAGTAGAAGGCCCCGCGCACCAGGCGCTGGGTGAACGGCAGGTGCTTGAAAGCCCAGCGCTCAACACGTGAAATGGGCCGGTCCGGCTTGGGCATGATCCACGGCGGGGTGCGCTGGAACAGGTCCAGGTGCGCCACCTGCGGGGCGATCTGCGGCACGAACTGGATGGCACTGGCGCCGGTGCCAATCACCGCCACGCGCTTGCCTTTCAATGAATAGTCGTGGTCCCACTGCTGGGAGTGAAAGCGCTTGCCCTTGAAACTGTCCAGCCCCGCAATATCCGGCAGCGCCGGACGTGACAGACCGCCCATCCCCGACACCAGCACCCGTGCACTGACGTGGCGGCCATTGCTGAACTGCAACTGCCAGCGTTGCAGTTGCTCATCGAACACCGCCCGTGTAAGACCCATGCCAAAGCGCAGGTACGGCGCCAATTCAAAGCGTTGCGCACATTGCTCCAGGTAGGCGCGGATTTCCGCCTGGGGGGCGAACTGTCGGGTCCAGTCCGGGTTGGGCGCAAACGAAAACGAATAGACGTGGGATTGCACATCACAGGCGCAGCCCGGGTAGTGGTTGTCGCGCCAGGTGCCGCCCAGGGAATCGGCCTGTTCGGCGATGAAGAAGTCGTCGAGCCCGGCTTGCTTGAGTTTGATCGCCATGCACAGGCCGGCAAAGCCTGAGCCAATGATGGCGATGTCTACGCAATCTGCCGGGCCGCTCGGGCGGGTAGAGGCATTCATAGGGTGTCCCTCGTGGGCTGTGGGCGCCTGACGGGTTTTGACATCGGATGTGCTCCTGTTTTTGTTTTTGGCTTTTAGATAGAACACCATTGCAAAGAAAAATTGTATTTATTATTTTAAAAAAGATTTTAAATAATCTACCTGAAAATATCGCCTACGCTAGAGCCTTGTCCTTTATGTGCGATTTGTCCGACGGACGAACCTTTTGCGCACGTAGTTGAAGTCCAGGGTGTGGACGATGGCTGAGGTCTTGACCAATACCGGTCGGATCGCCAGCAGCAGGGAAGCAGAGGACCGAGCTATGGCTGTCGAATGGGTTGTCGCTGCGGGTGTGTTTATCGGCGCAAGTGCGGCGTTGTGGGGCTTGAGTGCCTGGATGACGCGTCGTATCGAAGCGGCTGTTCCAAGCAACGGGCGCTTTCTGGAGGTGGATGGCGAGCGCTTTCATTATGTAGACGAGGGCAAGGGCCCGCCGCTGGTGATGATCCACGGCCTGATGGGCAGCAGTCGCAACCTGACGTATGCCTTGTCTGCGCAATTGCGCGAGCACTTTCGGGTGATCACCCTGGACCGCCCCGGTTCAGGCTATTCCACCCGGCATAAAGGCACCGGCGCCGACCTGCAAAGCCAGGCCCGGCAAGTGGCGACCTTTATCCAGACCCTGGACCTGGGCCAGCCCTTGGTGCTGGGGCACTCCCTGGGCGGGGCGATTTCCCTGGCCCTGGCCCTGGACCATCCCCACGCTGTGTCCGGGCTGGTGCTGGTGGCGCCATTGACCCATCCCCAGCGCATGCTTCCCCTGGTCTTTTTGTCACTGGCCGTGCGCCCGGCCTGGCTGCGGCGCTGGGTGTCGCGCACGCTGACCATACCCATCGGCATGCTCACCAGCGGTGCGGTGGTCAAGGGCGTGTTCGCTCCCGACCCGGCACCGGCCGACTTCGCCACCCGTGGCGGCGGGATGCTGGGCATGCGCCCCGACAACTTCTATGCCGCCTCCACTGAGATCGGCCTGGTCAACGAGTACCTGCCGGAGATGGTCAAGCGCTACCCGCAGTTGCGCCTGCCCATCGGCCTGATCTATGGCTCACGGGACAAGGTGCTGGACTTTCGAAAGCACGGCCAGGCCCTGGCGGACAAGGTGCCGGGGCTGAAGCTGCAGTTGGTCGAGGGGCGCGGCCATATGCTGCCGATCACCGCGACAGAGCGGGTGGCCGCACTGGTCCAACAGGTTGCCAAACGCCGCCAGCCGGTGGAAAGCGCCACTGTCCTGCACCCGCCATTTGCACTGGCGAGTAAATAATCATGAACCCCGCGGCGTGGTCGAGACGCGGTAACGCTTGCCCTAGACACCTGACCGAATGGATGAAAAAGAGACTGCCCGGTCACGTCGAAAAGGCCTCGAAAAAGTAGTTGACGACCTAACGGTTCCGCGCTATTTATTTAAAAAAATATTTCAATATTTATTTTGAAATGATTTTTGAAATGCCTAAGAGCGAATAAAATAATGAAAAAAACGCCTTTTATCGCATGGTTGATTTCAAGTGGCTTTCACTGCTGCCTGAACCTGTTTTCTGCCCCTGTTGCTTCGCTCCCACTCCCTGCCGCGCAGTGCGCCCGGAGGTTGCCATGAATCAGACCCTGGCTGCCCCGCACGTCTGGACCGATGGCAAGCGCCACCTGTGGTGGCTCGGCATCATGCCGTTGGCAACCCCGCTGCTGTCCGGTGCCCTGGCCATCACCACCGGTGTACAAGAACTGTGGTGGGTGGGTGTGCTGGTGATTTTCGGCCTGATCCCGCTGATCGACGGCCTGCTTGGCGAAGACGTCAGCAACCCGCCGGAATCTGCGGTCAGCGGCCTTGAATCGCAGAAGTACTATCGCTGGATTGTCTACACCGGGGTGCTGCTGGTGATTTCCTCCCTGGTGATGACCGGTTGGATGGCCGTCAGCGGCATTGACTGGATGATCAGCGGCGGGTTGTTGCAACTCACGGCGTCCCTGGACCCTTCGGGCTGGATGGCGCAAACCGCCAGCTTCCTGACTGCCCGGGTGCAACTGCACGGCGAGGTCAGTTGGTTCACCTACCTGGGTATGGCCATGTCCACCGGCGCCGCCACCGGGATCGCGATCAACACCGCCCATGAACTGGGGCACAAGCCGCGCCTGCTGGAGATCGTGCTGGCGAAGATCACCCTGGCGCCGACCTTCTACGGGCACTTCTATACCGAACACAACCGTGGCCATCACGTACGCGTCGCTACCCCGGAAGATCCGGCCAGCTCCAGGCTGGGGGAGAGCTTCTGGGCCTTCCTGCCGCGCTCGGTGTGGTTCAGTGCGCGCTCGGCCTGGAACCTGGAACGCGAACGCCTGCGCAAGCTCGGCCTGCCGGCCTGGCACTGGAAGAACGGCGTGCTCAGCGCCTGGATGTACAGCGTGGTGCTGTGGGGTGCAATGATTGCCTGGCTGGGTGTGGCGGTGATTCCATTCCTGTTGATCCAGGGTATCTACGGCTTCTCGTTGCTGGAAGTGGTGAACTATGTCGAGCACTACGGGCTTAAACGCCAGAAGTTGCCCAATGGTCGCTATGAGCGGTGTTCGCCGCGCCATTCGTGGAACAGTAACCGTATTGTCACCAATATCTTCCTGTTCCAGTTGCAGCGTCACTCCGATCATCACGCCAACCCGACCCGCAGTTATCAGTCGCTGCGTCACTTTGATGAATCGCCACAACTGCCGTATGGCTACGCCAGCATGATTGTCTGGGCCTACATCCCTTACTTGTGGCGCCGGCGCATGGATCATCGGGTACTGCGGCACTATTCGGGGGATGTCACCCTGGCCAATATCCAGCCATCCAAACGCCTGAAGATACTGGAGAAGTACGGTAATACCAGCACCTTCTAATGTGATTTAACCGTTGTAGGGCGCACTCGGGATCTGTGTATCGCGCAGGTTTTCATCGCCCACGGTTTGCCGGTTTCGAGTGCTGCTTAGTTGCAAGAAAGTTGTTTGACCCTGACAAAAATAAAATCAAGGGAAGGACGTACACCATGCAAACGCCTGCCAAGTTCACTGCTCATATCCTGCTCGCAGCACTGGGTCTTATTGCCTATCACCAGGCCCAGGCCGCGCGTATCGAACCCGCCGGCAGTGCCTTTACTGCCCAGGGCCCCATCAGCTTTTCCAAGGGCGCGCTGATCAGCGCCGACTGCATCATCAAGGTGGCCGGCAAAGTCGCGGCCGATGGCTCGCACGTCAATGTCGACAAGGTCGAGTTCGACGGTGGCCTCAAGTGCAGTCGCGTCGAAGCCATCAACTTGCCGTGGATCCTCGTGGCCAAGGACACCAAGAGCGGCTCCATGTCGAAGATCAGCGTCGACGTGCACGCCTTTGGCCTGGGCGGCAAGTGCGGCCCATCCACCGCCGAAGGCACCTGGGATAACGCCACCGGCAAATTGGAAGCGGCCAATGTGCCGATTGGCGAAGACTGCACGATCAAGACCGTGTCGATCAAGATGCCGCCGACGTTCAAAGTCGTCGAGTAAACCCCCGAATTTGTAGCGGTAAATGAATTGAAATTTGGCTGGAAAGGGAAGTTCTGCTGTTTCTCCGTGACCTCTCGATCATGGCCATTACCCCGGCGAAATGACTCGCCATACATGTGAGGAAAAATAATGAAAAGTTTCAAAACCCTCGTTTGTGTAAGTTCGTTTGCTCTGTGCTTTGGTGCGGCTTCGATTGCCAGTGCGGCATCGATCACGCCTGATGGCCCATTTACCACTAACTCGGGCACTCTCGTGGTGAAAACGCCTTCTGCACCTGGCGATATCACTTGCAATGTGACCTTCGGTGGGAACGTTTCCGGCGGGGTGGCCACCATTACTTCGGCGCAGCTTTCGGGCAACGTGCTCTGCAGCCTGCCAACGTTGAAGAACATTCCTTCCCCAGGTTGGGTACTGACTGCAAACACCTTTGACCCGGGTACCCAAACCGGTACTGGCACCGTGACTGGTGTGGGCTGGACCATCACCTTCCCAGCGTCCAACTGCGGCCCAGGCCCACTCAACGTAGTGTGGGACGAAGCAACCAAAACCCTGTCGACCACTGGCAGCCAATCGCTGTCCGGTAACTGCTTCGTCAGGTCGCTGAACGTCAAGGCCCCAACCCTGAAGTTGCAATAAGAGCAAAGGGCTGATCACCCCTGAGAGAAGCAGGTGCCTCGTTAGAGGCACCTGTTGAGGCAAAGCGGCTCGGTTGTACCGGTTGTGATGAATAAAAATAATAAGGAGTGGCGCATGAATAACAAGAAACAGCAGGCCCAGGCGTTATTAGGCCTGGCATTGTTGGGCGGGCTGATCGCCTCGGCAGGAACCGTTCAGGCGGGTGGCTTCATGACGCCAACTGCGAATACTGCTGGCTGGGGCCGGGCATTTGGTGGCGGTTCAATGTTCAAGAACGATCCATCAGCGGCCTACAACAACCCGGCTGCAATGGCTTTCATTGATAAAACCATTTCGCAGTTCACCCTCAACTACGCGAATATCGATATCAAATACAAAGGCTCGGCGTATGACTACGCTGGCAATCCGACGTCCAACACCGTCATGGATCCTGCGACTGGGGAACTTGTCTCGTCGACCCCGCGCACCGGTAACGGCGGCCAGGGCGGGTTCGAAGCATGGGTGCCTACCGGCTTTATGGTGATTCCGATCAACGATCGTTTTGCCTTTGGTTTGAGCCAGGTGGTGCCTATGGGCGCCCGTACAACTTGGGATGAGGATTGGAAAGGCCGCGACTTCGCGGTGGATACCCGCATTGAAACCGTTGGCCTGACCGGCTCCCTGTCGTTCAAGGTCAATGATGAGTTTTCCATCGGTGGCGGTGCGATTCTTCAGCACACCAAAGGCTTTGTGAGCCAGAACGTCGACCTGTATGCCGCTGCTGCGCAATCGCCGGACTTCGGGATGATTCCGTTCCCCGCTGGCCAGGGCTTCGCCTTGATGCGCGTCAAGGTCGACAACAACTCTCTGGGCTGGTTTGCAGGGATGACCTGGAAACCCACGGCGCAAGACACCCTGGGCTTGAACTACCACGCCAAGATCAAGAACAAGCTGGAGGGCAAGTACAACATGTACGCCGATCCGACCTCGGAAGGGCTGATGACCATTCCTGTGGTCGACGGTAAAACCCTGGTGGAGCTGGCTTACCCTGGCCTCAAGCTGTATCCGGGCGGTGCCAATGCCTCCACGCAACTGGATATTCCTGCCAACGCGTCCCTGGACTGGGTGCACGACTTCTCTGACCGCCTGACCCTGGGCGCCAGCGTGACCTGGACCCAATGGTCATCCTTCGAGGCGCTGACCTTGAAGTCCAATGGCAGCACCATCGTGTCGATCCCGTACAAGTACAAGAACACCTGGATGTATTCGTTCGGTGGCGACTACAAGCTCACGGATGACTTTACCGTGCGCGCCGGTGTGGCCTTCGACCAGACCCCAACCCGCAACTCCACCCGTGACCCACGTATCCCGGATGGTGATCGCACCTTCGCCTCCCTGGGCTTTGGCTACAACATCCGCGCCATTCCTGGCCTGAGCATCGACGGCGCGTATTCCCGCCAGTTTGTGGAAACCGTCAAGCTCAAGACCAAGAACGTTGATCGTCTTGGCGCGGCATCGCTCGATGGCAAGTCCGAGGCCAAGGGCGAAGTGGTCAGCCTGTCGGCTACCTACGCTTTCTGATCTGTCGTTGTATCTGCGTAGTCCCAGCGTAAACGCGTAGTCGGCGCATCGTTCTACTGCGTTTACCGGGTGCTGCACCGGTGGGTCGCCCACGCGACCCCTTGTGATTTCCTTCCCTTATTAGCATTTCGGCTGACGCGTTCGGCCGCGAATTTTTTCGCGAAATGATTAAATAAAAATTTCAAAACAAAATTTGAATTTAATCATTCAAGTTTGTAGTGTGGTGATCAGTCGCAGGCCATACCGACCTGCTGATAGGCGTGCCGCGCCCTGAACAAGTAGAGGTATCTCCATGGTTATCTGGTTATTGGCAGGACTCGCTGCGGCAATCGCCCTGGCGTATCGACAAGCGGCAGCCACTTTGTGGCTGGGGGCTGGCCTGGTCTGGTTGGCCGGTGGCTATCTGTTCAATGGGGTCGCAGGGTTTGGCCTGAGCGTTGCGGCGCTGCTGGTGGTATTGCCGGCGCTGCTGCTGAGCATCAAGCCTGTGCGCCGTGCGCTGCTGACCAGCAAGGCCCTGGGTCTGTTTCGTACGATCATGCCGGCCATGTCCGACACTGAGCGCGCCGCTATCGAGTCCGGCACCGTGTGGTGGGACGCCGAGCTGTTCAGCGGCAAACCCAACTGGCAGCGCCTGCTGCAAGCCGCTCCGGCACGCTTGAGCGCCGAAGAGCAGGCGTTCCTCGACAACGAAGTGGAAACCCTTTGCGACATGGCCAACGACTGGGAAACCACCCAGGTCTGGCAGGATCTGTCGCCTGAAGGCTGGCAGTACACCAAGGACTCCGGTTTTCTCGGCATGATTATTCCCAAGCAATACGGCGGCAAGGGCTTCTCCCACTACGCCCATTCGCAGGTGGTGATGAAGCTGTCGACCCGTTGCTCGGCGGCGGCGATTTCGGTGATGGTCCCCAACTCCCTGGGCCCCGCCGAGCTGTTGCTGCATTACGGCACCGATGCCCAGCGCAATTACTACCTGCCGCGCCTGGCCCGTGGTGAAGATATCCCATGCTTTGCCCTGACCAGCCCCTATGCCGGCTCCGACGCTGGCGCCATTCCTGACCTGGGCATCGTCTGCAAGGGCATGCATGAAGGCCAGGAAGTACTGGGCTTCAGCGTGACCTGGGACAAGCGTTACATCACCCTCGGCCCCATCGCCACGGTGCTGGGCCTGGCCTTTCGCGCCGAAGACCCGGACGGGCTGCTGGGCCAGCCCGGTTCGCTGGGTATCACCTGCGCGTTGATTCCCACATCCCATCCCGGGGTGAACAGTGGCCGCCGTCACTGGCCCCTCAATGCGGTGTTCCAGAACGGTCCGACCACGGGCAAGGACGTGTTTATCCCCCTGGAGTGGGTGATCGGCGGCCGTGAGCAAGTCGGTAATGGTTGGCGCATGTTGATGGAATGCCTGGCGGCCGGGCGGGCGATTTCCCTGCCGTCGGCCAACGTTGGCCTGGGCAAGGTGGCGGTGCGCGGTACCACGGCCTATGCGGCGATGCGCAAGCAGTTCGGCCTGCCGATTGGCAAGTTCGAAGGCGTGCAGGCGCCCCTGGCGCGCATGGCCGGGCACCTGTATGCCTGCGACGCGGTGCGCAAGGTGTCGGTGGCGTCGTTGGATGCCGGCGAAAAACCTTCGGTGATTTCGGCGATTGCCAAATACCACGTCACTGAGCGTGCGCGGATCATCGTCAACGATGGCATGGACATCGTCGCCGGCAAGGGCATCTGCATGGGCCCCAATAACTTCCTGGCCCGTGCCTATCAACAAAGCCCCATCGCGATCACGGTGGAAGGCGCGAACATCATGACCCGTTGCCTGATCATCTATGGCCAGGGCCTGATCCGTTGCCACCCCTATGTATTGCGCGAGATGGAAGCGGCGCGCAACACCGACCCGCGCAAGGCGTTGCTGGCGTTCGACAGTGCGATGTTCGGTCACCTGAGCTTTGTATTGGCCAATACCGTACGTGCGGCGGTGCATTCGCTGACAGGCGGGCGGCTGATTGCCGTGCCGGCCAAAACCGATCCGGCGCTGGCATCCTACTATCGCCAGGCCAATCGGCTGTCGGTGGTGTTGGCGTTGATTTCCGATATTTCCATGGGCGTGCTGGGCGGGGCGCTCAAGCGCAAGGAAAGCATCACCGGGCGCCTGGGCGATATCCTGTCCCAGCTCTACATTCTGTCCTGCGTGCTCAAGCGTTTCGAGGACGATGGCCGGCCCCAGGCGGACCTGCCGCTGGTCCACTGGTCGGCCCAGGATGCACTGTTGCGGGCCCATGAGGCGCTGGCCGAAGTGCTCGACAACTACCCCTCGAAGCCTGCTGCGGCGGTGATTCGCGGCTTGAGCTTCCCGTTCGGCATTCCCCAGCGCAAACCGTCGGATCGCTTGCTGGCCCAGGTCGCGGAACTGGTGCAGACCCCGGGCGAAAGCCGTGACCGTTTGCTGGCCAATTCCTACATTCCACGCCCGGAAGTCGACAAGCTGGCCTATGGCGAATTGGCGTTCCGCTTGTTGCCGCAGGTAGAGCTGATCGAAGGACGGCTCAAGGCGGCGGTCAAGCAAGGCACTCTCGATCCGATGCCAATCAGCGCCACGGCCTTTACCGCCTGGCGCATCAAGGCCCGGGCCCTGGATTTGATCACCAGCGAGGAAGACACCTTGCTGGCGCGCTATGTGGAGTACGCCGACCACGGCATCCAGGTGGATGACTTCCCTCAGGACTTTGGCTTGCTGGAGGCGTTGCAAAAGCGCCAGCAAACCTTGGAGCAAGCGGCCAAGCCCAGCACCAGAAAGCGTGAAAACGCCACGGTGAACTAAAGACCAACGCGCTCGATGTAGGAGCTGGCTTGCCAGCTCCTACAGGAGATTGGGTTTGCAGGTCAGGAAAACGGATCGATTTATGAGCGACAGCTACCTCTCTTTTGTTAATTCTTCCTGGGGCCGTCGCCTGGCCCAGACCATTGGCTTGCCACAACCCTTGCCCCTGCAACGCCACCGCAGCGGCCAGCAAGGCCTGGCCAACCCGGTGATCATCGCCGGGGCAGGGCGCCTGGCGGACGAGGTGCGGCGCATCTTCAAGGCTACCGACACCGTGCCGGCCCAGGCCGCCACGCTCAAGGCACCGTCCACGGTCAAGGTCCAGGGCGCAGTGTTCGATGCCAGCGCCGTGGTCGACCTCAAGCAACTGGACGAACTCTACGAATTCTTCCACGCCAATGCCCGGCGCCTGGGGCAACACGCACGGGTGGTGGTACTGGGCACCGCGCCCGAGCACTGTCAGGATTTGCCCCAGGCCATCGCCCAGCGCGCCCTGGAGGGTTTGGTACGGTCCCTGGCCAAGGAGTTGCGCCGGGCGATCACCGTGCAGTTGATCTATGTCGCGCCGGGTGCCGAGCAGGACCTGGAAAGCAGTCTGCGGTTTTTCCTGTCGCGGCGTTCGGCCTATGTCTCGGGGCAGGTGGTGCGCCTGGAAAAATCGGTGGACGGCGCGCCCAGTATCGACTGGGGCAAACCCTTCAGCGGCCGCCGTGCCCTGGTCACCGGCGCCTCCCGCGGTATCGGCCTGGCCATCGCCCAGGTCCTTGCCCGTGATGGCGCACAGGTGGTGTGCGTGGATGTGCCGCAAGCATTGTCATCCCTGGAGCAGGCGGCCAGCAGTGTCGGCGGCCATGCCTGGGCGCTGGATATCACCGCCGCCGATGCGGTGCAGCAGTTGCAGGCCTATGTGGCCGAGCACGGCGCATTTGATGTGGTGGTGCATAACGCCGGGATCACCCGCGACAAGACCATTGCCAAGATGACCGAAGCCGCCTGGCGCAGTGTGCTGGCGGTCAACCTCCAGGCGCCGTTGCAACTGAGCGACGCCTTGCTGCAAGGGCAGGGGCTCAATGCGGGTGGGCGGATTGTCTGTGTGTCGTCGATTTCCGGGATCGCCGGCAACCTGGGGCAGAGCAACTACGCCACGTCCAAGGCCGGGGTGATTGGCCTGGTGCAGGGCCTGGCACCCGTGGCGGCGGCGCGGCAGGTCACGGTCAACGCCGTGGCGCCGGGGTTTATCGAGACCCAGATGACCGCAAAAATCCCGCTGATGATTCGCGAGGCGGGGCGGCGCATGAACTCCCTGTCCCAGGGCGGGCAACCCATCGACGTCGCCGAAACCATCGCCTGGCTGGCGCACCCGGCCTCGGGCGGGGTCAACGGCCAAGTGGTGCGGGTATGCGGCCAAAGCCTGTTGGGAGCCTGAGCATGGACTACGTGACACAGATCATCGACCCGCCTCCGTCGCGCAATCGCCTGCTGCTGGATGGCCTGTTGGCACTGCGCAAGCCCAAGCTCGAGGGCGCGCCAACCTTGCCCAAGGCGCGCCTGGTGCGCTCGGCGGTGGAGTTGATCGCCAATGATATTGCCGCCTATGGCCGGGCCTGTGGCTTTCGGCGTGAGCAAGGGGTGCCGTTGTCCTATCCCCATGTGCTGGCGTTCCCCTTGCACTTGATGCTGCTGACACGCCCGAGCTTTCCCTACCCGGCCAGCGGCATGGTGCATCTGGCCAATTGCATTCGTCAGCATCGACGCCTGCAGGAGGGCCAGGCCCTGCGCCTGGAAGTGTTTGCCGAACGTTGGGTGGCCCATGCCAAGGGCCAGGCCTTGAGCATCGCCACCCATGCCTATAGCGCCGGTGAGTTGGTGTGGCAAAGCGAGAGCCTGTACCTGCGTCGGGATGTCGCCAACCCGGTGGGCGAGCCTTGGGGCGACAGCCTGGGGTTGCCCGAAGAAGGCTTGCGGCGCACTCAGCGCTGGGTGCTGCCGGCGGATCTGGGGCGGCGTTTTGCCAAGGTATCGGGGGATTTCAATCCGATCCACACCTCGCTGATCGGTGCGCGCCTGTTCGGCTTTCGTCGGGCCATCGCCCATGGCATGTGGACCTTGGGCCGCGCCTTGGCCGCCCAACAACCGCCAGGCGGGCTGGACGTGGCCGAGGCCCATTGCGAGTTCAAGTTGCCGATTTTCCTGCCCGGTCAGGTCGCCCTGTGGAATGCCCCGGCAGACGGCCCCCGCCGTGCATTCGAGGTGCGCAACCCGGCCGGGGACAAACCCCATATGCGTGGCCTGTTTATCTGGCATCCACGTTTTGATGAGAGTCGTCCATGAGTGACTACAGCTTCAGCCCCGCCCCGACGCGCCGCGTGGCGATTGTCGGCGGCAACCGCATTCCGTTTGCCCGCTCCAACACGGTGTACGTCCACGACAGCAACCAGGATTTGCTGGTGGCCGCACTGCAAGGCCTGGTGGACCGCTACAACCTCCACGGCCTGCGCCTGGGCGAGTTCGCTGCGGGCGCGGTGATCAAGCACTCGCGGGATTTCAACCTGGCCCGCGAATCGCTGCTGTCCACCACCTTGTCTGCCGAGACCCCGGCCTACGACCTGCAACAAGCCTGTGGCACCGGCCTGGAGGCGGCGTTGCTGGTGGCCAATAAAATCGCCCTCGGCCAGATTGACGTGGGGGTTGCCGGGGGCGCCGATACCACCTCCGACGCGCCCATCGGCATCAACGAAGCCCTGCGCCGTACGCTGCTGGCGGCTAACCGCGCCAAGGGTACTGGCAACAAATTGCGCAGCCTGTTGCAGGTGCGCCCGTCGATGTTTTTCAAGCCGCTGCTGCCGCGCAATGGCGAGCCGCGTACTGGCTTGTCCATGGGCGAACATTGCGAAGAAATGGCCAAGCGCTGGCAGATCAAGCGCCTGGCCCAGGACGAGTTGACCCTCAACAGTCACCAGCGCCTCGACGCGGCCTATAAAAACGGCTTTTTCGACGACCTGATCAGCCCCTATCGCGGCCTGGCCCGCGACAACAACCTGCGCGCCGATGCCAGCCTGGAGAAGCTCGCCAGCCTGGCCCCGGCCTACGACCGGCAGAACGGCACCCTCACGGCCGGTAACTCCACGCCGCTGACCGACGGCGCTTCGGTGGTGTTGCTGGCCAGTGAGGAATGGGCCGCTGCACGCGGCCTGCCGGTGTTGGCCTACCTGCGTACCGGTGAGACCGCCGCGGTGAATTTTGTCGATGGCAGCGAAGGCTTGCTGATGGCCCCGGCCTATGCGGTACCCCGCATGTTGGCGCGGGAAGGCCTGAGTTTTGCCGATTTTGATTTTTTCGAGATCCATGAAGCCTTCGCCGCCCAGGTGCTGTGCACCCTCAAGGCCTGGGAAGACGCTGATTATTGCCGGGAGCGCCTGGGGCTGGAAGCGCCGCTGGGGCCAATCGAGCGAGCCAAGATGAACGTCAACGGCGGCTCGCTTGGGTGCGGTCATCCATTTGCCGCCACCGGGGGCCGACAATTGGCAGCACTGGCCAAGGCCATCCACCAGCGCGGTGGCGGGCGCGGGCTGATTTCCATCTGTGCCGCCGGTGGCTTGGGCATTACCGCCATCGTTGAAAAGTAGCCGTACAAAAACAACAACAAAGGAGACTGCCATGAACGCTGTGAGCCAGGAACAAACCGAACGTATCTGGTTGAACACCTACCTGCCCGGGGTGCCCACGGACATTGAGGCCGGTATCGAGGACTACCCGTCGTTGCGCGAGGTCTTCCTGGAGCATCTGCACAAGTACCGTGACCGTGTGGCCTACGTCAGCATCGGCACCGAAATGACCTACGCCGCCTGGCAAACCCAGGGCATTGCCTTTGCCGCCTGGCTGCAGGCCCAGGGTGTGCGCAAGGGCGACCGCGTGGCGTTGATGATGCCTAACTGTTTGCAGTACCCGATCTGCCTGCTGGGCACCCTCCTCGCCGGCGCGGTGGTGGTCAACGTCAACCCGCTGTACACCTCTCACGAACTCAAGCACCTGCTCAAGGACAGTGGCGCCGAGACCGTGGTGATCTTCGAAAACTTCGCCCACACCCTGGAAAAAGTCGTGGCCGGCAGCACAGTCAAACGTGTGGTCATTGCCGCTATCGGCGACCTGCTCGGCACCTTCAAGGGCGCCGCGATGAACTTCATCCTGCGCCGCGTGCAGAAACAGGTGCCGGCGTTCAACCTGCCAGGCGCGGTACGCTTCAACACCGCGCTAAAGCAGGGGCGTGGCCAGACCCATACGCCGGTGCCGCTGGCGCGTGAAGAACTGGCGTTCCTGCAATACACCGGAGGCACCACCGGCGATGCCAAGGGCGTGATGCTCAGTCACCGTAATATCATCGCCAACCTGTTGCAGGCCAAGGCGTGGGTCGGCGATCAACTGGACCAGAATCAGCAGGAAACCAACGTCACCCTGTTGCCGCTCTATCACATCTTTTCCCTGACGGTGAATTGCCTGATGTTCATGTGCCTGGGCGGGCGCAACATCCTGATCGCCAACCCTCGGGACGTGAAGCGCGTGCAGATGATCCTGCGCAAGGAGCGTTTCAACGGGATCGCCGGGGTCAATACGCTGTTCAACGGCTTGCTGGAGAACGCGGAGTTCCGTGCGCGGGATTTTTCCGACCTGCGCCTGGTGATCGCTGGCGGCATGGCCACGCACACCGCGGTGGCCAAGCGCTGGAAAGAAGTCACCGGCCTGCCGATCATCGAGGGCTACGGCCTGACGGAATGCTCGCCGGTGGTGAGCATCAGCCCCATCGATATCTCACGCATGCGCGACATGGAATTTACCGGCAGCATCGGCGTGCCATTGCCGTCGACCTGGGTGCGCTTTATTCGCGAGGACGGTGCAGTGGCTGACATCGGCGAGCCGGGCGAATTGCAGGTGCGCGGCCCGCAGGTGATGCAGGGCTACTGGAAACGCCCCAAGGAAACCGCCGAGGTGCTGGACGCCGAGGGTTGGCTGTCGACCGGGGATATCGGGGTGATGAATGCACAGGGTTTCATTCGCCTGGTGGACCGCAAGAAGGACATGATCCTGGTGTCGGGCTTCAACGTGTACCCCAATGAGATCGAGGATGTGGTGGCCTTGCACCCGGGCGTGGCGGAAGTGGCGGCGATTGGTGTGGAAGACGGGGTGACCGGGGAGAAGGTGAAGATTGTGGTGGTGCGCCGTGATCCGAACCTGACCCAGGAGCAACTGCTGGCTCATTGCCGGGAGTACCTGACGGGCTACAAGGTGCCCAAGTTTGTGGAGTTTCGCACCGAGGAACTGCCCAAGACCACCGTGGGCAAAGTCCTGCGCCGGGCGCTACGCTGACCTGACCCGATCTAATGTAGGAGCTGGCTTGCCTGCTCCCACAGAGGATTGTCTATATTATTCAGACCTCGTTCACCTTGACCCAGCGCTCTTCCCGCGCAGCCATGCGAATGGCTGTCGCCAGCCGCTCCACTGCCCAGGCTGCTTCAAAATCAGTGCCCTCTGCACCTTGCCCGGCCAGCGCCATGATCAACTCCTGCACCTCCAGGGTCTTCAACTCGTTGTACCCCAACTGATGCCCCGCCGCCGGGCTGAACGCGGCATAGCCGGGCAGGGTGGGGCCGGCCAGTAAACGCTGGAAACTGTCTGCTCCAGCCCGGCATACCCGCAGTTCATTCAAACGCTCCTGGTCGAAGGCCAGCGTGCCTCGGGTGCCACTGATTTCGAAACTCAAATGGTTCTTGTAGCCACGCTTTAGCCAACTGCTGCTGACGGTCCCACGCGCGCCGTTGGTAAAGCGCAGCAAGGCATGCACCTGGTCGTCGATCTCGATCGGGCGCATTTGGCTACTGCCAGGGCTGGCCGGTCGTTGGGCGTGTACCGTCTGGCTGTCGGCGCAAACGTGAGTGATATCGCCCACCAGGTACCGCGCCATCGCCAGCAGATGACTGCCCAAGTCCGCCAGGGCGCCGCCGGCATGTCCCACTTCGCAGCGCCATGACCACGGCGAAGTCGGGTCGGCCATGAAGTCTTCACTGAACTCGCCTTGGAAACTGATGATCTGCCCCAACTCGCCAGCCTCGATCATCTGCCGTGCCAGGACGATCATCGGGTTGTGCTGATAGTTGTAGCCGACCCGTGTCACCACCCCGGCCGCGCGGGCGGCACGGCGCATGGCGTCAGCTTGTTCCAGGCTCACGGCCAGGGGCTTTTCGCAATACACCGCCTTGCCCGCCGCCAGTGCGGCCATGGCCATGGGGTAGTGCAGGTGGTTGGGGGTGGTGATGGCCACCAGGTCCACCTGCGGGTCATCGATCAACTGTTGCCAGTCGCCATGGGCCTGGGCAAAACCCCAGGCGCTGGCGCAGTGCTGGGCGCGTTCGGTGTCGGCATCGGCCAGGGCCGCCAGTTGCACATTGACCGGTAACTCAAACACCGTACGGGCGTTATTGAACGCCAGCGCGTGGGCACGGCCCATGAAGCCTGTACCGATCAGGCCGATTCCAAGTGCTCGCATAGCGGTGGTCCTTGTGGATTATTGTTTTCAGGAGGGCAATTAATAGAATAAAAATTCTCAACTATCAATATCTAGAATAAAAATATCGATGCCTTGTAGGCGCGAGCTTGCTCGCGAAGGTCGTCAATGATGACGCGGGGCATCAGGTTCCCCGAGGTGCCCTGAAGGTTTTCGCGAGCAAGCTCGCTCCTACAGAGGAATGTAGGAAGTCATCATTTCGGCGAATGCGGCTATATTCAGCCAGCAGGCAAAAGGCCTTCAGTTAACAAAAGATAACGTAGCGCCGATTGTCAGACGATTCGAAAGCCCGATAGGATGGCCCCTGCTTCCTCAAGGGGCTCTAGATTGCAGGTTTGCGCACTGCGAACACCCTGGAAGGTGTTACGACCTAACAATAATAAATGGGAGAAAGGTCTATGAGTGAGCCTGTCATGGGTGTGGGTTTTTGCCGCCCGCTCGCGTCGCGCAAGGTCGCGGTGCTGGCTACAGCGCTCTCGCTGCTGGGGGTTGTCGCGTTGTCGACGGCTGCCCAGGCTGCAACCAACGTCGCAGAGCCTGCGACATTTGCCATTGAATCGCCAAGGGCCGAAAAAGGTCTGATGATCGACGTCGTGCACGCCGGCAAACGCCTGGTGGCGGTCGGTGATCGCGGGCATATCCTTTATTCCGATGATCAGGGCGCCACCTGGGTGCAAGCCAAGGTGCCGACCCGGCAACTGCTCACGGCAGTGTTTTTTATCGACGAGCAGCACGGTTGGGCGGTGGGGCATGACGCCAAGATCCTCGCCAGCACCGATGCCGGGGCCACCTGGACTGAGCAGTTCAAAGACCTCAGCCGTGAAGCCCCGTTGCTGGACGTGCTCTTCAACGACGCCAACCATGGCTTTGCCGTGGGCGCCTACGGTGCGTTGATCGAGACCACCGATGCGGGCAAGACCTGGACCGATGTCAGCGACCGCCTGGACAACGAAGACCAGTACCACCTCAACGCCATCGCCCAGGTCAAGGACGCCGGCCTGTTTATCGTCGGCGAGCAGGGCAGCATGTTCCGCTCCAGCGATGAAGGGCAGACCTGGGAAAAACTCGAAGGCCCCTACGAGGGCTCGCTGTTCGGCGTGATCGGCACCGCGCAGCCCAAGACCCTGCTGGCCTACGGCTTGCGCGGCAACCTGTTCCGCTCCACCGACTTTGGCGACACCTGGGAGCCGGTGGCGCTCAAGGCCGACCGTGGTGCCCTGGAGTTTGGCCTGTCGGGTGCGACGCTGCTCGACGACGGCACCCTGGTGGTGGTCGGCAACGGCGGCAGCGTGGTGGTCAGCCACGATGATGGCCTGACGTTCAGCGTATTCAATCGCCCGGACCGCATTTCACTCTCGGCAGTCACGGCAGCGGGCAATGGCGACTTGATTCTGGTGGGGCAGGGTGGCGTGCGCGTCGCCCTGCCAACCGGCGCCGAACGCAAAAAACAATAAGAAGGCGGGGATAGAATGAGCAGTCATCACAACGATAAAGCGACCTTTCTTGAGCGCCTGATCTTCAACAACCGCCCGGCAGTGATCGTGATCTGCCTGCTGGTGAGCATTTTCCTGTTCTGGCAGGCGACGTTGATTCGCCCGTCCACCAGCTTTGAAAAAATGATCCCGTTGCAGCACCCCTTCATCGAAAAGATGATGGAGCACCGCAACGACCTGGCAAACCTGGGCAACACCGTGCGCATCTCGGTGGAGGCCAAGGACGGTGACATCTTCAGCAAGGAGTACATGGAGACCCTGCGTCAGATCAACGACGAGGTGTTCTACATCTCAGGTGTCGACCGCTCCGGCCTCAAGTCCCTGTGGAGCCCCAGCGTACGCTGGACCGAAGTGACCGAAGAAGGCTTTGCCGGCGGTGAAGTGATCCCGCAGAGCTACAACGGCTCGCCGGAAAGCCTCGATCAGTTGCGCAACAACGTGCTCAAGTCCGGCCAGGTCGGGCGCCTGGTGGCCAACGACTTCAAGTCGAGCATCGTCGATATCCCGCTGCTGGAGTCCTATCCAGACCCGCAGGACCAGGGCAAGTTGCTGGCCCTGGACTACCAGAAGTTCTCCCATGAACTGGAAGACAAGATCCGCACCAAGTTCCAGGAGCAAAACCCCAACGTCCAGATCCATATCGTTGGTTTTGCCAAGAAAGTCGGCGACCTGATCGACGGCCTGATCATGGTAGTGCTGTTCTTCGGCATCGCGTTCGTGATCACCCTGGTGCTGCTGCTGTGGTTCACCAACTGCGTGCGCAGCACCATTGCGGTGTTGATCACGACGCTGGTGGCCGTGGTCTGGCAGCTCGGCTTGATGCACTTCTTCGGCTTCGGCCTGGATCCGTATTCCATGCTGGTGCCGTTCCTGATCTTCGCCATCGGCATTTCCCATGGTGTGCAGAAGATCAACGGCATCGCCCTGCAATCGAGTGAGGCAGACAACGCCCTGACGGCGGCCCGCCGCACGTTCCGGCAGTTGTTCCTGCCGGGGATGATCGCGATTCTCGCGGATGCGGTGGGCTTCATTACCCTGCTGATCATCGACATCGGCGTGATCCGTGAGCTGGCCATCGGGGCCTCTATCGGCGTGGCGGTGATCGTGTTCACCAACCTGATCCTGCTGCCGGTAGCGATTTCCTATGTCGGCATCAGCAAACGTGCGATCGCCAAGAGCAAGAAAGACGCAAACCGCGACCATCCGTTCTGGCGCCTGTTGTCGAACTTCGCCAGCCCGAAAGTCGCCCCCATCTCCATTGCCCTGGCCCTGGTCGCCTTCGGTGGCGGCCTGTGGTACAGCCAGAACCTGAAGATCGGCGACCTCGACCAGGGTGCCCCGGAACTGCGTCCGGACTCGCGCTACAACAAAGACAACAACTTCATCATCAGCAACTACTCCACCAGCTCCGATGTGCTGGTGGTGATGGTCAAGACCAAGTCCGAAGGCTGCTCGCGCTACGAAGCCATGGCGCCCATCGACCAGTTGATGTGGAAGATGCAGAACACCGAGGGCGTGCAGTCGGCGATCTCCCTGGTGACCGTGTCCAAGCAGATGATCAAGGGCATGAACGAGGGCAACCTGAAATGGGAAACCCTGTCGCGTAACCCGGATGTGTTGAACAACTCCATCGCCCGTGCCGATGGCTTGTACAACAACAATTGCTCCCTGGCGCCGGTGCTGGTGTTCCTCAACGACCACAAGGCCGAGACCCTCGACCGTGCGGTGAAGGCAGTGCAGGATTTTGCCAAGGAAAACAACAAGGACGGCCTGGAGTTCATCCTGGCCGCCGGCAACGCCGGGATCGAAGCGGCCACCAACGAGGTGATCAAGGAAGCCGAGCTGACCATCCTGATCCTGGTCTACCTGTGCGTGGCGACCATGTGCATGATCACCTTCCGCTCCTGGGCGGCGACCCTGTGCATTGTGCTGCCGCTGGTGCTGACTTCGGTGCTGGGCAACGCGCTGATGGCGTTCATGGGCATTGGCGTCAAGGTCGCGACCTTGCCGGTGGTGGCGCTGGGCGTGGGGATTGGCGTGGACTACGGCATCTACATCTACAGCCGCCTGGAAAGCTTCCTGCGTGCCGGTTTGCCGTTGCAGGAAGCCTATTACCAGACGCTCAAGTCCACCGGTAAAGCCGTACTGTTCACCGGCCTGTGCCTGGCGATCGGCGTGTGCACCTGGATCTTCTCGGCCATCAAGTTCCAGGCCGACATGGGCCTGATGCTGACCTTCATGCTGCTGTGGAACATGTTTGGTGCGCTGTGGCTGCTGCCGGCACTGGCGCGGTTCCTGATCAAGCCGGAGAAACTTGCCGGGCAGAAGGGCAATTCGTTGTTTGCCCACTGATCCCGCCCAGCCTGCAGAAACGCCCGATGTCAGAACCATCGGGCGTTTTTGATCAGGTGGTTGAGGGGGCGATGGCTAAAAACAGTTGATCCTCAGGCGGCGTGATCAATACATACAGAATCTTCTCGATAGGTTCGGCCCCCGGCACCTGCTGGTTGCTTAACCGCGCTTGAATATGGGCCTTGAGCAGGTCCTTTTGCGTGTATTTACGCTGACTGGCCAATTTCAAATGCGCCCTGGTGTAGCGACTGGGCGGTGCGTTGGCAGTTGCATAGTGGAAATGGGCATACCAGAGCACCTGCGGTGGCTTTTGAGCTTTGTCATACACGGCGTACTCGGTGAAAAAATCACCGCTGAGGGTGGGCCGCTGCGGGTCTGCCTGGCTGGTCAGGTTGATGTCGATTTCTTTTTGTCGCCACAAGTATTCAAGGCTTTGCAGTGTTGGCCACTGGCGTTTGTAGGCCTCGCTGCACACCCGCTTCGCCATTCGCTGCATGTCTCTGGCATGTGCCTGATAGTTGTCGATCAGGTCCAGCGCCAACGGCTGGTTGCGGTGTTCTCGCGAGATTTCATCGGCCAGGTCGGTTAACGTTTTGGCTTGTTCGGTAAGCAGCTCATTCCAGTCTGCTGGGTTGACGTCTTGCAGGCTGATGGGGCTTTCCAGCTTCTGTTGCTGAGTGGTTATGACTCGTTCGATCTCGGTACGCTGCTGGATCAGTATTTCGCCCTGGGTCCTGAGCACCACCAGGGAACTCGCTTGGGGGGCTGGTTCTGGTAGGGCAACGCGTGTCTGGGGAGCCTCTACCCAACTATCGGAGTCAAATTGATTGAATGAGGAAACGGTTTCGCCAGTGAATGTGTTGGTAATGGTGAGATGTTCATGAGGGTGTTGGCCATCAGCAGGTATCAGGTTACCCACCAGGTATTTTCGATTGCGGGTTTTGAAAATGCGCTTTGTCGGCGCTTTCGGTCTGCGTAACGTTGCCAATGATGCCTCGACCTCCAGTGCCTCCTGGCTGCGGACTACGGCTTCCAGCTCTGTTTCGGCAAGCGTGTGGGCATGCTTGAGCCCATTGAGCAGCCGCTCGGCGATGGGGTGTACGCGTTGCGGATTTATAAACTTGAGAGCTTCGATGGCGTGCGCATAGCTGCGGTACTTATCAAGCAGGGTGTCGTAGAGCATACGCTGCGCATCGAGTGGGTAGCCGGTGCTGCTACGCACTTCGGTGTGCGACAGCAAGGCCTGGCTCAGGCCTGAATCATCGAGATGTTGGATATACAGGGCCTCCAGTGGGGAGGGCTCAATCGCTGACGGTTTGACGACCCCCCACGACAGCGGGATTAGCGCGTGGATTTCCAGGTTGTCTGAAAAAAAATGTTGGGGGAAGTCGATTTTTGCCAGTAACTCTTCACGGATGGCACGTCCCGCTACGGAGTCCTGCTCCAACAGCGCAAGGGTGGTTTCCATTTCTCTAGAGCGAGCGGCCATGCGTTGGATGACGTCTGCCAGTCCAATCGATCGAGTCATGTGTTCGTTATAGATCCAGGGACGTCCGCTCTGTAACTCAGGCAGCATCCGCTGAACCAGGTCATTCATAGGCTCACCAAGATCGCTGAATAGAAAGGTATCTGCCCATTTCTGCAGGTGGATATGCACACGCTGCTGGTCGTCCCAGAGCGTTTTCAGGGTTGTCGCCCGGTCCTGGACATGGCCACGAGCTCCTGCGTATCTTTCCAGGTCCTGGCCCACCTTGAACAGTTCAATCCGCTTTGGCAGCAGCAGGGCATGTTGTCGCTCCAGCCTCTCCAGGACGAGTTCATAGTCGGTGCGGATCTTTGAGTAGTTTGATATTTCTTGCTCGTGGCGCGCTTGAAGGGCCGTTTTCTGAGCGCCGCTGGCTGTTTCCAGAAGGCGCCATACCAGTTTCAATGTATTGATTTGTTTTATCAGCGTTTCGCGGTTGCTGTTTATTCGAGTCAGCCAGTTTTTGAGTTCGGGCATCGCGTGGGTAAGTTCTACACTGAGTACTTGCATGCGCCCCTGGAGCTGCTCTATCTGACGCTGGTTTTCCTCGCGCAAGGCTGCCAGGCGCTTGGGGCCACCGCCTGCCAGTTTCAGCCCGCGATCCAGGGTCCAACGGCCTAAGCCATCGGCGCGGAGCTTGATTCCGGGATGCTCTGGTTTTTCGGGGGCAATGATGAATACTTCATCAACCCCTGGGGTAATCCCCACGCGGAAAAACAAGCCGGCCACGGAGCTGTACCAGAGGTTGTCGACCTTGAACAACCCCTTGAGCGCACCTGTCGCGATGGGTTCCGGTGCCGGTTCGGGCCAGGGAACGTTGACCTCAAGCAGTTTTTGCAGCAGACGCGCCGATGCACTGTCGCTGGCCAGGGAACGGTCAATATCCAGCAGGGTTTTGCCGCCCCCTGGCGGTTCGGAAGGCAGTCCAACGATGCCTCGCTCAACGATGGGGCGCTGACTGATTGCCTGGTCGTAAGGCTGCCTCAATGGCAGGGCTACCAAGGGCTGTTGGGCTGCACTATCTTCGATCAATGGCCTGCCTGCTGCTGGGGCGGGCAATCCATGGTGGATCAAGACCATGCTGAGGTTGAGCAGCAGATCAACCCACGCAAGTTCCCTGGCAATAGGGTCTTGGCTCGCCAGGGCCGGCAGGTCATGCTCAAGGCTCAGGGCCAGTTGCATGAACCAACCCACTGCCGCCAACGGGCCGCGCACCAGCATCAACAATGTATTGAAACCCAGTTGTACCCCTTCAAGAATCAACGCCCATCGGCTTTCGGCATTGGACGTTGACTCTCGGTCGGCCTGGCCCAGTAACTGACGGGCTTCGCAAACAAACAAGTACTCCATCAGTTGGTTGTTGTTCAACGCCTGCAGGATCTGATCGTTGCTTTCATCGTCGGTACTTGCCAGCGTCGGGGGGGTCGGGACGCTGGGCAAAGGGTCGAACTCTGAACCTATCCCGCTGACACGTACGTAATGCGGTTCTTTAAAGCCACCATTGCTGTAGACATCCCTGGCATCATCCGCCAGCCACGTCAGCACGCTCTCCTGGATTGCCCCGGGCTGTGCGATGGCCGCCAATAAGCTGTGGCGGCTGGCAAACTCCAACAGCGCGTCCTGATAAGCCGGGCGATAGAGCAGGTGCGGCCCGGACTGTCCGTTGCGCGATTCAATGATGAACATGTTCTGCGCCACATCGGCCTTGGCCCCAGGTTTGCGTTGAAACGCCAGGGCTCGAATGACGATTTCATCATTGTCGACCCAGCGCTCTGTACGGTGGGTGCCGACCACGGCCATGACGTAGCGCAAACCTCTCGGCGTCAGCCCGGCTTGCCCCTTGATTTTGTGCTCCAGGGCCTGGATCTTCAGGTCGATTGGCCGTTGCCCGCAGAACAGGTGTTTGCGTTTTTCAGCCTCCGCAGTGTCACTCAGCAGTTGCTGCTGGATATAGACCGGGTAGTTCAGGCCGACATTGACGCGTTGGACCAGCTCATCCAGGTAAGCCTGGGTCAGCCATGCCTCGATCTCCTGACCGCCAGTGTGGCGCAAGCTCACAGTGCCACTGGGTTTTCCCGAAAGGTTTTTCAGGGCCAGATCGACCAGGCTCATCGTCACCTTCTCGATGTAGCCACTTTGTAGAGTGCCGACGGCCACATCGAAGGTCAGTTCCAGTTCGTTGGCCTTGTACTTTGAGTGTGCAATGTCTGTACAGGTGTGCGTGCCGTGCAGCACGAAGTTTCTCTTCAAGCACAGTTGGTGGTTCAGATGGCTGGCGGCATAGGTGCGGATATCGTCCAACCCACTCAAGTAGCCTTCGCCCCGTGTCAAGCGCCTGAGGCTGGCCTGTTCGATCACGCATTGGCGATAGGCAAAGAGGTCAGCGGGCGAGGCCGCTCGCAGCCACTCGGGGAGGGCGGCCTGGATCGGTGACAGGGTCTTGACTGGTGTGAGTGGCGAATGGGTAAACAACGTAGCTGGGTTGGTGATCGACTCAAAGAGTCCTTCCACCTTGCTTACCGAGGTGCCAGCAGGCAGCTGGATCGCCGCGAGATCTTCCAGCTGCTGGTTTAATGCCAACGCGGCTTGTACCTCGAAAATATCGCCATCGGGCTCGTATTGGCGCCAAGTGATTTTGTCGGCGATGAACTGCTGCCCCATGCGCTCACCCCATGCCTGGGCGAATGCATCCAGGCTGGCGTAACGCTCGACCTGGCCTGCCAGGGTGTACAGAAACACGCGCTTGCCGCTGACCACCAAGAGATCGCTGGACTGCAAGGTCAGCGTGGTGCTGTCACGTACCAGATGCGCTTCGAGGGTATAGGCATGGATCGAATTATCGGGCCAGGGCAGGTTGGCCCTGGCTTCCCGGCTGGGGTAGCTGGCCAGTGTGCTGAGTATCTGCAATTGTTCGGCATCATCGCCCGATTGGCGAATGGCCGCAGTTCTCAGCATGCCTTGCAGCAGCCTGGCAAGCCACTGCCAGCGATTGCCACCGGCGTCGCTGTTTTGTCCCCAGTAGTCAGCCAGGGCATCTTGAAAGCTGATAAACAGAATCAAGGACAGTTCCCATACCACGGCTTTGACGACGTGCACGTCATATGTGTCCAGACGGGTACCGGTGGCATCACTCAGGTAGCAGTCAAGGTTGTCGCGAGTGGACAAGTCGGGGAAGCTGCCGTCGGCAATATGCTGCAGTGCCACATCCAGCAGTGGCTGCAGGGTTCGACCGCCACCGTCGCGGGGGAGCGCCAAGTAAAGGTCGCTGGATTGATAGGGTAAGAGTGCATATTTCTCTTTCAGGGTGTATGTCAGTGTCTGAGCGGCCACTGAGCGCAGAGTGGGGCGAGTGGAGAAGTGTGCGGCCACTGCTTTTTGCAGAATATTTTCGGATGGGTTTGTCGTGGGTCTTGGCACAGATGAAGTCCTTTACAGAGGGAGGCGTATTCCCCCGTAAAGTACTGTCAACGTCGCGCCTGGTGCGGTAACCCGCTACCGCTGGGCAAAGCAAGGCAGGAAAGACGCAAGGGATTGCCCTATCATCAGCGTTTTTCCAACGGATGAATGATTCCCGATGACTGCCGCTACCCTGCTGACTGAACTTGCCTCCAGCGATATGCTCGTAATCGATGGCCTGCATGCCTTTGATTTCAACTTAACGGATCAACAGTTGCTGATTAAAAGCATGGACGGTCGGGCCGAGAAGCGCTGGACGTTCAGCATCGCGCAAGTGCAGGCGGCGATCTTTGATGAAAGCTTGCAAAGCTGGACCCTTTCCGGCGATACGGGCGAGCATCGCCTGGTGTGCCTGAGCGCGGTCACCGGCAACAACGACGACGAGGAAGACGAGCATGCTGATGCGTAAATTCTGGCCCCTGCTGATGGCTGGCAGTGTCGGCGCCATGTCGGTCCAGGCCGCACCGGTCGATACCGTTGAGCTGTTGGTGGGCAGCTATACCGCCGGCACCAGTGAAGGCATCTACCGCCTGCAGTTCGACAGCCGCACCGGCCAGTTCAGCGGCCCGCCGGTGCTGGCAGCCAAGACGCAAAACCCGTCCTGGCTGACCCTGTCCAAGGACCGCAAGCGCCTGTTTGTGGTCAACGAAAACGGCCCCGGCCAGCAAGACCCGGTAGGGCGTGTCAGCAGCTACAGCATTGACCCGGCCACCCATCAACTGACCCTGATCAACCAGGTGCAGAGCCTGGGTAACGAGCCGACCCACGCCAGCCTGGCCGCCGATGGGCGTTACCTGTTTGTCGCCAACTATTCGGTGCTGGAAGATCCGGGCGGTAGCCTGGCGATCCTGCCGGTAGACGGCGAGGGCAAACTGTCGCCGCCGGTGCAACTGAGCGCGCACCCGGCCAGCCGGGTCAACCCCGAGCGCCAGGCATCCAACCATGTGCATTCGGTGGTGTCGTCGCCCGATGGCAAGTACGTGTTCGTGCAGGACCTGGGGGCGGACAGGCTTTTTGCCTACCGCTACGACCCCAAGGCCAACCCCGAACTGCCGCTGACGCCGGCCGATCCGGCCTTCGTGCAGTTGCCGCCAGGCAGTGGCCCGCGGCACCTGCTGTTCAGCGCGGACGGCAAGCATGCCTGGCTGACCACTGAGATGAGCGCGCAGGTCGCGGTATACGACTACCTGGACGGCAAGCTGACCCAGCGTCAATTGGTGGAATTTGCCGCCGGCCAGCCAGTGTCAGACAAGGCCGGTGCGGCGCTGCATGCGTCCAGTGACGGCAAGTTCCTCTACGTCAGCAATCGGGGGACCGCCAATCAGATCGTGGTGTTTGCCATCGATCCGGCCAGCGCGCAGCTCAAAGAGATCCAGCGACGCTCCGTGGAAGGCGATCATCCCCGTGAGTTCAGCCTTGACCCGAGCGGCAAGTTCCTGCTGATTGCCAACCAGAAGAGCAACCAGATCGTGGTGATCGAGCGCGATACCACGACCGGTCAATTGGGCAAGACGGTACAAAAACTGCCGATTGATGCCCCCAGCGACCTCAAGTTCGTGCTGCGTCAATAAGCCACAGGCCCCGCCGTGCGGGGCCTGACTCGTTGTATTAATCCCAGTGATAACGGCTACTGTTTCAAAGCATTTCAGCCAGCCGGTACCCAGGCGTAAGTTTGCTCCAAGGCCTTCACAAGCCATCCAGCCAACTGAACACAAGGGTTACCGCCATGAACTTCAATCTCTTCTCGATCATCGCCGCCTCCGCTGTTTCCGCCACCGTTGCCCTGCCTGCCAGCGCCAGCGTGGAGATCAGCAGCAAAAACTCCAGCACCAGCGCCTACACCCAGAAGTACCTGCAACAGAGCGCCAATTTCTATGCTGCCCTGGACCATAAGACCCAAGCCTGAAGTCTTGTAGGCGTCAGTTTGCCGGCGATGGCGGTGTGTCAGTCACAGTAATTCCAACTGACAGATGGCTATCGCCGGCAAGCGGGCTCCTACAGTGGGTTGTTTTTGGCCATGATCGCGGTAAACAGCGACGACGCCAAAAACCGCTCCAACCATTGCTGCAGACGCAGATAAGGCGTGGTTGCAAACCACTCCCGATCGACATGGGCAAACTGCCGTACAAACGGCACCAGCGCCACATCTGCCAGGCTCAAGTGATCGGCCAGCAGGTAATCGCGTTGGCCCAGCAACTCTTCCAGCCTGCGCAAAAACACCTCACCCTCGGCCCGATACTGTTCCATCGTCTGCTCCGGGTAGCGCTCGGCGTATTTGTAGCGATTCAAATGCACCTTGAAGGCCTGGTCATTCTCTTCAAGTAAACCCGCCATCAGCGCCTGCGCCGCCGGATCGTCCTTGAGCAGCCAATCTTCGGGATCATTTTGCGCCAGCGCCCAGTGCATGATCGCCAGGCTCTCGTCGATCACCTGGCCAGCTACCGCCAGCACCGGCACCGTGCCCTTGGGCGACAGCGCCAGCATCTGGGCGGGCTTGGCCTTGAGGCTGACTTCGACAATGTTCACCGCCACGCCTGAGTAACGCAGGGCCATGCGCGCACGCATGGCGTAGGGGCAGCGGCGGAACGAATACAGCACGACGTCGCTCATTTCACCTCCAGGGTGCTCAGGCCATTGCCTTGGCGCTTGACCTGGATCTGTACCGGAATCCGCTCGTGCATTTCCTGCACATGGGAAATCACCGCCACCTTGCGGCCCTGGGCCTGCAAGCCGTCCAGGGCATCCATCGCCAATTGCAGGGATTCGGGGTCCAGGCTGCCGAAGCCTTCGTCGATAAACAACGACTCGATTTTCAGCGTGCTGGAGGCCATCGATGCCAACCCCAGGGCCAACGCCAGCGACACCAGGAACGTTTCGCCGCCGGACAACGAATGCACCGAGCGCAGTTCATCACCCATTTCTGTGTCCAGCACCAGCAGGCCGAGCATGCTGCCGCCGCGCTTGAGGCGGTAGCGACGCACCAGTTGGCGCAGTTGCACGTTGGCGTGGTGTACCAGCAGGTCGAGGTTGTAGGCCTGGGCGAATTTACGGAACTTGTCGCCGGTGGCCGAACCGATCAGCGCATCGAGCCGGGCCCAGCGTTGCCATTGCTCATAGGCCTGGGCGGTGGCGAGTGCCAGGGTCTGGTTGGCGTCCTGGCGCCGCTGGTCTTCGGCTTGGCGTGCGCGCAGTTCGGCGCAGTGTTTTTCGCCGCTGCTCAATTGCTGGTTGAGCTCGGCCAGGGCGCTGTCCAGCTGTTCGGCGTCAAGGTTGCCGTTGTGCAGGGCCTGGTGGTCCTTGAGGCGTTGCTCGCGTTCTTGCAGCAGGACCTTGGCTTGTTCAATGGCTTTTTCGCTGTGCTGCACCTGCTGGCGCAGTTCGCTGATGCCGGCCTCGTCGAAGGCCAGCAGGTGCGCCAGGCCGGTGTCGTCGAGTTGCGGATGCTGGGCGCGCCATTCGCCGATACGGCTGTGCAGCGCCTGGAGTTCGGTGTCCAGGGCGTGCTGGCGTTCCTGCCGGGACTTGAGGTCGGCGGCCAGTTGGATCAGTTCGTTGCGGGTGTCCTGCAACTGTTGATTGGCCTGGGTCTCGCTGTGGCGCGCCTGTTCCACGGCCAGGTCGAGTTGCTGCTGCCAGTGCTCGGCGCTGGAGTGTTCGCCCACCAGGGCGCGGAGTTTTTCCTCGGCGGCTTGCTGCTGGGTGGTCAGGTCGACCAGTTGCTGGTGCAGCACGGCCAACTGTTGCTGGCGATGTTGCTGGCGGTCCTGTTCTTTTTCGATGGCTTGCTGGCGCTGTTGCTGCTCGGCCAGTTCATCCTTCTGGTAGCCAAGCTGCTCCAGGCGCTGGCTGATCTGCTGGTCCAACAGCATGAACGTGGCGGCCGGCTCTGTACGCAAACCTTCGAGGGTCTCGGCCGGCAGCAGGCTGGCGAAGGCGCTCAGTTCCTCGTCCAGGCGTTCGCGGTCGTTGGCCAGTTCCCGTTGCTGGTCGATCAACTGTTGGCGGGCCTGCTGGCTGGCGTCCTGGGCGGCTTGCAACTGCTGCTGCATGCGCCCGGCGTTTTGTTGCAGGTTGAGCAGGGCGCCCTGGCGTTGTTCGTCCTGGGTGATGCTCTGGTTGAGCTGGCCCAGTTGCTGCGCCAGCCAGGCGCTGCGTTTGCCGCTGTCCTGATTGAACAGGGCGGCGCTTAACGGGTGGGCATCGAGGCTGGGGACCAGCGCCTGGCACTGGGACGCCAGTTGTTCCTGCTGTTGCAAAAATTCCTTTTGCTGGGCGATCAAGCCGCCGACTTCACCGCGCAACTCGGTGAGCTTTTCCTTGAGGGTGTCGACGGCCTTCTGCGCATTGGCTTCTTCATTTTCATCATGGCGCGTGAGGCTGTGCAGCAGGGCTTCAGGCTGGTGATACGGATGCTCGACGCTGCCACACACCGGGCAAGGCTGCTCATCCTGCAATTGCCCACGCAGTTCTTCGACACTGGCGCTGCGCGCCAGGCGCTGGCGTTCGAGTAACTGCTTGGTCACGCTCAGCGTCTGCTCGGCCACGCTCAGTTCGGCCTTGGCTTGCAGGCCGGTCTGGTTCAACTGCTCGCGCTGTTGCTGGGCGGTGGCCTGCTTGAGGGCCAACTCCTGTTGCTGCTGGTCCAATTGCTGCTGGCTGTCCCACAGCCGCGTCAGGTCCTCGAAGGCCCGTTGCTGCTTGCGGTTGTCCTTGAGCAGGCTGTCGAGCAACTGGATCTGCTCGGCCACGGCGTGGGGTTCGGCGCCGGCTTCCTGATACAAGAGGTCCAGGGCCGTGCGCTGTTGGGCCCATTGCTCGCTGGCGCTGTTGGCACGAGCCTCCAGTTGGGGCAGTTCGGCCTGGCCTTTGTTCAGGCGATTGCCGATCAGCATCAGCTGTTGCAGGCGGTCGCGGTAGGCGTTCCAGGCATCGCTCAAGGGCGCAAGGGCAGCACTGCGTTCAAGCTGTGCCGCCAGTTGTTGCAGGCGGCTGGCAACCAGCTGTTGCTGGGTGTGCAAGGCATCCAGGCTGGCCTGGCCCTCGGTGCAGGCGGTTTGCCCCAGTTGCTGTTGTGCGCAGCTTTGGGCCAGTTCGCGAGTCAGGCGGGCGAGGGTGCTTTGCGCTTCGAAGGCCTGGCGTAGCAGAGGCACGGACTCGGTCTGCTGTTGCAGGGCGGCGGCCAAGGCGCTGTGTGCGCTGGCTTGCTGCTGTTGCAGTTGTTCCTGGCGCGCGTGCAGGGCGGTCTGCTGCTCAAGGTGCTGGCGGATCTGCGCGGCCAGGGGCTCCAGTTGGCCGGTCAACTCGCTGTGCCGCGCGAAATGATGACGCTGCGGTGCCAGTTGTTCCAGGCGGCTCAAGTCCAGGCGTTGCGGGCCCTGGTTGTGCCACGCCTGCTCGGCCTGTTGCAGTTGCTCAACCGCACTGTGCTGGCGCTCTTGCCACTCACGCAGCTCCTTGAGCCAGGTGTGCTGCAGCTCCAATTGCTTGAGCTGGGCCTGCTGGGTCTTGAGCTGTTGCTGGGCCGTACTCAACTGTTGATCCAGCTCGGCGCGGTCTTCGGCCGGCAGCGGCGTGACGCCGCTGGCCTGGTCCTGCAGCAGTTTGTGGGCTTCCTTGGCCTCTCTGGCCTTGACGAACGCGCGCTGCCCCAGCTGGGTGTAGAGCGCAGTGTCGGTGAGCTTTTCCAGCAATTCGCTGCGCTCATTGTCGTTGGCCTTGAGAAAGGCGCTGAACTCACTTTGTGCCAGCAGTACGGCGCGGGTGAACTGCTCGAAATTCAGGCCCAGGGCCAGTTCCAGCTGAGTCTTGTATTCGGTTTTCTGGCTGGCCAGCAATTGCTCGCTGTCCAGGTCGATCAGGCTTTGCCGGCTGCTCTGCAGCTTGCCGCTGGCCTTGTCGCGGGCACGGTTGGCTTCCCAGCGCGCACGGTAGCGGCGCCCGCTGACCCCGATAAAGTCCACCTCGGCATAACCACCCCCGGTGCCGCGTCGGATCAGGGTGCGTGGGTCGCCGATGGAAATATCGGTATCGGCATCGGGCATTTTCGCCTGGCCGGTGTCGCCCAGGCGTGGCACGGCACCAAACAGTGCCAGGCACAGGGCATCGAGCAGTGTGCTTTTACCGGCACCGGTGGGCCCGGTGATCGCAAACAACCCGGCACTGGCCAGGGGTTCGGCAGTAAAGTCGATCTCAAACGGCCCGGCCAGGGAGGCGAGGTTTTTCAGGCGGATGGCGAGGATTTTCATGGCTGTTCATCCTCCTGTTGCACTTCCTGGAGCAGCACGGCGAAATCCTTCAGGGTCTGTTCGTCCACATCATTGCCGTAGCTGTCCTGCCAGGCGCGGCTGAACAGCTCCTGGGGGGTGAGTTGGTCGAGTTCGATCAGGCTGTTTTCGTCACTGGCATCGCTGGCGCGTTGACCGGCGTACTCAGCGGCGATGCGCACCAGGCGCACGGCCTTGCCAAGTAGGGCGGTTTCGATTTGCTGGCGCAGGTCCGGTTGCGGTTCGTCGAGGCGCACCCGCACTTCGAGCCAAGGGTGGCGCTGGGTTTCGGCGAGCAGGTCGATATCCGGCAGATCTGCCAGGGCCTTGAGGATATCGGCCAGGGGCGCGGCTTCCAGGCGTTGCAGGTTGACCGCGCGCGGAATCAGGAGGGGTTCGACGCTGACCAGCATTTGGCCCTGGAATGTCACGTCGAGGATCTGGTGTTTGTAGCCGATTTCGGAAAACGACAGCGGAATCGGCGAGCCGCTGTAGCGAATCCGCTCTTCGCCATTCACCTTTTGCGGCTTGTGCAAATGGCCGAGGGCAACATAGCTGACACTTTTGTCGAACAGCTTGGCGGGCAGCGCCTCGGCGTTGCCGATGATCAGACTGCGCTCGGAGTCTTCCGACACCGAACCACCGGCCATATGCGCGTGACTGATGGCAATCAGCGCCTGGCCTTTTTTGCGTTTGGCGTTGGCAGCGGCAATGAGCCATTCATGGACCTGGCCGATACCGCGCAGGTAGTCGTCACCCAGGTGCGCACCGGTCACTTCTGCCGGGCGCAAGAAGGGCAGTGCAAGGCACCACGCGGCGATCTTGCCTTTGGCATCCGGCAGCGGGATCAGCAGGCGCTCGGCATCCAGTTGGCCATCATCCAGCCACAACACGCGACCCACTGCATGGGTACGCAAACGGCGCATCAACGGCGCAGGCAGTTCGATACGCGAGCCGGAGTCATGATTACCGGCGATCATCACAATCGTCAGTGTGGGATTTTGCTCATGGGCGCTGATGATGAAGTCATACAGCCGCTCCTGGGCCTTGAGTGGCGGGTTGACCGTGTCGAAGATATCGCCGGCGATCAGCAGCACGTCGGGGCAGTGCTGCTTGATCTGGCCCAGCAGCCAGTCGAGGAAACAGGCGTGTTCGAAGTCGCGTTCCTGGCCGTGGAGGTTTTGGCCCAGGTGCCAGTCGGAGGTGTGAAACAGACGCAAGGCGAACTCCGTGGGGAATTGATAAAGGAGGGGAGTTTACCCTGTAAATGCCGACCTGCCGCCTGGGAGTGGAACCAAGCATGGCAAGGCACCACTGAATACCGGTCACCCTGTGTAGGGGGATCCATAAGCTGCATACAAGGAGTGTTACGTATGAGTGTGAATTTTCCCGGCGGTAATCATCATATTTTCTCAAATATCATACCTGTGACGCCTGAAAACAGGCCCGCGGCAAAAAGCGAAGCAAAAGCATCGCCCGAGGAGTCCAAGCGCTGGCTTGAAGAGGTGACGTCGGAAAAAGGTGATCAGAAACTGGCGATGGGAGGGGGGTACAACGCACTCTCAATGGCCAAGTGGATGGAGTCACCTGATGATGTCAAGGACAATGCCGGCGGGTCGTGAAGGCAACCCTGATCGTAGAGGCGTGCGCGCACCCTGTAGGAGCGGGCTTGCCCGCGAAAAACGCAAGCCCGCCGCGTTCCTTCAGGCTTCCCGCGTTATCGGGGTCACTGCGGTTTGAGACAGCCAAGCGCGCGTTCGGCCAGGATTCCAGCCTGATCTATCAAGTGCTCTGTGGCACCTGACATGTGACGTCGATCACCTGCCAGTCCCTGGGTGGTGCCGGCGGCGGTGGCGGCTGCGCAGCGCAGCAGGTCGCAGACTTGGGCAAGGGCGTCTTCGAAGCTGAGGTCTTGCTGCACGGTGAAGGACGGGGGCGAAGTGGGTTGCAGGTAGTGGCGCAGGGCGCGGTCGAAGATTTCGCGGTCGGGGGTAAAGCGGGGTGGGTCGGGGACGATTTTGTTCATGCAGAAGCTCCTACTGAAAAGGGAGCCATCTCGATGCCGGTCTCACTCGACAACAAGGTGGCAGCTATGTGCGGGGTGAGAATACCGGACAGTAGGACTCCGGCCAGACCGAAGTCTGCCCGCACACAGCCGCCATAGAACATGGTGCAGACGGTTGTGGCGCTTGGCGCCTACTGGTTCACAGGTTCTCACACCCGATCGCTGATATGCAGCGACGGAGCGAAGGCTAGCCAGTGAGGTGAACAGGCGCAAGGCCGTGGGATTGTCTAGGAAACGTCCTGCAAATTAAAGGGATAGGGATTGCTGGCCTTTAACAATGCATGTCAGGGAGCTTACGGTTATTTGGGATACAGCGGCGGCAGGCTGGTGCTGTCGGCCACCGGCGCCTGTTCGCGTTCGGCCATGGGGATGGCCTTGACCGCCCGCCACAACTCCTCGCCCTGCCAGTACTGGCCGCTTTCGCTGTAGAGCGCACCATTCAACCCATCCAGCGCATCGGACAACGGCACAAACCGCGCGGCCATGTCCGCCAGGGTTTCCGGTTGCTGGCGTGCCCAGGCATCCAGGGCCTGACGCGTGGCCTGGGGGTCATTGGCCTGGCTCGCGCGCTTGAGGTCATCGAGCAAGGTACGCGGGCTGGGGCCGGTCTGGGCGGCGCGCAGGATTGCCGGGCGTGAGCGGGCGCGCCACCACAGGCCGAAGCCGAGCAGGGTGGTGCAGGCGAAGATCAGGCTGGTCAGTTGCCAGATCCACAGACGGCCATCGTCCGGCGCAGTGATGACAGTGGGGGTGGCCGGGGTGTCGACCACCAGACTCGGGTTGATCGCCACTTGCAGGGTGCGGGCCGGCAGGCTGGTGCGTTCCAGATGGTCCTCGTGGGTGTTCCACCACACCACCTCCACCGCGGGCAACTCCAGGGCGCCGGCGCGATTGGGCACCAGGGCTTCGCGGTCTTCGCGGCTGCCGATCACCCCGCGTTCGCTGTTCTGGTTGCTCAGCACCGGCTGGTCGGGGTAGCGCCGCAGACCGGCGATTTCGGTGCTTGGCAGCGCGGGCAACTGGGCGCTGGCCAGGCCTTCGGCCTTGAGGGTGAGGATGCGGGTGAGGGAGTCGCCGACCTGTACGTTTGTCGGTTCCGGGTTCCAGCTTTCGCCCAGGCTCAGGCTGCGGGCCGGCAGCCAGGGGGCATCCGCTGGATAGAGCGCCGGCTTGGGCTTGACTGTCAGGGGGATCTCGGTGGAATTGACATGCAGCAGCTTGCCAGGCCTCGGCGCCTGGGGCGCAGTGCCCTGGGCCGGGCGCGGTTCGACCATGGTCGCGCTGAACATTTGCGCGGGGATCAGCAGTTGTCCGCTGTGCTGCGGGTAGATCCCGTAGCGCATTTCGATCACGCCATGGCGCACGCCGTTGATGACTTTTTCATAGGTGCGTGAATCGCCCACTTGCTCGACCCGCGCGTCAGACAACTGCAAGGGGGCGAGGCTGCTGTCGTCATACAGCGCCACCGAATGGTAGATGCGCACGGTCAACAGGGCCTGGGCCTGCACATAGACGCTGTCCTGGTCGAGACTGGCTTCGATGAAGACCGGCGCCAGTTGGTTGTCGCTGTCCTGGCCCAGGGTTTCGTCCACTTGCAGGCTGAGCGCCTGGGTCTTGAACTCACCCAGTTGCAGCGACGGGATCACCACGGTGCCGGTGGTCTTGGGCTGCAAGGTGATGATCCAGCGAGTCGTCGCGTGGTTGGCTCCGTCGAGGGTGGTGAGTTGGTTGATCTGGCGGGTGCCGCGTACGTCGAACAGCGGGTCCAGGGGCGACAGGTCCGGCTTGCCGAACTGGGTGACGTCGTTGGACTCGATTGTCAGCTCCACTGTTTCCCCGGAATTGACGCGACTGCGGTCGAGACTGGCAGCCAGTTCGACCGCCTGGGCGTGGCCGGCCCACAGCGCGAGTACTAAGAGGAATGGGGTGCAGCGGCTCATCGAGTCTTGTCCTGATGTTGTTGCTGTTCGTACCAGAATTTGCGTCGCAACAACTCGCCGGGGTTGTCCGGGATCTGTCGCAGCCATTGTTCCAGGGCCTGGCGGTGCTCCTCGTCGAGGTTGGCTTCGGCCGGGCGCAAGGGGGGCGTGGTGGTCTGTTCGTCGCCCAGTTCGCTGCCGGGTACTTCGTTGTTGCCAGCAGGCGGCGGGGGGGCGGTGGGTTTCTCAGCCGTGCCCGCCTGGCCCGCGCCCTGGGGGGATTGCTCGCCGCTGCTGGTTTGCTGGCTGTTGTCGCCTGGTTGCGCAGTTTGGCCGGGTTGGGCGGATTCGTCATCCTCGTTTTTTTCAGGTGTTGGCGGTTCGGGTTCCGGTTCTTCCAGCAACAGGCTTTCGACAAGGGCTTTGTTTTTCAAGGCGGGCTGCAAGTCCGGCTGGGCTTCCAGCGCTTGCTCATAGGCGTCTATCGCGGCTTCCAGCTCCCCGGCGCGGGCCAGGGCGTTGCCGCGATTGTAGTGGGAATAGGCGTCATTGCCCTCGGCAAAGCGCCGGGCTGCCTCGGCGTAGTTGCCTGCCTCATACAGGGCGACACCTTGCCATTGCGGGTTTTCAAAGTGTTCGGCGGCCTCGGCCGGGCGCTTTTGCTTGAGCAGGTACTGGCCCTGTTGGTCGGGGCGCAGCCACAGATCCTGGAAGTCGAACGCATAGCTGGGCTGTGGTGCTGCCAATAGCAGCAACGGCAGGCAGAACAGCCAGCCCCGGCGCCCGGCGCAGGCGGCGAGCAACAGCAGCGGCAGCAGCAACCAGTAACCCTGGTCGGCCCAGGTGTCCAGTTGCAGGCGCTGGCCGTCGTCGCGCAGGTTTTGCGGGCCGTCCAGCAGACCCAGGTTGCGCAGGTCCTTGTCATCCAGGCGCGCCTGGCGATAGCGACCGCCCATTTCGCTGGCGAAGGCCTTGAGCGTCGGGCTGTCCAGGCGCGGGATCAGGATCGCGCCTTGTTCATCCTTGAGGAACTCACCGCTTTCCTGGGTGACAGGTGTGCCTTCGCGGCTGCCGATTCCGAGGATCGACAGGCTCGGCGCCTGGCCTTGCAGCAGCAGGCGAATGCCCTGGCGCTCCTGTTTGGACAGTGACGAGCCTATCAGCAACAAGCGACCCTGGCCGAGGCCGCCGTGCTTGAGCAGGTCCAGGGCTTTTTCCACTGCCAGGTCCGCACGATGGCCGGCCTCGGGCATGATCGAGGGGCGCAGGGCATCCAACAGGTTGCGGCTGGTAGCCAGGTCATCTGACAGCGGCACCAGCGTATGGGCACTCCCGGCATAGACGACGATGGCGGTCTGCGCATCGCTGCGCGCCTGCAGCAGGTCCACCAGCTTGCGCCGCGCCTGTTCCAGGCGGTTGGGCGGGCTGTCGGTGGCGAGCATCTCGGGGGTCAGTTCCAGCAGTACCACCAGCGGGTCGGCGGGTTTCTGGCTGATCTGTTCGACTCGCTGCCAGCCAGGGCCGAGCAGGGCCAGCGTCGCCAGCAGCCAGGCCAGGCCCAGCAGCAGCCATGGCGACTTGCTTTCCCGGCCATTGCCGCCACTGAGCAGGGCGGCGTGGAAAGCCGGCGGCAGGATCATCTGCCAGCGCCCGGCGCGTTTCTGCCGATGCCACAGTTGCCACAGCAACCAGCAAAGTACAGGCAGCAGTAACAGCCACCAGGGGCGCATCCAGTGCGGCCATAAAGCGATCATCGCCGCCTCCGTAAACGCAGGCGGTTGAGGCGTTGGCGCCATTGCGGGTGCTGTTGCAGGAAATGGCCCTTGGTCGAGAGTTTATTGAGCAGACGCTGCAGGGCGTTGTCCGGCCAGCGCTCCTGGATCACCAGCAACAGGCTCAGAAACAGCGCCAGGGCCAGCGGCCCGCTATACAGCGCCTGGGCCGGACGGGCCTGGGTCGGCTGTTGCGCCACCGGTTCCAGCTGGTCGAGGGTTTCCTTGATCGCTTGCAGTTCTGCACCGTCGTGGGCGCGGAAGTACTGCCCGCCGGTGGCCTCGGCAATGGCCTTGAGTGCCGGCTCGTCGAGGTCCAGGCTCGGATTGAGGCCGAGCATGCCCAGGGTCCCGGTTTGCTCTGGGTTGGCGCCGATGCCGATGGGGTAGATCTTCACCCCTTCTTCGCCGGCCAGGCGGGCGGCCGTCAGCGGGTCGATTTCGCCGCCATTGTTGGCGCCGTCGGTGACCAGGATCAGCACCCGGCTTTGTGCCGGGCGTTGGCGCAGGCGCTTGAGGGCCAGGCCGATGGCGTCGCCAATCGCGGTGTTTTTGCCGGCAATGCCGATGCGCGCTTCATCCAGCCAGGTGCGCACGGTGCGCCGGTCGAAGGTCAGTGGTGCTTGCAGGTAGGCCTGGCTGCCGAACAGGATCAGGCCAACACGGTCACCTTCGCGGCTTTCGAGAAAGTCTCCAAGCAGGTGCTTGACCAGGCTCAGGCGGCTGACGTCTTCGTCCTGCCATTGCATATCAGGGAAGTCCATGGAGCCGGATACATCCACCGCCACCAGCAGGTCGCGGCCGCTGGCAGCGATTGGCAACGGCTCGCCGAGCCATTCCGGGCGGGCGGCGGCGGTCAGCAGCAACAGCCATAGCACTACGAAAGGTGCTTGCTGGCGCCAGCCTGGCAGGTTGATCCGCGCGCGCCGCCGGGCCAGGCCTTCGAGGTCGCCGAGGAAGCTGACTTTCAAGGCCGGCTCGCCGCTGTCGGCCACCGGCAGGATCAGGCGCATCAACCACGGCAAGGGCAACAAGGCAAAGACCCACGGCCAGGCGAACTCAAACATGTTTGCGAATCCAGGTGTCGACCGCTTGCGTCAGGCCGGCAATGGCCTTGTCGTCGAGTTTGCATTCGGGTTTGTAGGCGCCTTCCACCAGGACCATCCATCGCGTGAGGCCGGCCGCCGGGCAGCGGTTGTCGAGAAACGCCAGCCATTTGCGGCCATTGAGGGTGTGGCTCTGGCTGTAGGGGTAGTCGTTGCGGCACAGGCGCTTGAGCAGGCCATTGAGCTGTTGCAGCCAGGCGCCGGCCGGTGCGCCATCGTAGGGCTTGGGCATCAGCGCCAGTTCTGCGAGGGCGGCAATGCGCAATGGGTCCAGAGGCTGTTCGGCCCGGCCCACGGGGCGTTTGCCCGGCAGGAAACGACGCAGTGACCACACGCCCCAGCCCGCCAGGGGGATCAGCACCAGCAACAGCCACCAGCCCGGCGCCGGTGGCCAGAAACCAATGGCCGGCGGGGCGATCAGCGGTTGCAGTGGGTCCAGGCGGCTCATGGCTTTTTCACCGGGCGTTGCGGGTTGAGGTATTCGCGCAGTTGCTCGACCATTTCGCTCTGGGTGCTCAAGGGCATCAGCAAGACCCGTAGCTTCTGCGCGAGCAACTCCCAACGGGCGATGCGTGCTTCGGCCTGGGCCTTGTAGGCCTGGCGCAGTTCGAAGTTCAAGGTGTCGATTTCCAACTGCGCGCCGCGCTCGGCGAAACGCAGCAGCCCGGCGGCGGGCAGGGCATGGTCCAGCGGGTCGGACACCGGCAGCAGCAACAGGTCGCAATGGCGTGATAACAGGCTCAGCTGTTGCTCGGCACCTTCGGTCAGGGCGCGTTCATCGCAGATCACAATCACCAGGCTGCCGGGGCGCAGTACTTCACGGCCACGGCGCAGGGCCATGCCCAGGGCATCGGCCTCGGGACGGCTCTCGGTGTTGAGGCTCTGGTTGACCCGCACCAGGCGGTTGAGCAGTTGCAGCAGGCTTTGTTTGCTGCGTCGCGGCTTGATTTCATAGTGTTCGTTGTCACCGAACACCAGGCCGCCGACCCGGTCGTTGTGGCCCAGCGCGGCCCAGCCGATCAGGCTCGCGGCCTGGGCGGCGAGAACCGACTTGAACATCAGCCCGGAGCCGAAAAACAGCCGGCAACTTTGCTCCACCATGATAAAGATCGGGCGTTCGCGTTCTTCATGGAACAGCTTGGTGTGGGGCTCCTGGGTGCGCGCGGTGACGCGCCAGTCGATGGTGCGCACGTCGTCGCCGGCCTGGTACACCCGCACCTGGTCGAAGTCGACGCCGCGCCCGCGCAACTTGGAGTGATGCAGGCCGATCAACGGGCTGCGTTGGCTCGGCGTGGAAAACAGTTGCACCTCTCGCACGCGATGACGCATCTCGATCAATTCGCTGAGGGTGACACGGATCCCGTCGCCGGTATTCATGGGGATCAAGCGACGGCTACGACGTCGAGAATACGCTGCACCACGCGGTCCTGGTCGATGCCGGCCGCCTCGGCCTCGAACGACAGAATGATCCGATGGCGCAGTACATCGAACAGCACGGCCTGGATATCTTCCGGGCTGACAAAGTCGCGGCCGGCCAGCCAGGCGTGGGCCCGGGCGCAGCGGTCGAGGGCGATCGAGCCCCGGGGGCTGGCGCCGTAGGCAATCCACTCGGCCATTTCCGGGTCGAACTTGGCCGGGGTACGGGTGGCCATGACCAGTTGCACCAGGTATTCCTCCACCGCATCGGCCATGTACAGGCCGAGGATTTCCTTGCGTGCAGCGAAAATCGCCTGCTGGCTGACCCGCCGCTCGGGCTTGGTCTCGCCATTCAGGGCTTCGCCACGGGCCTGTTGCAGGATGCGCCGCTCCACGGCGGCGTCAGGGAAGCCGATCTTGACGTGCATCAGGAAGCGGTCGAGCTGGGCTTCGGGCAGGGGGTAGGTGCCTTCCTGCTCGATGGGGTTTTGCGTGGCCATCACCAAAAACAGCGGCGACAGCTCATAAGTACTGCGCCCGACACTGACCTGGCGCTCGGCCATGGCCTCCAGCAAGGCCGACTGCACCTTGGCCGGGGCACGGTTGATTTCGTCCGCCAGCACCAGGTTGTGGAAGATCGGCCCTTGCTGGAACACGAAGCTGCCGGTTTCCGGGCGATAGATCTCGGTGCCGGTGATATCGGCGGGCAACAGGTCGGGGGTGAACTGGATGCGATGGAACTGTGCTTCGATCCCTTCGGCAAGCTCCTTGATGGCCTTGGTCTTGGCCAGGCCGGGAGCGCCTTCTACCAGCATGTGGCCGTCGGCGAGCAGGGCAATGAGCAGGCGCTCGATGAGTTTTTCCTGGCCGAGAATCTGCGTAGAAAGAAAGGTTCGCAGCGCGAGCAGCGCTTCACGATGTTCCATCGATGACGGTTCCTGGAAAGATGAGCCTGGGGAGTGTGAAAAATGCCAGGGCCTGGGGGGCTTACTTTAATGCATTGGAGGGGCTGGCGACTAACGAACCGGGGGGTATTTTTTGGGGTTTGTGGGAAAGGTCTGGGGTTTTTGGCGTCGCTGAGGGCCTCATCGCGGGCAAGACCGCTCCTACACCAATCCAAATGTGGGAGCGGGCTTACCCTAATACCAGTCAGTTAAGCCTTTTTGTAGGAGCGAGGGGGACGCCTAGTTCTTGCTCGCGAAGAACTTGAAAGCGCCGCGTTTACCTAGCAAGCACGCGTTATCGTTGACGTCCTTCGCGAGCAAGCTCGCTCCTACAGAAAGCAGAGTCCGCTTAACTGACTGGCATTAGGGCTTACCCGCGATGGCGATTTTTCAGCCGCCAATCAAGGCGTGCGGATGTAGGTGCCGGTGCCCTTGAGAATGTTCTGCAGGGTTTGCTCCACCTCGGCCATGTCCGAATCAGGCGTGCTGTGTGTGATTTGCAGGTGATCGCTGCCGCCCAATGCGTCCTTGTCCGCCGCACCAATCTCCACCAGCAAGGTGGTTGCACCGAGGGTGATCTTCAGGCCGTCCAGGGTCGAAGGCTCGTAATCCCAGGTGAGCTCCACCTCGTCCTCATCCGGATAACGGGACAGCATGAACATCTCGCCATGGGTGCCGTGGCAGCAGAGCATGGCCATGTTGTCTTCTTCGTCGTCGCAGGGGGTGGCGAGCAGGTGGAGGGTGGTCAGTTGCATGTAAAATCCTGTCTGGAAAGGCGGCTTCAGGCCGGCAGGCTTTAATTCTGCCACTACCTCGAACTTTGTGTCGGCTTTTGTATCAAGCGGGCATCAGGGTTTGAGGGCCCAAGCACTGATTGTGCTGCCTATCGGTTTTAAGGCATTCCCCAAACCACTGGTAAAGATTGGTGTAAGGGTTTTCGAGGCACCTTCGCTGATGAGCTTGTCTGCCTCTGGGCGCTTGTTGATATAGCTGTCTATGCCAACGCCGAACTCGGCTGCACCCAGTGAGACGCTTGCCACAGTCAGTGCAATCCCCAGCGGTGGGTAAGCGATGCCTAGCGGGGCTAGAAGGAGCAGCCCATATTTTGCCCAGTCGAGGTACTTGAACACCGTCTTTGCCGTGACGTCGCGATTGAGTACGAATTGAAAACGAGTGGCGCTTTTCAGGTCCTCCTCGGTGCGTTGCTGGAGTTCCTCGAACGGGTTCCCTTGGACAACCTGGCCGCCGAATAGGCCGCCCTCGTCAAAGTAGCCGAGCTTTTCTTGCGTGGAGACAGGAAGGTCACTGTTAAGCACATCGCGGGTATTGTCTATGAGTGCATCGATGCCTTTGGACAGGAATTCATTGGGGCGGTCCTGGGGGCGGAAGTAAAGTTTGAAATTTTCGGCTTGTTCCGGATCTTTCAATTGCTCGGCCAGCCACTTATTCATTTCTTTCTTGGAATCGAAGCCTTTCAACATGGATGCCTGGCCAGGTAGATACAACAAGATCCTTCCTGTGGACTTATCCTGTGTGTAAAAAGCGCGCATGTTAAAACCTTTGAACGTGAGGAATTTGGTTTCCAGATTTGGATCAGCCTTGTAGGGCTGTATCAGGTCATTGTGATTGAGGGACAGGTAATTTTTGTCGGCCGGTATGCCTGCGACGCCCATGGCAGTCTGTCGATCATTTTCGGTAAGGGACCTGTCCTGGTGTTGTGTGTGCGATGCCTTCAAAAAGGCGCCTCTGGACGCTTCGGTATAGGCATGTCGGGAATTGCTGGTCCAGTAACTGTTCAGATACTGGTCATAGGGGGACTTGTAGCTGTTGTCCCAGACCATCTGTTTGAAGTCAGTTGCTGAGATGTCGATTCTATTGCTTGCATCATAGACATTCGCAGACGCCTGCTGCGGTTCAGTGTAAATGCCTTGAAAGTGGCTGCTGAACCCGGTCTCATTTGGGCGGGGGAACATACCAAAGGCATCAGGCTTTTCTGTATGCCTTGAACTTTTTCTTATTTCAAAGGGGCCGTCTTCTTTTGAGCGTTTCGCCCCGTGGAAATCAGGTTCGTCCTGCTGGTTGAGCCTTGCCGCCTGGGTCAGTGATATTTTTTGAACAATGACTCCACTATAAGGTGGGGTGTTAGTACGGTGATCATACTGAATACTCACTAAGTAAGTTTTATCGGGGTCAATATCTTTACCAAACTTTTCCTTGATCTGGCGCCTAACCTCAAGCGAAGTGACTTCGTCCGGTGTCTTGGGGTACGTATAGTCGGTGATGAGTTGTTCCACTGCCTTATTAGCGGATACTGGCGCTTCGAAATAGGCCGCCGAAAGGTCCTGCCTGGGTGCAATGGCTGCCTTGTCCGGGCTTGATTGCGTAGCGGGCCGTACGGAAGGGACCTGGTTCCCACCGGATGGGGTGCTAATGGCGGGTGAATGTATGTTCAATTGAGCCTCGTTGAGTGGTAGTAGGGCCTTTGCTGAAGGAAATACCTGCTCAAACTAAGTGACTGAATTTTGAAGTGCGGTTCCTGTATGGAGCTAGGAATTAGATTGTACGAATGTATGAGATTTTACCTGTCAGCTAACGGGTCATTCATGCATGACCCGCCTCGCTTTTAATCGGCAGTCAACACTTGAGTGGCGGGGGCGGTTGCTCTTGGTGCAACCGTGCATTGCCGGGTGTTGACCGAATATGTCGCAGTGCAGCAAGCAGCCTGCTTGCTGCACTCGTTAAGCTGCGTAACGGATGTGCCTTCTGCGTGACCCTGACCTGCCCGTCGTGCCGTCGTCCGCAGGTGGCACATCCAGTGGACGTCGAATGTGACCTCATTGACTTGTCCAGCTTCACCCACCTGTCACCCTGATTCGTTTATGGTGTTTATCATCATTGCCTGCGAACAGAAATGACGGTCTCCCCGCAAGGGGATAACACGCGACGCTTCCATCAATAACAAGCCCAAGCGGAGTACCACAGATGGCGTTCTTCACCGCAGCCAGCAAAGCCGACTTCCAGCATCAACTGCAAGCGGCACTGGCGCAGCACATCAGTGAACAGGCACTGCCACAAGTGGCGCTGTTCGCTGAGCAATTCTTCGGCATCATTTCCCTGGACGAACTGACCCAGCGTCGCATGTCCGACCTGGCCGGTTGTACCCTGTCTGCCTGGCGCCTGCTTGAGCGCTTTGACCACACCCAACCGCAAGTGCGGGTCTACAACCCCGACTACGAACGCCACGGCTGGCAATCGACCCACACGGCGGTCGAAGTGCTGCACCACGACCTGCCGTTCCTCGTGGATTCGGTGCGTACCGAGCTGAACCGTCGCGGCTACAGCATCCATACCCTGCAAACCACCGTACTCAGCGTGCGTCGTGGCAAGAAGGGCGAGTTGCTGGAAATCCTGCCAAAGGGCACCCAGGGCGATGACGTTCAGCAAGAATCGCTGATGTACCTGGAAATCGACCGCTGCGCCAATGCCGCCGAACTCAACGTCCTGAGCAAGGAACTTGAGCAAGTGCTGGGCGAAGTGCGCGTGGCCGTGGCTGATTTCGAGCCGATGAAGGCCAAGGTCCAGGAGCTGCTGGCCGGGATCGACAACAGCCAGTTCGCCATCGAAGGCGAAGAAAAGGCCGAGATCAAGAGCTTCCTCGAATGGCTGGTGGGTAACCACTTCACCTTCCTGGGCTATGAAGAGTTTGTGGTGCGCGACGAGCAGGACGGCGGTCATCTGGAATATGACGCCAATTCCTTCCTCGGCCTGACCAAGCTGCTGCGCGCCGGCCTCACCGCTGAAGACCTGCGCATTGAAGACTACGCCGTGGCCTACCTGCGCGAGCCGACTGTATTGTCGTTCGCCAAGGCCGCGCACCCAAGCCGTGTGCACCGCCCGGCTTACCCCGACTACGTGTCGATCCGCCAGATCGATGCTGACGGCAAGGTCATCAAGGAATGCCGCTTCATGGGCCTCTACACCTCTTCGGTGTACGGCGAAAGCGTGCGAGTGATTCCTTATATCCGGCGCAAGGTTGCGGAAATCGAGCGCCGCTCGGGCTTCCAGGCCAAGGCGCACCTGGGCAAGGAACTGGCCCAGGTGGTTGAAGTACTGCCCCGCGACGACCTGTTCCAGACCCCGGTGGATGAGCTGTTCAGCACCGTGATGTCCATCGTGCAGATCCAGGAACGCAACAAGATCCGCGTGTTCCTGCGCAAAGACCCGTACGGTCGCTTCTGCTACTGCCTGGCCTACGTGCCGCGTGATATCTACTCCACCGAAGTGCGCCAGAAGATCCAGCAAGTGCTGATGGATCGCCTGAAGGCCTCGGATTGCGAGTTCTGGACATTCTTCTCCGAGTCCGTGCTGGCCCGTGTGCAGCTGATTCTGCGGGTTGACCCGAAGAACCGCCTGGATATCGACCCGCTGCTGCTGGAAAAAGAAGTGGTGCAGGCCTGCCGCAGCTGGCAGGACGACTACGCCAGCCTGGTGGTCGAGAGCTTCGGCGAAGCCCACGGCACCAACGTGCTGGCGGACTTCCCGAAAGGCTTCCCCGCAGGCTACCGGGAGCGCTTCGCCGCACACTCGGCCGTGGTCGACATGCAGCACCTGTTGAACCTGACCGAAGCCAAGCCGCTGGTGATGAGTTTCTATCAGCCGCTGGGCCATGTGACTGGCCAGCAGGAGTTGCACTGCAAGCTGTACCACGCCGACACCCCGCTGGCGTTGTCCGACGTGCTGCCGATCCTGGAAAACCTCGGCCTGCGTGTGCTGGGTGAGTTCCCGTACCGCCTGCGCCACGCCAATGGCCGCGAGTTCTGGATCCACGACTTTGCGTTCACCGCCGCCGAAGGCCTGAACCTCGATATCCAGCAGCTCAACGACACCCTGCAGGACGCGTTCGTACACATCGTCAATGGCGATGCCGAGAACGATGCGTTCAACCGCCTGGTGCTGACCGCAGGTTTGCCATGGCGTGACGTGGCGCTGTTGCGTGCCTATGCCCGTTACCTGAAGCAGATCCGCCTGGGCTTTGACCTGGGCTATATCGCCAGCACCCTGAACAACCACACCGACATCGCCCGCGAGTTGACCCGGTTGTTCAAGACCCGCTTCTACCTAGCGCGCAAACTGACCAGCGACGACCTGGAAGACAAGCAGCAACGCCTGGAACAAGCGATCCTCACTGCCCTGGACGATGTGCAGGTGCTCAACGAAGACCGCATCCTGCGGCGCTACCTGGACCTGATCAAGGCCACGTTGCGCACCAACTTCTACCAGACGGATGCCAACGGTCAGAACAAGTCGTACTTCAGCTTCAAGTTCAACCCGCACGCCATTCCTGAATTGCCCAAGCCAGTGCCGAAGTTTGAAATCTTCGTCTACTCGCCACGCGTCGAAGGCGTACACCTGCGTTTTGGCAACGTCGCTCGCGGCGGCCTGCGTTGGTCCGACCGCGAAGAAGACTTCCGTACCGAAGTGCTCGGCCTGGTAAAAGCCCAGCAAGTGAAGAACTCGGTGATCGTGCCGGTGGGCGCCAAGGGCGGCTTCCTGCCGCGTCGCCTGCCACTGGGCGGCAGCCGGGACGAGATCGCAGCCGAGGGCATCGCCTGCTACCGCATCTTCATTTCCGGCCTGTTGGACATTACCGACAACCTGAAAGACGGCGCCCTGGTGCCACCGTTGAACGTGGTGCGCCACGACAACGATGACCCGTACCTGGTCGTGGCGGCCGACAAAGGCACCGCGACCTTCTCCGATATCGCCAACGGCATCGCCATCGATTACGGCTTCTGGCTGGGCGATGCGTTTGCTTCCGGTGGTTCGGCCGGTTACGACCACAAGAAGATGGGTATCACCGCTAAAGGCGCGTGGGTCGGTGTGCAGCGTCACTTCCGCGAGCGCGGCATCAACGTGCAGGAAGACAGCATCACCGTGGTCGGCGTCGGCGATATGGCCGGTGACGTGTTCGGTAACGGCTTGCTCATGTCTGACAAGCTGCAACTGGTCGCGGCCTTCAACCACCTGCATATCTTTGTCGATCCGAACCCGAACCCGGCGACCAGCTTCGTCGAGCGCCAGCGCATGTTCGAGCTGCCGCGTTCGGCCTGGAGCGACTACGACACCAGCATCATGTCCGAAGGCGGCGGGATCTTCTCGCGCAGTGCCAAAAGCATCGCCATCTCGCCACAGATGAAAGAACGCTTCGACATCCAGGCCGACAAGCTGACCCCGACCGAACTGCTGAACGCCTTGCTCAAGGCACCGGTGGATCTGTTGTGGAACGGTGGTATCGGTACTTACGTCAAGGCCAGCACTGAAAGCCATGCAGACGTGGGCGACAAGGCCAACGACGCACTGCGGGTCAACGGCAACGAACTGCGCTGCAAGGTGGTGGGCGAGGGCGGTAACCTCGGCATGACCCAACTGGGTCGTGTGGAATTCGGCCTCAATGGCGGCGGTTCCAACACCGACTTCATCGATAACGCCGGTGGCGTGGACTGCTCCGACCACGAAGTGAACATCAAGATCCTGCTCAACGAAGTGGTGCAGGCCGGCGACATGACCGACAAGCAACGCAACCAGTTGCTGGCGAGCATGACCGACGAAGTCGGCAACCTGGTGTTGGGCAACAACTACAAGCAGACCCAGGCCCTGTCCCTGGCCGCGCGCAAAGCCTACGAGCGTGCTGCCGAGTACAAACGCCTGATGAGCGACCTGGAAGGCCGTGGCAAACTGGACCGCGCCATCGAGTACCTGCCGACCGAGGAGCAGCTCACCGAGCGCGCTGCCACCGGCAAGGGCTTGACCCGTCCGGAGCTGTCGGTGTTGATCTCGTACAGCAAGATCGACCTCAAGGAAGCCCTGCTCAAGTCCCTGGTACCGGATGACGACTACCTGACCCGTGATATGGAGACCGCGTTCCCGCCGAGCCTGGTGGCCAAGTTCTCCGAGGCCATGCGTCGTCACCGCCTCAAGCGCGAGATTGTCAGCACCCAGATCGCCAACGACCTGGTCAACCACATGGGCATCACTTTCGTGCAACGACTCAAAGAGTCGACCGGCATGAGCCCGGCAAACGTGGCCGGCGCCTATGTGATCGTGCGTGACATCTTTCACCTCCCACATTGGTTCCGTCAGATCGAAGCCCTGGACCACCAGGTCTCCGCTGAAGTGCAGCTGGCGCTGATGGATGAGCTGATGCGCCTGGGTCGCCGTGCCACGCGTTGGTTCCTGCGCAGCCGTCGTAATGAGCAGGACGCAGCGCGAGATGTGGCGCACTTCGGTCCGCATCTGGCGGCGTTGGGCCTCAAGCTCGACGAGTTGCTGGAAGGGCCGACCCGCGAAGGCTGGCAGAACCGTTATCAGAAGTACGTCGAGGCTGGCGTACCGGAGTTGCTGGCGCGCATGGTTGCTGGCACGACCCACCTGTACACCCTGTTGCCGATCATCGAAGCGGCCGACGTCACCGGCCAGAGCGCCGCGGATGTGGCCAAGGCTTACTTCGCTGTGGGCAGCGCCCTGGACTTGCCGTGGTACCTGCAGCAGATCAGCGATCTGCCGGTAGGCAACAACTGGCAGGCCCAGGCCCGCGAAGCCTTCCGCGATGATGTGGATTGGCAGCAACGGGCGATCACGATCAAGGTGCTGCAGATGGCCGATGCGCCAGAAGACATGGAGACCCGCGTGGCTCTGTGGCTTGAGCAGAACCTGGGCATGGTCGAGCGCTGGCGCGCAATGATGGTGGAAATTCGTGCTGCAGTCGGTACGGATTACGCCATGTATGCAGTTGCTAACCGTGAGTTGCTGGACCTGGCGTTGAGTGGTCAATCGGTGCTGTAACCGTCTCGCTCAAGCGCTGAAAAAAAAGCCCCGTATCGTACGATACGGGGCTTTTTCATGGTTTGCGCAAAGGCTGGGCGTCAGTAGGCTCTGCCCAGAATGACCATGGGGTTGAGGGTTTTGAACACGACCGGCAGGGTGTCCTGGAGCTCGTTGAGAATGGTCTGTGCCGTGTGGCTGTCTTGTGGGGACAACTGGTGCCGCAGTGCCCAGGCGTCTTGCTCGACGGTCTGTAGAAGCAGTGCACCGTCTGTTTTCATCAGTACGAACTGCAGCATTGCATAGGCCTTGGGCAGGTTTCTCTCAAGCCCATAAGTGTGTGGTGCCCTGGTCCTGTCCTGCGACAGACCGGCCAGTGCATAGCCATATTCCAGGATTCCGTCCAACTGCCCCATCAGTGCCAGTTGAGTAATCCGTGTTTGTTTTTCCTCGACACTGATCGTTTTATCCGACGTAAAAGCCCGGGTGTAGACCGCTTCTGGATATCCGCTGTCGGCAGACTTTTGATGCAGCTCTGCAATCAGTGCTGCACGTTCTACCGTGTTGGTAATCAGCTCTGGTCGTTCGTGGTAAGCCTCGGCAAGTGTGTACTGAGCTTCGGGGTTGCCCGTTGCTGTGGCCTTGACCAGCCACTCGGCATCCTGGGTCAGTGTATACAGGTACAGCATGGCGCGAGCACTGCCGTCGGCTGCAGCACTTGTTGCCAAGTCCTTGGCCTTTGCCAGCGAGTCGCGGTCGCCCAGTCGCATCAGTGCCGGAATGTGATCCTGGGCTGCAGCCAGTCTCAGCCATTTTTTGGTGTTCTCACTCGCAGAGCGAAATCCTCCGTCCAGGCGTGTTTCACAGGTCGCCATGGCGTATTGCGACTCTGCGTCTCCAGCGGCGGCGGCAATGGTCAGGTGGTACCTGGCTTTTTCATAGTTCTCCAGTTTGAACAGTGCAAGTCCGGTTTTTTTGGCCGCCTCATTCAATTGGCCCAAGGAAAGGCCCAGGACTGCTGGAGTTGTTTCGGCCTGGGTGTTCAGCTGTGTGAGCAGAGTGAACAGCGACGACAGCGCGGGTGAATCAATAGACATATTCGATACCTGTAATAAAGCACTCAAGTTGTGCGAGATACAGGCTATGGAGAATTTGCTGGTAGGAGTGGCTAGATAGTTACTGCAAGGGTCTGCGGGCGATTAGCCTCGATCGGGCTGGCCCAAACGGTGCTGGAGATGTTCCAGGTGTTGGGTCATCCGTGCAGCGGCGATTGTCGCATCAGCGCTCCCTAGTGCTTCAACAATGGCCATCTGTGCCTGGCCTGCACTATCGCTGTAGGCCTGTGCGTCGTGTCGGGCAACGAACAACGATGTCAGCGGCACCAGGCTATTGAGGAAATGTGCCAACGGTCGATTTCCTGCAATTGTTGCCAGATGCAGGTGAAACTCCCCCGACAGTCGAATCGCCGACCCATACTGGCGCCGCTCGGTGCATTCGTCCTGCTGTGCGATCAGCTCGCGCAATTGGGATATCTGAGCGGGTTTTGCCTGGGCGCAAGCCAGGTGGACCACCGTCACCTCCATTAACCGCCGTGCTTGCAGGACTTGCTGCATGTGGTGGGTATCCGGTGCCGCCACTTGGGCGCGCAAATTGGGGCGAAGGATGATTACTTGCTGATCGGCCAGGCGTGCCAGGACTCGACGAATTGCGCTGCGGCTGACGCCAAAACTGTGTGCCAGGCTTTCTTCGGTAAAGCGACTGGTCGGCACGATGCGTTGCTCCAGAATGGCATCGAACAGTTGTGGGTAGATGTCCTGCGCCGAGCGCTTTTTACCGGCCACCAGGCACATGCTGGGCGGGGCGGTGACAGCGATGTTGCGTAGCAGGGCGTGAGCGTTCATGGCCAGTCTCCGGAGTCAGTTGCCGAGATGATCGTCAGGAATGTTCAGGGCAACGCCCATGCGCTGGCCTTCGTTGAGGATATGGCGGCGCATTTCGGCACTGGCCAGGGCACTGTTTTTATTGCGGATGGCGCGCACGACCGCATCGTTTTCCTGCAGGCGTTCGGCCAGGTGCTCGGGGGAGTTGCGCAGCACCTGGGCGCTTTGCTTGAGGGCGTTGCTGGTCTGCTGCACCACATTCTGGAAGATCGGGTTGGAGGTCAGGGCGAACAGTTCTTCGTGGAACGCGATGTAGGCGTTCATTCCCGCCTCGCTGTCGTTGGCGTCGAGGGCTTCGCGCATGTCCATCAGGGTCAGGCGCAGTTGGCCGATTTCCTTGCTGGTGATGGACTGGGCCACCAAGCCGACGATAAACGGCTCCAGGGTGTAGCGCAGTTGCAGGATGTCGGCGAGGCTGGCGTCGGCCACAGCGTCATGGGACTGGGGGTCGTTGACGCTGGTTTCCAGCACGACCACGCCTTTGCCGGGCATCGAACGTACCAGGCCGAGGGTTTCCAGCACGATCACTGCTTCACGCAGGCTGGGGCGGCTGATGCCCATTTGTTCGGCCAGTTCGCGCTGGCCGGGCAGCATTTCGCCACGCCGCCATTGGCCTCGGGCCAGGGCGGCGCGCAGTTTTTCTACGACTGAATTGACGACGGTTGAGGTGCTGATCACGTCGTGGGCTCCTTGAATTTAAATAACCCTTCAACTGTAGGCGCGAGCTTGCTCGCGAAGGTCGTCAACGATAACGCGGGCAGGCTGGGTGCGCGCGGTGCCTTGAAGTTTTTCGCGAGCAAGCTCGCTCCTACAGTGTATGGGGAAGGTTCAGAACTCCTGATGGGCCGGCAACACCGGCTTCTTGGCCTGGAACGCATACCCTTGTTGCCCATCGAGCACCTTGTTGGCCCGTTGGATATCAATGTCTTTTTCCCAGCGTGCAATAGCCACGGTGGCCACGCAGTTGCCGATCAGGTTGGTCAGCGCCCGGCCAATCCCCATGAACCAGTCCACCGCCAGCACCAGCACCAGGCCTACCACCGGGATCGCGGGAATGGCGGTCAGGGTCGCGGCCAGAATCACCAGGGCCGAGCCCGGGATGCCGTGGGCGCCCTTGGAGGTGATCAGCGATACCAGCAAGATTGTCAGCAGGTCGGTCATCGACAGCGGTGTACCGGTGGCGTTGGCAATAAACACAATGGCCAGGGTCAGGTAGATCGAGAAACCGTCGAGGTTGAACGAGTAACCGGTTGGGATCACCAGGCCGACCGTGGAGCTGCCAATGCCCAAATGCTCCAGTTTACGCATGATCTGTGGCAGCACCGCGTCGGAGGAGGCGGTGCCCATCACGATCAGCAGTTCTTCGCGCAGGTACTTGAGCAGTGACAACATGCGCAGGCCCGAGAAGCGCATCACGGCGCCGAGGATTATGGCGACGAACGCCATGCACGTCAGGTAGAACAAACCCACCAGGCTGCCCAGGTGTTGCAGCGAGTCCAGGCCGTAAGTGCTGGTGGTAAAGGCGATGGCGCCGAATACACCAATCGGCGCCAGGCGCACGATCATGCCCATGATGCGGAAGATCACATGGCTCAACTCGTTGATCAGACGTGAAATGCCCGAGGCCGCTTCACCCACCAGGTTCAGGGCGCTGCCAAATAGCACCGAGAACAACAGCACCTGCAATACGTTGTTGTCAGCAAAGGCGCCGATCACCGAGTTGGGGATCAGGTCCATCAGGAACTGGCTGGTGCCCTTGATGTGCTGGCCGCGATCCGCCAGTTCATTGAGACCTGCTGAAGACAGCTGTTCCAGGTGGATGTTGGCGCCACTGCCGATCCCGGTGCTGAAGGCCAGGATCAAGCCCAGCACCAGCGCGATGGTGGTCAGCACCTCAAAGTAGATCACCGACTTGAGGCCAATGCGCCCGACCTTTTTCAGGTCGCCGGCACCGGAAATACCGCTGACCACCACGCAGAAGACGATCAGGCCAATCAGCATCTTGATCAGCTTGATAAAGCCGTCACCCAGGGGTTTGAGTTGTGCGGAAAATTCGGGAAGGGCCAAGCCGCAAGCGATGCCGAGCATCAGGCCTATGACGACTTGCAGGAAAATCGAACGCGAGCACCATCTGAGCATGGGAAGGATCTCTATTCGGTGCCCTGGTGGGTCCAGGGCTTAATTGTTGTGGTCTGACCGGTAAGTCCAGTGCGTGGCCAGTCTACGCTGGGTTTTTTGAAAACTACAAGGGGGGAGTGGGGTGTTTAGAGTCTCCGGTCTGACCAGTTGCTCGGTAAGCGTGATGCTTGAGCGGTTGGTGGCCTGGAATTTTTTTCGCTTATCATCTGTCGCTTGGCCGTTGAGGTGATAAATGGATAAGCCCGGACTGACGACGGATGAAACGGGACTGACCCGTTGTACATGGCGCACGGCCGCCGCCCAATACCCTGATTATCACGATCACGAGTGGGGCGTGCCGGTTGCCGATGACATTGCGTTGTACGAGAAGATCTGCCTGGAAGGCTTCCAGGCCGGTATGGCGTGGATCACCATCCTGCGTAAGCGCGAGCACTTTCGCCGGGCGTTCGAGGGCTTTGATTTTCGCCGCGTGGCGCTGTACACCGAGCGGGATGTTGAGCGCTTGATGGCTGATCCTGGCATCGTGCGCAATCGGGCGAAAATTGTCTCGACCATCAATAACGCGCGCAGGGCCTGTGAGCTGGTGGATGAAAGCGGGTCGCTGGCCGCCTGGCTATGGGCGTTCGAGCCGGGCACCGAGGAGCGTCCGGCGTTGGTGGACCTGGCTTATTGGACGGGCAATCCGACGTCGCCGGCGTCGGTGCGTTTGTCCAAGGCCTTGAAAAAGCGTGGCTGGACATTCGTGGGACCGACGACGATGTATGCGTTCATGCAGGCGATGGGCATGGTCAATGACCACTTGGAGGGCTGCGCCTGCCGGCAGCCGATCGAAGATCTGCGGCGCCAGTTCAGGCGCCCTGAACTTTAGTTCTGCGCTGGCAGGGGCGTCAGTACCTCAGCCTTATCATCCAGAACCATCACCACCAGCAACTTGGCCGGCTGGGTCTGGCTGGCATTGCTGGATTCGAAGTGGCGCGAGCCGGCCGGTTCGTAGAACGACTGCCCGACCTTGTAGGTAATGGCTTTCTCATCGTTGACCCGCGAGGTGATTTCACCTTCGAGCACGTAGGCCACGGCGGTGCCGGTGTGGCTGTGAGGGACGGTGGCCTGGCCCGGCGCATAGTCCACGGTCAGCATGATGGTTTTCTTGCCTGGCACGTTGCTCAGGGCGTGCTCTTGCAGCACCTTGATCGATTCCTGGTTGTAGACCGGTTCGTGGGCGAAGACGTTTAACGAAGCCAATAGAAGGGTGGTGCCGAGCAGGGTTTTCATGGTGAGGTTTCCAGTAATTCCAGACCCCTTAACCCTACGCCCGGCAGCGTGGCGTACCTATAGCCAATCTGCCGGAAAAACCCTCAGCCAATCTGCTGCAAGATCGTGCGGACCTTGTCCAGCGAAGGGTCGATATCCAGAGTCTCGATGGCGCCAAAACCAATGATCAGGCCACTGCGCACCGGTGCCTGATGAAAAAATACATCCAGCGGATACAGCCCGACTTCGACCTGGCGCGCCAGCTCGATCAGCAGCGCAATGTTGACGGGCACCTTGCACAGCGCCGCCAAATGGAAGCCTGCCACGCTGGGCACGACGTCGAACCAGGGTGACAAGTCGCCGGCCAGGCGGCTGAGGATGCGCTCGCGGCGAGAAGCGTACACAGTGTGACAGCGCCGGATGTGCTTGAGCAAATAGCCTTCGTTGATGAACTTGGCCAGCGCCCATTGCGCCAGTGTCGAGGTGTGCTGGTCTGTCAGTTGCTTGGCCTTGAGGACGGCGCCGTGGATCACCGGCGGCAGTACGGCATAGCCCAGGCGCAGTTCCGGCAGCAGGCTTTTGGAGAAGGTCCCGACATAGGCGACCATGCCCCACTGGTCCATGCTTTGCAGGGAGTGGGTGGGGCGGCCTTCGTAGCGAAAGTCACTGTCATAGTCGTCCTCGATCACAATGGCACCCAGCTCCAGGGCTCGCGCCAGAAGGGCTTCACGCCGTGGCAGGCTCATTGGCATGCCGAGGGGGAACTGGTGCGATGGCGTGACGTAGATCAGCCGCGTGCCGTCGGGAATCAACGCCACTTCAATTCCTTGCTCGTCCACCGGCACGCAGGCAACCGATGCGCCCATGGCTTCGAACAGTAGGCGCGCCGGGGTGTAGCCGGGGTCTTCCATGGCGACGATAGTTCCCGGCTCCAGCACCACGCGGGCGATCAGGTCCAGCGCCTGTTGGGCGCCGTTGCACACCACAATGTCGTCGTCCCGGCAGTTCACGCCTCGGGAAAAGGCAACGTGCCCGGCAATCGCACTGCGCAAGGCGGGCAGGCCTTCGGGCTGGCTGTAGAAGCCACTGTTCTGGGCGGCGCGGCGCAATGCGTCCTGGGTGCAGCGTCGCCACTCGTCCTGGGGGAACAGGCTGCGGGTGGTGGCCCCGCCGATGAATTCGTAGCGCAGGGTGCTATCGCGGGTTGGATGGCGCATGGGGGAGGGCAGTGCCTGCCACTTGGCGAGGTTGGCGGCACAGGCCAGGTCCGTGGCACTTTGCAGCTGTTTGGCACGCAGCGCGTGGGCGTTGACGAAGGTCCCGCGCCCGGTCTTGCCGATCAGCAAACCTTCGTAGGTCAGCGTGGTGTAGGTGTCGGACACGGTCTTGCGCGACACCCCCAGTTGCTCGGCCAGCAAGCGGCTGGGGGGCAATTGCGCGCCGGCTGCCAGGCGCCCCGATTCAATGGCCTCGCGCAATTGTTGGTAAAGCTGTTCGGCCAGATCCTTGCGGCCGTTGATGACAACGTGCAGTTCCATGTTTGATCCCGAAGCGGTCGATCCTGCCAAGGTTACTCGCAAGTGCTGCGTGCCGGTATCGTCAAGATGGCCTCCCGCTAAACCTGCAGATTGGCTATTGGGCTTGTGGCAGGGTGCCGTTAGGCTGGACGGTCACCGCATTCGCCACCCGAGATTGCCCAATGGAACGCCTCAATTACTACACCGCCTCGCCTCAAGCGCTCAAGGGCATGCTGATGCTGGAGGCGTCGATCTTTGATCTGTCCATCGAAAAGCCGTTGCTGGAACTGATCAAGATCCGTGTGTCACAGCTCAATCGCTGTGGGTTTTGCACGGACATGCACTCGACGGCTGCGCGTCAACATGGGGAAAGTGAGCGCAGGTTGTTTGCCCTGTGCGTGTGGCAGGATTCACCGTTTTTTACACTGCGGGAAAAGGCCGCGCTGGCCTGGAGTGAGTCGATTGCCTTGCTGCCCAGCTCCAATGTGCCGGATGAACTGTATGCGTCGATGCGCGAGGTGCTCAGTGAGCAGGAGCTGGTGGACCTGACCATGGCGGTGTCTGCCATCAGCGGCTGGAATCGCTTGGCGGTGAGCTTTCGCAAGCAACCGCCAAACCCCTAATCAAAAATGTGGGTCAGGAGAGGAAACCACCGTCCACATTCAGCGATACGCCGGTGGTGTAGGTCGATGCATCGCTGGCCAGGTACAACACGGCGCCGGCCATCTCGCTCGGATCGGCCACACGCTTGAGCGGGATCTGCGCCAGGGCCATGTTGAGGATCGATTCGTTCTTGACCAGCGCCGAGGCGAACTTGGTGTCGGTCAGGCCCGGCAGCAGGGCGTTGCAACGGATGCCGAATGGCGCGCACTCCTTGGCGAAGACCTTGGTCATGTTGATCACGGCGGCCTTGGTCACCGAGTAGATGCCCTGGAAGTGCCCTGGGGAAATACCGTTGATCGAGGCCACGTTGATGATGCTGCCGCCGCCGTTTTCACGCATCAGCTTGCCGGCTTCCACCGACATGAAGAAGTAGCCACGGATGTTCACGTCAACGGTTTTCTGGAACGCGCCCAAGTCGGTGTCCAGCACGTTGCAGAACTGCGGATTGGTGGCGGCGTTATTGACCAGGATGTCCAGGCGCCCGAACTGCTGGCGGATGCCGGCGAAGACCTCGGTGATCTGCTCCATCTCGCCGATATGGCAGGCAATGGCCGTGGCCTTGCCGCCGGCGGCGACGATGGCGTCGGCCACGTGCTGGCAGCCATCGATCTTGCGGCTTGAGACAATCACATGAGCGCCTTGTTGGGCCAGCAGTTTGGCAATGGCTTCACCGATGCCACGGCTGGCGCCGGAGACAAAAGCGATCTTGCCGTCGAGGTCAAACAGGTTGGTCTTGGACATGGTGGTTCCTTGTGAGGGCTATCAGAGGGCGGATTTGCCGATGACATTCAGGCTCATCTGCTCCAGTAATTTGTTCATGTGAATGAATTGCGCAAAACGTTTGTCCTGGGTCTGGCCATGGAAGAAGCGGTAGTAGATCTGCTGCACGATGCCGGCCAGGCGGAACAGGCCGTAGGTGTAGTAGAAGTCGAAATTGTCGATCTGGATGCCTGAGCGCTCGGCGTAATAATCGACAAACTGGCGGCGGGTGAGCATGCCGGGGGCGTTGCTCGGTTGGCGGCGCATCAGTTGCACGGGCGCAGGGTCTGCGGCTTCGATCCAGTAGGCGAGGCTGTTGCCCAGGTCCATCAGGGGATCGCCCAGGGTGGTCAGTTCCCAATCCAGCACACCGATGATTTGCATCGGGTTGTGCGGGTCTAGGATTACGTTGTCGAAGCGATAGTCGTTGTGCACGATGCTGGAGGTCGGATGATCGGCCGGCATCTTGTCATTGAGCCAGGCACGCACGGCCTCCCATTTCGGCGCGTCGGGGGTCAGGGCTTTTTCATAGCGCTCGCTCCAGCCACGGATCTGGCGCTGCACGTAACCCTCGGGCTTGCCCAGGTCTGCCAGGCCGCAGGCGTTGTAGTCGACCTGGTGCAGTTCGACGAACTTGTCGATAAAGCTCTTGCACAAGGCCTCGGTGCGCGCCGCGTCCAGGCCCAGCTCCGGCGGCAGGTCCGAGCGCAGGATGATGCCCTTGACCCGCTCCATCACATAGAACTCGGCGCCGATCACCGATTCGTCGGTGCAGTGCACGTAGGCCTTGGGGCAGTAGGGGAAACCATCCTTGAGCTGATTGAGGATGCGAAACTCACGGCCCATGTCATGGGCGGACTTGGCCTTGTGGCCAAAGGGCGGGCGCCGCAGGACGAATTCCTGGTCGGGGTACTCCAGCAGGTAGGTCAGGTTGGAGGCGCCGCCAGGAAACTGGCTGATTTTGGCGCTACCACTCAAGCCAGGGATATGGGCCTTGAGGTACGGGTCGATGAGGCTGGCATCCAGTTCTTCGCCGGGGCGGATCTGGGTGGATTGGTCATTGAGCGCCATGCTTATCCCTTCTGCTTATTCTTGAGGCCTTGGACTATTGGCTAATCTAATGCGCACAGCCGACCCGCCACAAGGCTGGCACGGCTTAATAGGTTAGCGTGTTGGATGATAATCAGCGTGCCTGATCGGTCACTTTTCGGGCGCAGGCAAGGCCACCGGCGTGAGGACCGGGCGCCCGGCGAAGTACTCCAGCAGGTTGTCCGCCACCCGTTGCACGGTGTCATGGGCCGCTTCCGGCGACAGACCGGCTACGTGCGGGGTGAGGACGGTGTTGCAGAGGCGCTTGAGGGCGTCGGGTACGCTGGGCTCATCGTCGAACACATCCAGCGCCGCACCGCCAATGCGCCGTTGTTCGAGGGCGCTGATCAGGTCGGCGGTGGCAATCACGCTGCCACGGGCGATGTTCACCAAAAAGCCATGGGGGCCAAGGGCGTCCAGGGCTTGGCGGTCGATCAGGTGGCGGGTGCCGGGGCCGCCGGGGGTGGCGATGACCAGGAAGTCCGCGGTACGGGCCAGTTCAACCGGCGTGGCGCAGTAGGTGTAGTCCACATCGCTACGGGGCTGGCGGCTGTGATAGCTGATCTGCATGTCAAACCCCAGGGCTGCGCGCTTGGCGATCGCCAGGCCCACCGCGCCAAGGCCCAAGATGCCCAGGTGCTTGCCGGCCAGGGACGGGCGCATGACCTTGGGCCATTCGCTGCGCCTTACGGCAGCGTCTGCCCGGGGAATGTCTCGCACCATCGACAGCAGCAGTGCCATGGCGTGGTCTGCCACCGACGGCGCATTCACGCCCGCGCCGTTGGTCACCACTATTCCCCGATTGCTGGCGGCTTGCAGGTCGACATGCTCATAGCCGGCACCGATCACACAGATGATCTCCAACAAGGGCAGGGCAGCGATTTCCTCGGCATACAAGCCCAGCGGACCACGGGTCAATACGGCCTGGATCTGTCCGCCATGGGTCTTGATTGCCTGGCTGCGCTCAGCAGGTGTGGGGGCGAGGATCACGTGAAAGCCGTTGCTCTCGATGATCGGCAGGTAATCATTGATGGTTTCAACCAGGACCAGAACGGTTGCGGGCATGGGGCGGCTCTTCCTGAGGGGGCGGATGGAAGAGAGAGTATGCGATATTTTATGTGATGGCGGCGTGAGCGCCTGCACCCGTAGTGATAGGGCAACGAATCTATTGCGTAATAGATTCGGTGCCCACAGGGTGTGGCGAGGTTTAGCCAATTCGAGGCGTGGGTATCAAGGTATTGCGAGGCTTGGGCGGGGCGGTGTATTCCACACCGCCGAACGTGAAGGTATTAGTCTGTTGTTGTTTGGGTTTGCCTTGCGCAGCCATTTGGTCTGCAATGTGGGATGACACGCTATCGATGATGTGGCCGGCGTTGTCTATGCTCGATAATGAGGTTGTCATAATGAGTCTCCAGTCAGGGGTAGAGCTTCAACTGAGTGGGCTGCATCGTAAAAAGCGTTCCTGACTCACACATATTGTCGTCAATCGGATTTATCTGCTCCGCACAACCATTCCTCAGCTAAGTCTTTGCTTATTCAGGCGAATCCCGGACAATCGCGCCCCTGTTACGGTCGTGGCGCTGCCTGTCAGGTTTTTCTGACTCGTCGCGATCGTATGAAAGCGGAGATCCGAGCGGATGAATGATCAGGCCAATAGCGTCGATGAACGCTACGCAACGACACCTGTAACCCTCACGGGCTGGAGCCGCCAGGACACGACCTGGATGCTTGGCCTGTTCGGCACGGCGATTGGCGCCGGTACTTTGTTTCTGCCCATCAATGCTGGCCTGGGCGGCTTCTGGCCGTTGCTGATCCTGGCGCTGCTGGCGTTCCCGATGACCTACTACGCACACCGTGGCCTGACGCGTTTTGTCTTGTCGGGCCGTGCGGGCTCGGACATCACCGAGGTGGTTGAGGAGCACTTCGGCATCAAGGCCGGTGCATTGATCACCTTGCTGTACTTCTTCGCGATTTTCCCGATTCTGCTGATCTACAGTGTGGCGCTGACCAATACGGTGGGCAGCTTCATGTCGCACCAATTGCACATTGAACCGCCACCTCGGGCGCTGCTGTCGTTTGTGCTGATCCTTGGCCTGCTGGCCGTGGTGCGTTGCGGCGAACAGGTGATCGTCAAGGCCATGAGCCTGATGGTGTATCCGTTTATTGTCGCCTTGCTGTTCCTGGCGGTGTATCTGGTCCCGCACTGGAATGGCGGGATCCTGAGCACTGCCAGCACCGTGCCGGCGCCGTCGGCGCTGCTGCATACGCTGTGGCTGGCGATTCCGGTGATGGTGTTCTCGTTCAACCACTCGCCGATCATCTCGGCCTTCGCCGTTGACCAGAAACGCCAGTACGGCGCCCACGCCGAGGAGCGTAGCTCGCAGATTCTGTCCCGTGCCCACCTGTTGATGGTGGCGATGGTGATGTTCTTCGTATTCAGCTGCGTACTGACGTTGTCGCCAGGCCAACTGGCCGAGGCCAAGGCGCAGAACCTGTCGATCCTGTCTTACCTGGCCAACCACTTCGATAACCCGACCATCGCCTTTGCTGCGCCATTGATTGCGTTCGTCGCAATTGCCAAGTCGTTCCTGGGCCACTACATCGGCGCCAGCGAAGGCCTCAAGGGCCTGATCGTCAAGAGTGGCCGCCGCCCGGGTGCCAAGGCCCTGGACCGCATGACCGCAGGCTTCATGCTGGTGGTGTGCTGGATCGTCGCCACGCTGAACCCGAGCATCCTGGGAATGATCGAGGCACTGGGTGGGCCGATCATCGCTTCGATCCTGTTCCTGATGCCGATGTATGCGATTCGCAAGGTGCCAGCCATGGCCAAGTACCGTGGGCAGGCGTCCAATATCTTTGTCACGGCGGTAGGCTTGGTGGCGATCACCGCGGTGGTGTACTCCCTGTTGGCCTAAGCCTCAAGGCTGTACAGCGCTAAGCGGGATTGCTCGCGATAGCGGTGGGTCAGTCAATTAAGATGTCGACTGACCCACCGCTATCGCAGGCAAGCCAGCTCCCACATTTGTTTTGTGGTGTGTCCAAAACTCCCTACCTCGCCGAGATCCCCTGTGGGATCGGGCTTGCCCGCGATGAGGCCACAACAGGCCCCACATTTCTCCAGGCATAAAAAAACGCCGCGTACCTTGCGATACGCGGCGTTTTTACATCAACAGACCTTAGGCTTGAACCACCGGAATGTTGGCGCTTGCAGCGATTTTGCGGAACTCTGCGATCTGGTCGAAGTTCAGGTAGCGGTAGACGTCACTGGCCATGGTGTCCAGTTTGGCCGCGTAGCCCATGTACTCTTCGACGGTCGGCAGGCGACCCAGCGTGGAGGCGACTGCCGCCAGCTCGGCCGAGGCCAGGTAGACGTTGGCGCCATCACCCAGACGGTTCGGGAAGTTACGGGTCGACGTCGACACTACGGTCGAATTCGGCTCAACACGTGCCTGGTTACCCATGCACAGCGAGCAGCCCGGCATTTCCATGCGCGCGCCAGCCTTGCCGTAGATGCCGTAGTAGCCTTCTTCGGTCAGTTGGTGAGCGTCCATCTTGGTCGGCGGCGACAGCCACAGACGGGTTGGCAGCTGACCCTTGACCTGTTCCAGCAACTTGCCGGCAGCGCGGAAGTGACCGATGTTGGTCATGCACGAACCGATGAACACTTCGTCGATCTTCTCGCCAGCCACGCTGGACAGCAGACGGGCATCGTCCGGGTCGTTTGGTGCGCAGAGGATTGGCTCGTTGATGTGTGCCAGGTCGATCTCGATGACTTCGGCGTATTCGGCGTCGGCATCGGCTTCCATCAGTTCTGGGTTGGCAACCCAGGCTTCCATCGCTTGGGCACGACGTTCCAGGGTACGCGCATCGCCGTAGCCTTCACCGATCATCCAGCGCAGCAGGGTGATGTTGGAGTTCAGGTACTCGGTCACGGAGTCTTTCGACAGCTTGATGGTGCAACCGGCAGCCGAACGTTCGGCCGAGGCGTCGGACAGTTCGAAAGCCTGTTCCAGCGTCAGGTCGTTCAGGCCTTCGATTTCCAGGATGCGGCCGGAGAAGGCGTTTTTCTTGCCTTTCTTCTCAACGGTCAGCAGGCCGGACTGGATCGCGTAGTAAGGAATGGCATGAACCAGGTCACGCAGGGTGATGCCAGGTTTCATTTTGCCTTTGAAGCGCACCAGAATCGATTCCGGCATGTCCAGTGGCATCACGCCAGTGGCTGCGGCGAACGCGACCAGGCCAGAACCGGCCGGGAACGAGATGCCCATCGGGAAACGGGTGTGGGAGTCACCACCGGTACCCACGGTGTCCGGCAGCAGCATGCGGTTCAGCCAGCTGTGGATGATGCCGTCGCCTGGACGCAGCGATACACCGCCACGGGTCATGATGAAGTCAGGCAGGGTGTGGTGGGTGGTCACGTCGATCGGCTTAGGGTAAGCCGCGGTGTGGCAGAAGGACTGCATCACCAGATCGGTCGAGAAGCCCAGGCACGCCAGGTCTTTCAGTTCGTCACGGGTCATGGGACCTGTGGTGTCCTGGGAGCCGACGGTGGTCATCTTCGGTTCGCAGTAGGTACCTGGGCGAACGCCTTTGCCTTCTGGCAGGCCGCAGGCCTTGCCGACCATTTTCTGCGCCAGGGTGAAACCCTTGCCAGTGTCGACAGGTGCTTCAGGCAGCTTGAACAGGTCGGTAGGGCCCAGGCCCAGTTCGGTGCGCGCCTTCTCGGTCAGGCCACGGCCGATGATCAGCGGGATACGACCGCCGGCACGGACTTCGTCCAACAGGACCGGGGTCTTCATTTCGAAGGTGGTCAGGACTTCATCGGTGCCGTGCTTGCAGACTTTGCCAGCATGCGGGTACAGGTCGATCACGTCGCCCATGTGCATGTTGGTGACGTCGAATTCGATTGGCAGTGCGCCAGCATCTTCCATGGTGTTGTAGAAGATTGGAGCGATCTTGCTGCCGAAGCAGAAGCCGCCAGCGCGCTTGTTCGGCACGTAAGGAACGTCGTCGCCGAAGAACCACAGTACCGAGTTGGTCGCCGACTTACGGGACGAACCGGTACCGACCACGTCACCGACGTAGGCGATCGGGAAGCCCTGGCCGCGCATTTCTTCGATCTGCTTCATCGGGCCGGTCTTGCCTTGCTCGTCCGGCACGATGCCTTCACGGGCCATTTTCAGCATGGCCAGGGCGTGCAGCGGGATGTCAGGACGGGACCAGGCATCGGGAGCAGGGGACAGGTCGTCGGTGTTGGTTTCGCCGGTGACCTTGAACACGCGCAGGCTGATCTTGTCGGCCAGGGTCGGGCGGTTCTTGAACCACTCGCCGTCGGCCCAGGACTGGATCACTTCCTTGGCGTGCTGGTTGCCATTCTTGGCTTTTTCCGCGACGTCGTGGAAAGCATCGAACATCAGCAGGGTGTGCTTGAGCTGGGCAGCTGCAACGGAGGCCAGTTCGGCGTCGTCCAACAGCTCGACCAGGGTCACGATGTTGTAGCCGCCTTGCATGGTGCCGAGCAGTTCAACAGCGCGTTTTTTGTCGATCAGGGGAGAAGAGACTTCGCCCTTGGCCAGGGCAGACAGGAAACCGGCCTTGACGTAGGCAGCTTCGTCAACGCCTGGTGGAATGCGGTTGGTGATCAGGTCAACGAGGAACTCTTCTTCGCCAGCCGGGGGATTTTTTAGCAGCTCGACCAGGCCTGCGGTTTGTTCGGCGTTTAGCGGCTGGGGAACGATACCCAGGGCTGCACGCTCTTCGATATGTTTGCGGTAGGCTTCAAGCACAGTTATTACCCTCATCAGTGGTCCCACGGGACGCTCATCCAGACATGCACGGCACGCATGCGCTCGGGGGCTTTTTGGGCCGTAGAGCCAGCGCTGCCGGCATTTCTCACAGAAGCTGCTTTCAAAGTTTTACGCCTGCAGAACGGAGCTGATGAGGGTTGGCGCTGGTTATTTAAAGGGTAAATAACCAGCGCCAACACCGTTCTGAAGGAACGACTGTGCTCGTGACGCTTTGAAAACAGCTTCCAACGGATTATTTGGCGCCTTACAAGGCCGGATGATTCTACGGCAAAAAATTTCTAAAGGTAAGTTGCCACAGCAAGTTTGCAGGGTGATGAACCTTAGACAAAGGGCTAACATGGGCCACTGTTTCTGATTCGTGCGTTGCCACCCATGTCCAACCAAACCATCAAGACCCCCTGCATCGGCCTGTGCTCCACGGTTTACGGCGATCTTGTATGCCGGGGCTGCAAGCGTTTCCACCACGAAGTGATCCAGTGGAACGGCTATGGCGAGGAAGAAAAACGTGCCGTATGGCTGCGGCTTGAGCAACTGCTGGTGCAGGTCATGGCGGGCAAACTGGAGGTTTTCGATCCCAAACAGCTGCGTTGGCAGCTGGAACAGCGCAAAATCCGCTTTGTGCCGCACCAGTCCGAATACTGCTGGGCCTACCAGTTGATCGCCCGGGGTGCGCGGGTGATCAACAATCTGGAAGCCTATGGGATGGTGCTGATGCCGGAGTTTCGCGACTGGAACCTGCCGGAACTGCGCGATGCCATTGATCGGGAGTTTTTTATCCTGTCCGAGGCGCATTACCAGCGTTACATCGCGCCTGGGTTCCTCAAGGATGCACTTTCTGGCTGAAGACACCGATCAAAATGTGGGAGCAGGCCCACTCCCACATTTTTGATCTTTGTTATTCCTGGCTGGCCAGTTCTTCCAGGTGATCGATGATGCTCTGGGGCTTGAGTACCAGCACATCACTCTCCAGCGCATCCAGCACCACTTCCGCCGTATTGCCAATCAATGCCCCGGAAATCCCGGTGCGCGCCACGGTGCCAATGATCGTGACCGCCGCGCGCAATTTATGGGCAGCATGGGGAATCAGCACATCGGCCGGGCCTTCTTCGATATGCAGGCGGCTGTCATCAATGTCGAATTCGGCCTGGAATGCCTTGCACTGCTCGCGATAGCGGGCTTCGATGGTTTCCTTGAGCTGGAACACCGGATCCGCGGCCGACAACATGGGCGACGGATGGGCGCTGATCACATGCAACTGACCCTTGGCCAGGCTGGCGATGTCAAAACCATGATCGACAATGGCGGCATGCAGGGTTTTATGCTCGTTATCGAGGTTGCCCACGTCGATGGCCGCCAGGATCACACCGTCGGTCCATGGGGTCGCGGTCTTGACCAACAGCACTGCCGCTGGGCACAAACGCAAGAGTTTCCAGTCATCCGGCGTCAGCAGGGCCTTTTTCAACGGGCTGTCGGGGTAGTGCTGCTTGATCACCAATGCGCACCCTTCGGCCTGTTGAACGTCGATGATGGTTTCGTGTCGGTTGTTGCTCCAGGCCTGTTCGGTGCTGACGCTGTAGCCGTCTGCTAGCAGTTGTTCCTTGAGCAAGCTCAGCAATGCCGAATGCTCATGTTTTCTGTCGCACACCAGCAAATGCAGGTGGGCGTCGGTCACCCCGGCAATCAGCTTGGCGCGCTTGAGGGCCAGGCTTTCTGAATGTTCGGGCTCGATGATCACCAGGATTTTGCCAATTTCGTTCATGAGCGGGATCTCCAGGGGTGGGAAGGGCAAGGCTTGGAACAACTATAGTTGTTGCCCGCCGTACGTCATGTTGATGCACATCAAGGCCCGTGACTGGTGGTCTGCGGCGGGGTCGGTATAATCGGCGGCCTTTTGTGATCCTTTGCCCGTGAGCCCGATGAACCTGCCAGAAATCCACGACTTCCTCGGTTGCCGCACCCCCGACGCCTGGGTCCAGGCGGCACTGGCCGACCAGGAAACGATGCTGATCGACCACAAGAACTGCGAGTTCAAGGCCGCCAGCACCGCCTTGAGCCTGATTGCCAAGTACCACTCCCATGTCGACCTGATCAACATGATGTCGCGCCTGGCCCGCGAAGAGCTGGTGCACCATGAGCAGGTCATGCGCCTGATGAAAAAGCGCAAGATCGAGCTGCGCCAGCTGCATGCCAGCCGGTATGCCTCGGGCTTGCGCAAGGTGGTACGCAGCCACGAACCGGTCAAGTTGGTGGATACCCTGGTGGTGGGCGCCTTTATCGAAGCCCGTAGTTGCGAGCGTTTCGAAGCACTGGTGCCACATCTGGACGAAGAGCTCGGCAAGTTTTATTTCGGCCTGCTGAAAAGCGAGGCGCGGCATTTCCAGGGTTACCTGAAGTTGGCCTATCAGTATGGTGAGGCCAAGGACGTTGCCCAAGTGATCGAACGGGTGCGTGCCGCCGAGCAGGCGTTGATCGAATCGCCGGACGTCGAGTTCCGTTTCCACAGCGGCGTGCCAGCCTGAGGCTAAACCCCCGTAAAAGACTGCGGGCTATTTGTTAAAAACTCTTAAAAACATGAAGTTTGCGCCAAAGCCCCTCGGCAAAGGGGTTGGGTGCGCGTGTCGACCGGTGTTGGCCCCTATAATGCGCGCACTTCAATCAGTGCTCGTACAGTGGAAGCTTATGGAAAACTTGGGTCTTGGCAGGGTATTGCTCGTTGAGGATGATCAGAAGCTTGCAGGCCTGATTGCGCACTTCCTGTCCCAGCACGGTTTCGAGGTGTCGACCGTGTATCGCGGGGATCAGGCCTTGGCGGCCTTTCTCGCATTCAAGCCCAAGATCGTCGTCCTTGACCTGATGCTGCCAGGCCAGAGCGGCCTGCATGTGTGTCGCGAAATTCGTAATGTGTCCGACACGCCCATCGTGATCCTCACCGCCAAGGAAGATGACCTGGACCACATCCTCGGCCTGGAGTCCGGCGCCGATGACTATGTCATCAAACCCATCAAGCCCCCGGTGTTGCTGGCGCGCCTGCGGGCCCTGCAACGGCGCCAGGCGCCCGAGCCGACCGTGCGTGGTTCGCTGGCGTTCGGCCAGTTGGCGATTGATCGCAGCTGCCGGGGGGTGAGCCTGGGTGACGAGAAGATCGACCTGACCACCATGGAGTTCGAGTTGTTGTGGTTGCTGGCCAGCAGCGCGGGGAAGATCCTCTCGCGTGACGATATCCTCAATCGCATGCGCGGGATCGCCTTCGATGGGCTCAACCGTAGTGTCGATGTGTATATCAGCAAGCTGCGCAGCAAACTCAACGACAACCCCCGCGAGCCCGTGTGCATCAAGACCATCTGGGGCAAGGGCTACCTGTTCAATCCGTTTGCCTGGGAGGTCTAGCCAGATGCTGCGCCTGTTCCTGCGTCTTTACATCATCCTGGCCCTGGGGTTGGCAGGGGCGATCTGGCTGGTGAACTACACCTTCGACGAATTGCTGCCCGAAGCCAACGAAACCTACAACCGTGAAGCCTTGCGCGGTCCGGCCTACGGCCTGGTGGAGCAGTTGCGCCCGTTGCCGGCTGGCGAGGCCCGCGTGGCGCGCCTGGCCGAGCTGCAAAAGCACTATGGCTTGCGCCTGGGGTTTATTGACCGCGACGCCGCCGGGCTCAACCCCCGCGAACAACAATTACTGGCAGACGGCAAGTTGGTGGTGCGCGGCGATTTCATGGCATTCATTACTGAAATCGACGGCGGCGTGCAGTTGCTTGAGGTCAAGCTGCCGGTGGAACCGCGCTGGCTGTACCTGTGGGCCTACAGCTTATTGGGCTTGTGCCTGGCCATCGTCCTGTATTTCTGGGTGCGGCCGCACTGGCGTGACCTGGAGCACATCCGCCTGGCGGCCCAGCGCTTTGGTGACAATGACCTGGGCTCGCGCATCCTGTTGCCGCGCCGCTCCACCGTGCGTGAGTTGGCCGGGCACTTCAACCAGATGGCCGAGCGCATCGAGCACCTGATCGCCAACCAGCGCGAACTGACCAATGCGGTGTCCCATGAGTTGCGCACACCGATTGCGCGCCTGTCGTTCGAGCTCGATCAGCTCAAGCAGGAAGCGGATCCGCGCCAGAGTCGCGCGCTGATTGGCGACATGTACGCCGACCTCGGCGAGCTGGAGGAGATGGTTTCCGAACTGTTGACCTACGCCAGCCTGGAGCGTGGTGCAACGCAGGTCACCCGGGAGAATATCGAAGCCCACAGCTGGCTCGACAGTGTGATCGGCAGCGTGGCCCTGGAAGCGGAGGCCGAAGGCGTGCAGTTGTCACTGCGCACCTGTGAAGTCGATTTCATCCAGATCGAGCCGCGATTTATGGCGCGCGCGGTGATCAACCTGCTGCGCAACGCCATTCGATACGCCGAGCATCGGGTGGAGGTGTCGCTGGTCAGGTTTGGCGGTGGGTATGAGGTCCGCGTCTGCGACGATGGCCCCGGCGTTCCCGAGGACGGTCGGGAGAAAATCTTCCAGCCCTTTATGCGCCTGGACGCCAGCCGTGACCGTCGCACCGGTGGTTTCGGCCTGGGGTTGGCATTGGTGCAGAGGGTGAGCCAGTGGCACGGCGGGCAGGTACAGGTCCTGGATTCGCAGTGGGGCGGGGCGTCGTTCCGCATGACCTGGGCTTATGCCGACTGATCCTGTGAAGTTCAAAATATGTGGGAGTCCCCACTACCTCTTCGACGTAGCGCTGTCGCGCAGCAAACTGGAGGCACCTACTAAATTTCAGCTTTTAGAGGTAATTTTTAACCCTTTAAAATCAGCAGCTTATTTTATTTTTGATAGGCGCTGTCGAGCTTTAGCGAGGCTGCGATAGCGGTGGATCAGGCGACATCTTCGCTGCCTGTGCCGCCGCCATCGCAGCCTCGCTGAAGCTCGACAGCTCCCACAGGGGATTGGCGGTGGAGCCGGGATTTTGGGCTGAGTGAAGATCAAAGGTGGGAGCTGTCGAGCCCCGGCGAGGCTGCGATTGCGGTGGATCAATCAGTACATCTATCACTGACAGACCGCTATCGCTGGCAAGCCAGCTCCTACAGTTGAAGCGGTTATCGGATCAGAAGGTGTAGTTCAGCACGCCCATCACCGACGTCTGCATCCTGCGCTCGACAATCGGGCTTTTACCCGCATCACCGGACAAATACTGCATATCCAGCTGGGTGGAGAAGGTGGTCTGGTCGCTGATGGGCAGGGTCCAGCTCACATTCAAGCCGCGGCTGACCATCCCGCCCTTGGCGTCATACGCGCGAAAGCGGCTGCGCTGGGCCTGGCCTGGGGTCACGCCATACCAGGTCTGCACATAGTTGCTATCGCCAAAACGGCTGTTGAGGCTGGCGTCCACGGTGCCGTAGTCACCGTCATACAGGTTGGTGCCGATGCTCAGTTCTAACGAGGTGAACGCCTTGCCGCTGTCTTTCTTGTCGTCTTCCTCCAAGGCATGTTCCAGGGTCGCGCCCAGGATCGCCGAGCCCAAGGTGTAGCTGGCGCTGACGCCGATCTGCGGCCGCGACTTGATATCGCCCATGCCCTTGAGTCGATCGGAGCCGAGGTGGCCGCTTTTCTTCTTGTCCTTGCGCGACGCACTGGCCCCGACGTAGGCGCTGAAGCTGGCGTTGTCATCCTCATAGCCCCAACCCAGCCCCGTATGGGTGTCGAGGAAAATCCCCCACGGGCTGACGATTTGCCCGCCCAGCACTGGCAAGGTCGTCCGCTCATCGCTGCCGCTATAGCGTGGCATGCTGGCTACGCCGGCCTGAAGGCTGTACTCCCAGTCAGCCGCGGTGGACAGTTGGGCCCAGGTAACCAGCCACAGTGACGTGGCAGACAGGTAGATCGTTTTTGTACGCATGATGGCCTTCATCGTTCTATCGAAGGCTCAAATGCTAGGCAGTGGGTGTCCAGCGGTCTTTGACAGCTTTGTCGGGAAACTGTCAAAGACTGTTAAGCGCGGGTTTCAGCCTGTTGGCTCTGCTCGCAAAGTGGCAATCAGCGCCTTGATCGCCCCCGGCAGGGCATCCAGTTCGCGTACCAGAATGCTGCGTTCGCGCACCGCCCAGCTTTCATCGAGCTTGACGGTCACCAGTTGCATGGTCCGGCTGTGCCGCACGGCAGCGGACTCGGGGATGATGCCGATGCCGACCCCGGCTTCGACCATCCGGCAGATGGCCTCGAAGCTCGACATCTGGATACGCAGTGACAGCTGCTTGCCCAGGCGTTCGACGTGTTCACGCAAGAAACTGAGCAAGGTGCTGCCTTCGTGCAGGCCGATATGTTGATAGGCCAGGGTTTGCTCCAGGGTGACTGCCGGCTGGTTGGCCAAGGGATGGCCCACCGGCACCGTCAGTACCAGGTGGTCGGTGCTGAAATGCAATACCTGCAAGCCCGGTGCCTGCACGGGGCCGGCGATGATGCCCATGTCACTGGTGCCGTCGAGCACGCCGCGCACGATGTCGCGGGACAGGCGCTCTTGCAGGTCGACCGTTACACCCGGGCGCTGGGAGAGGAAGCCAGCGAGGATTTCCGGGAGAAACTCGGTGACCGCCGTGGTGTTGGCGAAGATGCGGATATGCCCGGCGGAGTCGGCGCCATATTGGGTGAATTCGCTTTTCAGGTAATCGACCTGGCGCATGATCAGCCGTGCGTGATGCAGCAGTCGCTCGCCGGCCGGGGTGATTTCCACGCCGCGACTGTCACGGTACAGCAGGCGCGTATCCAGTTGGCCCTCCAGGGCCTTGATCCGGGCACTGGCAGCCGCCGGCGAGAGAAATGCGCGTTTGGCGCCCTGGGTCAGGCTGGGGGATTCGGCGATATGGATAAACAGGCGCAGGTCGGCCAGGTCGAAGTGCATGCAAGGCTCCCGGGTAAAGACGGCGGCGTTCAGCATAACCGAACGCTGGTTTATTGAAATGCAAATTCTCAGAACGGCCAGGCGCTTGCATGATCCGGGCAGACACCCACTGCCCGAGGACCTGCACCCGATGAGCGCCACTGATTGGATCGGCCGAAGCGAAACCACCCGTGACCATTTGAGCTGTAACCTACTCAAGCGTATTGCCACCACCTTCGGCGAGGCGGTGCCGGACGACGGAGCGGATTTACCACCGCTATGGCAGTGGTGCTTCTTCCAGGACCCGTTGCCGGAAACCGCCCTGGGTGCCGACGGCCATCCGGCCCGGGGCGGGTTCCTGCCGCCGGCCGATAACCGCAACCGCATGTGGGCCGGCGGGCGTATCGAATTTTTGCATGCCCTGCGTGCCGGTGAGGCGGCAACCCGCGTGTCGACCATCACCCAGGTCGAGGAAAAGACCGGTCGCAGTGGCTCGTTGTTGTTCGTCACCGTGCGCCACGACTATTCCCAGGACGGCCGCCTGGCGATCCGCGAAGAGCAGGATATCGTCTACCGCGAGCCCACGCCGCCCAAGTCGGGCAGCGGTGATGCCCTGGTCCGGGGCGAGTGGCTTGAGGTGATCGAACCCACGTCGACTCTGCTGTTTCGCTACAGCGCCGTGACCTTCAACGGCCACCGCATTCACTACGACTACCCCTACGTGACCGGCACCGAAGGCTATTCGGGGCTGGTGGTGCATGGGCCGCTGATTGCCACCTTGAGCCTGCGTGCCTTTTGCCGAGCGCATCCCGACGCGACTTTGCGCCGGTTCGCCTATCGCGGCGTGCGGCCGTTGATTGCGCCGCAGCCGTTTGAAGTGGGCGGGCGGGTGATGGCGGCCGGTGTTGCCCAGCTATGGGCCGGTAACGCCGACGGCCTGGCGCAGCAAGCTGAAGTGCATTTCGAATAATCCAAGAACAACAGGCGGAGAGCCGTTTATGAACCCCAATGACAACGAAGAACTCAACGCCATCCGCGAAGGCGTGCGGGCCTTGTGCGCTGAATTCGATGCCGCTTACTGGCGCAAAGTCGATGAAGAAAAGGGCTTTCCCGAAACCTTCGTCAAGGCCCTGACCGATGCTGGCTGGCTGTCGGCGATGATTCCTGAGGAATACGGCGGCTCCGGCCTGGGCCTGGCCGAAGCCTCGGTGATCCTTGAGGAAGTCAACCGCTGCGGCGGCAACTCCGGCACTGTCCATGGCCAGATGTACAACATGTTCACCCTACTGCGTCACGGCAGCGAGGCGCAAAAGCGCTTCTACCTGCCCAGGCTGGCCAGCGGCGAATTGCGCCTGCAATCCATGGCTGTCACCGAGCCCACCACCGGCACCGACACCACCAAGATCAAGACCACCGCAATCAAGCGTGGCGACAAATACGTGATCAATGGGCAGAAGGTGTGGATCTCGCGGGTGCAGCATTCCGACCTGATGATTCTGCTGGCGCGCACCACGCCGCTGGCCGAGGTGAAGAAAAAGTCCGAAGGTATGTCGATCTTCCTGGTGGACCTGCGCGAAGCCATCGGCAACGGCCTGACCGTGCAACCCATCGCCAATATGGTCAACCACGAGACCAACGAGTTGTTCTTCGACAACCTGGAATTGCCCCTGGACAGTTTGATCGGCGAGGAGGGCAAAGGCTTCAAATACATCCTCGACGGCTTGAATGCCGAGCGCACGCTGATCGCTGCCGAGTGTATCGGCGATGGCCGCTGGTTTATCGAAAAGGCCAGCGCCTATGCCCGGGATCGCGTGGTGTTTGGCCGGCCTATCGGGCAGAACCAGGGCGTACAGTTCCCGATAGCCCAAGCCCATATCGAGATCGAAGCGGCGGACCTGATGCGCTGGCGTGCCTGCGAGGAATACGACAGCGGCGTGAATGCCGGGGCCAGCGCCAACATGGCCAAGTACCTGGCGGCCAAGGCGTCCTGGGAAGCGGCCAATGCCTGCCTGCAAACCCATGGTGGTTTTGGTTTTGCCTGCGAGTACGACGTGGAGCGCAAATTCCGCGAAACGCGCCTGTACCAGGTGGCACCGATCTCCACCAACCTGATCCTGTCTTACGTGGCCGAGCATTTGCTCGAACTGCCACGCAGCTTTTGAGGGCCTGAACATGAGTCATACCCAAGCCTTGTGTCGGTTCCTTGCCGAGTTGAATTACCCGCAGTTGCCCGAGGCGGTGCTGGCACGTACCGAAGATCTTTACCTGGATTGGCTGGCCTCGGCGCTGGCCAGCCAAGGCGCGCACCCGATTCCATTATTTGAGCGCTATGCGCAAAAGATGGGCCCGGCCACAGGACCTGCGCAAGTGATCGTCAACGCAGGCAGCAGCAGTGCATATTTCGCAGCGCTGGTGAACGCAGCCTCATCGCACCTGGTGGAGCAGGATGACTTGCACAACAGCTCGGTGTTGCACCCGGCGACTGTGGTGTTCCCCGCTGCCCTGGCCGCTGCGCAAGACCTCGGCAAATCCGGTCGCGAGTTGTTGCTGGCCTCGGTGGCCGGTTATGAGGCCGGGATTCGTATCGGCGAATTCATGGGCCGTTCCCACTACCGCATCTTCCACACTACGGCCACGGTCGGCACCCTGGCGGCGGCGGTGGCGGTCGGTAAGTTGCTGGCGTTCAACGAGGAGCAGTTTATCAATCTGCTCGGCAGCGCCGGCACCCAGGCTGCCGGGCTCTGGGAGTTCCTGCGCGATGCTGCCGACTCCAAGCAATTGCACACGGCCAAGGCCGCTGCGGATGGCTTGCTTGCCGCGTACCTGACGGCGGATGGCCTGAGCGGTGCGCGCAATATCCTTGAAGGCGACCAGGGTTTGGCAGCAGGCATGTCCACCGACGCGCAGCCGAGCAAATTGTCGGCTGGCCTCGGTAGCCGCTGGGCGCTGCTGGAAACTTCGTTCAAGTTCCACGCCTCGTGCCGCCATACCCACCCGGCCGCCGATGCGTTGCTGGACTTGATGCAGCGCGAAGGACTGGCCGCTGCGGATATCGCCAAGGTCCAGACGCGTGTGCATCAGGGCGCCATCGATGTACTCGGCCGCGTGACGGTGCCGGCCAGCGTACACCAGGCCAAATTCTCCATGGGCACCGTGCTCGGCCTGATCGCCGTGCATGGCAAGGCCGGGCTCACCGAGTTTCACCAGTTGGCCTTGAGCGATCACGCCGTCGCTGAATTTCGTGACAAGGTCTGCATGACCCTCGACCGCGAAGTCGACGACGCCTATCCGCAACGCTGGCTGGGCCGCGTCACCGTGACTTGCGTCGATGGCCGCACATTGCACGGCGCGATTGACGAGCCCAAGGGTGACCCGGGCAACACCCTGAGCCGTGGGCAGTTGGCGGACAAGTTCCAGCGCCTCTGCCAGTTCAGCGGTGCCCGCACGCCGGCCCAGGCCAGCGCCTTGATCGAAAAAATCTGGAACCTGCGCAATGCCGTGTCCATGGCCCATTGGCTTTGAGGAATTGTCATGACTGCTAATCAACGGCCGCTGGACGGCATTACCGTGGTCAGCCTGGAGCACGCGATTGCGGCGCCATTCTGTACCCGTCAACTGGCCGACCTAGGCGCGCGCGTGATCAAGATCGAACGCCCGGGCAGCGGTGATTTCGCCCGTGGCTATGACGAGCGTGTGCGCGGCCTGGCCTCGCATTTTGTGTGGACCAACCGCTCCAAGGAAAGCCTGACCCTGGACCTCAAGCAGGATGAGGCCGGTGCAATCCTCGACACGTTGCTGGGCGATGCCGATGTACTGGTGCAGAACCTCGCGCCCGGAGCTGCGGCGCGTATGGGGCTGTCGTTCGAGGCGCTGCAGGTGCGTTTTCCACGGCTGATTGTCTGCGATATTTCCGGTTATGGCGAAGGCGGGCCCTACGAAAAAAAGAAGGCCTATGACCTGCTGATCCAGAGTGAGGGCGGCTTTCTTTCGGTGACCGGTGGCCCCGGTGAAGACCAGATGGCCAAGGCCGGTTGTTCCATTGCCGATATCTCCGCCGGCATGTATGCCTACAGCGGCATCCTCTCGGCCCTGCTGCTGCGCGGCAAGACCGGCAAGGGCAGCCGCATCGACGTGAGCATGCTGGAAAGCCTGGTGGAGTGGATGGGGTATCCGATGTACTACGCCTTCGAGGGCGCTCCCCAGCCACCGCGTGCCGGCGCGGCGCATTCGACGATCTACCCTTATGGGCCGTTTCCCACGGGCGACGGCGGCACCGTGATGCTCGGTTTGCAGAACGAGCGCGAATGGGCGGCGTTCTGCGACAAGGTGCTGCTCACGCCTGAGCTTGCGACGGATGAGCGCTTCTCGGCCAACTTCAAGCGGTCGGCCAATCGCGAAGTGCTGCGCCAGATCATTGTCACAAGTTTTGCCCAACTCGACGCGCACGCTGTGATCCAGCGCCTGGAAGGCGCGCAGATCGCCAGTGCGCGGGTCAACGATATGCAAGGCGTGTGGGATCACCCGCAACTCAAGGCCCGTGACAGCTGGCGTGAAGTCGACAGCCCGGCCGGGCCCTTGCCGTCGCTGTTGCCGCCGGGACGCAATAGCGCATTTACCCCGCGCATGGACGCTGTGCCTGCGCTGGGGCAACACAACCAAGGGATTCTCCAGCGCTTGGGTTACACCCGTGAGGCCATCGAATCCCTGAATACTCGCGGCATCATCTAACCGGCTCCTACAGGAGGGGTGAAAACAGGAAGGTCAGTTATGAAGCATTCTATTGTGCGCTCCGCGCTGTTCGTGCCGGGCAGCCGCCCTGAGCGTTTTGCCAAGGCCCTGGCCAGTGGCGCTGATGCAGTGATTGTGGATTTTGAAGACGCGGTGCAAGAGCCGCTCAAGCGCCAGGCGCGGGACAACCTTGGCGCATTCTTGCAAGCTCATCCTGACGCCCGGGTGTGGGTACGGATCAACGCACCGGAGCATGATGAACACTTTGAGGATGTGGCGTTCTGCAAAACCCATGCAAACGTCGCAGGCGTGCTGCTACCGAAGGTGGAAAGTGCGGCGCAGGTGGCAGTAGTGGCCGCCGCTGGCAAGCTGATCTGGCCGATTATCGAAAGTGCCAAGGGCCTGCTGGCTATTGCCGAAATCGCCCATGCACCACAGGTGCAGCGCCTGTCGTTTGGGGGGCTGGACCTGGCGCTGGACCTGAACCTGAGCAGCCACTCGGCGGCGGCGAATTTTGCCCTTGATCAGGCGCGCCTGGCGCTGATCGTGCACTCCCGCGCCGCCGGCCTGGAGGCTCCGCTAGATGGCGTACACCCGGCCATCGACGACCCCGAGGGCCTGCGCCACTCGATCCGACATGCCTATGAAATGGGTTTTACCGGGGCGCTGTGTATCCACCCCAAACAGGTGCAGGTGATCCATGCCGCCCTGGCGCCGAGTGCGGCGGACCTGGCCTGGGCCCAGCGGGTAGTGGATGCCGGTGCCCATGGGGCAGGGGCCTATCAGATCGATGGGCAGATGGTGGATGCGCCGGTGTTGTTGCGGGCGCAAAGGCTGCTGGCAGCCCAGCTCTGACTGACCAAGCCTGATCTGAATGTAGGCGCTGGAGCTGCATTGTTCCTAGGGTTGGCGTTCGGCTTGGCCGAACGCAGGGTTCAAATATTTGAAATTCACTACACGCGTGACATCAGGCACCTTGCCTGACACCACCACAACAATAAAAAGGTGATTCCCATGCTCAAGCTTTCTCGGGCGCTGTTGTGCGCCGCCACGTTGTTTGCCGCAGGCCTGGCCCAGGCGGCGGATCCGATCGTCATCAAGTTCGCCCACGTGGTTGCCGAAAACACCCCAAAAGGCCAGGGCGCGCTGCTGTTCAAGAAGCTTGTCGAAGAACGCTTGCCGGGCAAGGTCAAGGTCGAGGTGTATCCCAACTCGTCACTGTTTGGCGACGGCAAGGAAATGGAAGCGCTGCTGCTGGGCGACGTACAGATGCTGGCGCCGTCCCTGGCCAAGTTCGAGCAATACACCAAGCAAGTGCAGATCTACGACCTGCCATTCCTGTTCAATGACCTGGCCGCCGTCGACCGTTTCCAGGCCGCCGAGGGCAAGCAACTGCTGACGTCGATGCAGGACAAGAACATCCTCGGCCTGGCGTATTGGCACAACGGGCTCAAGCAACTGTCGGCCAACAAGGCCTTGCATGAACCCAAGGATGCCCGCGGCCTGAAGTTTCGCGTGCAGGCCTCCAGTGTGCTGGAAGAACAGTTCAAGGCGATTCGCGCCAACCCGCGCAAGATGAGTTTTGCCGAGGTCTACCAGGGGTTGCAGACCGGCACCGTCAATGGCACCGAAAACACCTGGTCGAACTATGAAAGCCAGAAGGTCAACGAGGTGCAAAAGTACTTCACCGAGTCCAACCACGGCCTGATCGACTACATGGTGATCACCAACGCCAAGTTCTGGAATGGCCTGGCGCCAGAGATCCGCACCGTCCTGGAGCAGGTCATGGTCGAAGTCACCGTCGAGGTGAACAAGCAGGCCGAAGCGCTGAATCAGTCGGCCAAGCAAAAAATCATCGACGCCAAGACCAGCGAAATCATCGAGCTGACCCCTGAGCAACGCCAGCTATGGCGCGAAGCCATGCGCCCGGTGTGGCAGAAGTTCGAGGGGCCGATTGGCGCTGACCTGATCAAGGCCGCGGACGCTGCCAACCAGTGATTTCGGGGTGTACCAATCTCCCACATTTTGACCCGGTTACCACCCGACCATCCATCTCTGCTTCGCGAGGTTTTGCCATGCAATCCCTAAGGCGCGTCTGGGAGCATCTGGAGGAAGGTTTTATCGCCTTCCTGCTGGCCGCCATGACCTTGGTGACGTTTGTCTACGTCATGCTCAATAACATCTACACCCTGTTTTTTGCCCTGGCTGACAAGTGGGCCTGGAGCAGTGGCTTTTTCAACGCCCTGGGCGACGGCACCATGACCTGGGCCCAGGACATGACCTGGAGCGTCGCGCTGACCAAGGCGATGTTTGGCTGGCTGATTTTTTTCGGTATTTCCTATGGCGTGCGCACCGCCGGCCACTTGGGCGTGGATGCCCTGGTACGCCTGACGCCACGCCGGGTCCAGCGCCTGCTGGGGATGCTGGCGTGCCTGTGCTGCCTGGCTTACGCCGGGCTGTTCATGGTTGCCAGCTACAAGTGGGTGAGTGCGGTGATGACGGCCGGGATCGGTGCCGAAGACCTCGACCATTTTGGCCTGGAGGTCGGGCATATCGTGCTGATCGTGCCGGTTGGCTTCGCCTTGGTGCTGATCCGCTACCTGGAAATTTTCTACCGCCTGTTTACCCACCGCCAGGTCGGGTTGGGGTTGGCCGATGAAGCCGGTGAAGCCAGCAAATTGGCCGGCAGCCATGAGGAGCGTGACTGATGGCCGTTCTCTGCCTGTTTTTGCTGCTGTTGGTGTTTATGTTTCTCGGCGTGCCCATCGCCATTTCCCTGGGCTTGTCGGGCGCGATGTCGATCCTGATGTTCAGCCAGGATTCCTTGAGTTCCCTGGCGATCAAGCTGTTCGAAACCAGCGACGCCTATACCTTCCTGGCGATTCCGTTCTTCCTGCTGTCGGGGGCGTTCATGACCACCGGTGGGGTGGCGCAACGCCTGATCGATTTTGCCAACGCTTGTGTCGGGCATATCCGCGGTGGCCTGGCGATTGCGGCAGTACTGGCCTGCATGCTGTTTGCCGCGTTGTCCGGTTCATCGCCGGCGACGGTGGCTGCGGTGGGGTCGATTGCCGTGGCCGGCATGGTGCGCTCTGGTTACCCCAAGGAGTTCGGTGCCGGGATCATCTGTAATGCCGGGACCCTGGGGATCCTGATTCCGCCCTCGATCGTGATGGTGGTGTACTCGGCGGCGACGGAAACTTCTGTGGGCAAACTGTTCATGGCCGGGGTGATCCCGGGCTTGCTGCTGGGCCTGATGCTGATGATCGCGATCTACATCGTGGCGCGGATCAAGAAGCTGCCGGCCCAGCCCCGGGCGACGTTCAGCCAGTGGCTGGGCTGTGCCCGCCGCGCGTTCTGGGGCCTGTTGCTGTTGGTGATCATCCTGGGCGGTATCTACAGCGGGATGTTCACCCCCACTGAAGCGGCAGCCGTGGCGGCGGTGTACTCGGCGTTTGTCGCGTTGTTCGTGTACAAGGACATGCGCCTCAAGGACTGCCCCAAAGTACTGCTGGAGTCTGGGCGCCTGTCGATCATGCTGATGTTCATCATCGCCAACGCCATGCTGTTTGCCCATGTCCTGACCACCGAGCAGATCCCGCAGGAAATCACGGCTTGGGTCATTTCCGAAGGGCTGACCCCGATTGGCTTTTTGCTGATGGTCAACGTGGTGCTATTGATCGCTGGCAGTTTTATGGAACCATCGGCGATTGTGCTGATCCTGGCGCCGATCTTCTTCCCGATTGCGATGAAGCTGGGCATCGACCCGATTCACCTGGGGATTGTGATGGTGGTGAACATGGAGATCGGCCTGGTGCACCCACCCGTAGGGTTGAACCTGTTCGTGACCTCGGCGGTGACCGGCCTGACCCTGGGCCAGACCATCCGCGCCGCGATGCCGTGGTTGATGATCCTGTTGGCGTTCCTGATCCTGGTGACGTACGTGCCATTTATCTCACTGGCGCTGCCGGGTTGGTTGGGGATGTAGCCCCGCGCCCTAACGCCGCACCCTCCCCAGACTTGATTTCAATCAAGGGCTCACTGGCCACCTGCCACCTACCATCGACTTCATATTCCGGCCGTTGAAGTCAGTGAGCCCATGAACCGCCCCAAGCCCTCGACCCTCGCTACTCTGGCTGCAAGTCCTGTCACCTGGCTGGTAGTGCTGGTACTGCTGTTCAGCCTGGCTGGCCCGGCCCAGGCCAAGTCCTACGGCGCGATCGAGCAGCAGCGCATTGACAAGATCTTCCCGCAGGCAGACGCCATCTCCGGCCCCGAAGGCCAGTTCAAGGTACGCACGCTGTCGGCCAAAGGTGTGGTCATTGGCTACGTGTTCCAGAGCCTGGATGTGGTGGATATCCCGGCCTATTCCGGTAAACCGATCAACACCCAGGTGATCCTCGATCCGGCCGGGGTGATCCGTGATGCCTATGTGCTGGAGCACCACGAACCGATCCTGCTGATCGGCATTCCCGAGGTCAAGTTGCATGATTTCACCGCCCGCTACAGCGGGATCAACGTCAAGCAGCGGGTGGTGGTGGGTCGCTCCAGCGACAGCCAGGCGGTGACCGTGGATGCGGTGGCCGGCGCCACGGTGACGGCGATGGTGGTCAATGAAGTGATCATGCGGGCGGCCCATGAAGTGGCGGTGTCGCTCAAGCTGATCGAGGACAAGACCAGCACTGCGCAGAAAATCGCCCTGGTACGCAGCGACCTGTTCGAACCCGCCAGTTGGGCACAGTTGACCGGCAATGGCGCAGTGCGCCGCCTGCATCTGACGCGTGGGCAGGTGGATGAGGCGTTCAAGGGCACCGAGGCTGAGGGCGTCGAGGTGGCGGGGCCGGGGCAGGGCGACGAGACGTTTATCGACTTGTATGTCGCTGATCTCAACGCACCGAGTATTGGCCGCAACCTGTTGGGCGAGGCGCAATACCGAGTGTTGATGCAGGGCCTCAAGCCTGGTGAGCAGGCCATCGTGGTGCTGGGGCGAGGCTTGTTTTCATTCAAGGGTTCGGGCTACGTGCGCGGCGGGATTTTTGATCGGGTGCAGTTGCGCCAGTTCGGCAATGTCATCAGCTTTCGCGATATGGACCACCAGCGGCTGTACGACCTGTTTGCCGAGGGCATGCCCGAGTTCGATGAAATGTCGCTGTTTATCGTGCGGCCCCAGGCGAAATTCGATCCGGGTTCGGCCTGGACCCTGGAGCTGCTGGTGCGGCGCCAGACCGGTCCGGTCAGCGGCACCTTCACCAGCTTTGAATTGCCCTACCAGATGCCCGAGGCCTATCTGGAGCGGCCCTTGCCGACCGCCGCTGAACAGGCCGCCATCGACGAAGCCAACCGGCCGATGTGGCTGACGATCTGGTACCAGAAGCAGTTCCAGATCCTGGTGCTGGGCGCTGCCCTGGCGGTGTTGACGGTGATTCTGTTCCTGCAGGACAGCCTGGCCCGGCGCCCGCGCCTGCTGCACTGGGTGCGTCGCGGGTATCTGCTGTTTACCGTGGTGTTTATCGGCTGGTACGCCCTGGGGCAGTTGTCGGTGGTCAATGTGCTGACCTTTGTGCATGCGCTGTTCCAGCAGTTCCGCTGGGAGCTGTTCCTCACCGACCCGCTGATCTTCATGCTTTGGGTCTTTACCGCCGCGAGCATCCTGCTGTGGGGGCGTGGGGTGTTCTGTGGCTGGCTGTGTCCATTTGGCGCCTTGCAGGAGCTGATCAACGAGGCGGCACGCAAGCTCAAGGTGCGCCAGTTCGAGCTGCCGTTTGCCGTGCATGAGCGGCTGTGGGCGATCAAGTATTTGATCCTGCTGGGGCTGTTTGGCCTGTCCCTGGAGTCGATGGCCACCGCCGAACGCTTTGCCGAAGTGGAGCCATTCAAGACCGCGATTACCCTGCATTTCGACCGCCAGTGGTGGTTCGTGGCCTATGCACTGGCGCTGTTGGTGATCAACATCTTCACGCGCAAGGTCTATTGCCGCTATGTCTGCCCGCTGGGCGCGGCGTTGGCAATCCCAAGCAAGTTCCGCCTGTTCGACTGGCTCAAGCGGCGCAAGGAATGCGGCGATCCGTGCCAGTTGTGCGCCAAGGAGTGCGAGATCCAGGCGATCCACCCCGACGGTCATATCAACGCCAATGAATGCCACTACTGCCTCGACTGCCAGATGACCTGGCACAACGACCACAAATGCCCGCCCCTGATCAACAAGCGCAAAAAACGCAACAAGGCCGCACCCACCACCGGGCAATTGATCCCGGTGGTGCAGGTGGCGGTGCCTGAATGACGGCCTTGGGCACCCACTTTTCCCCTCTGGAGCACATCATGAACGACAGCGAATCGAAAACAGCCGGGGCCACCCCGGAACCCGAAGGCCTGAGCCGGCGTGGTTTCCTTGGCACTGGCGCAGTCACCGGTGCAGTACTGGCCGGGGCCACGGCCCTTGGCGGCACGGTATTTACCCGCGAGTCCTTTGCGGCGGCGGCCAAGGAAGCCAAGTCGAAGATCCACGTGGGGCCGGGTGAGTTGGACCAGTACTACGGTTTCTGGAGCGGCGGCCACCAAGGCGAAGTGCGGGTGCTGGGTGTGCCGTCGATGCGCGAACTGATGCGCATCCCGGTGTTCAACGTCGACTCGGCCACTGGCTGGGGCCTGACCAACGAGAGCAAGCGCATCTTAGGCGAGGGTGCCAAGTACCAGAACGGCGACTGCCACCACCCGCACTTGTCCACCACCGATGGCCGCTACGACGGCAAATACCTGTTTATCAATGACAAGGCCAACACCCGCGTGGCGCGGATCCGCCTGGACATCATGAAGTGCGACAAGATTGTCACGGTGCCCAACGCCCAGGCGATCCACGGCCTGCGCCTGCAAAAAGTGCCGTACACCAAGTACGTTTTTTGCAACGCCGAGTTCATCATCCCGCACCCCAATGACGGCCACACCTTCGACCTGCAAGACAAAAACAGCTTCACTATGTTCAACGCCATCGACGCGGAAAAAATGGAAATGGCCTTCCAGGTCATCGTCGACGGCAACCTCGACAACGCCGACATGGACTACACCGGCAAATACGCCGCGGCCACTTGCTACAACTCGGAGAAGGCGTCCGACCTGGGTGGCATGATGCGCAACGAGCGTGACTGGGTAGTGGTGTTCAACATCCCGCGCATCGAAGCGGCGATCAAGGCCGGCAAGTTCATCAACCTCGATGGTGTCAAGGTGCCGGTGGTGGACGGGCGCAAGGGCGACGATGGCAAGGACAGCGAATTCACCCGTTACATCCCGGTGCCGAAGAACCCCCACGGCTGCAACACCTCGCCGGACGGTAAGTACTTTATCGCCAACGGCAAGCTGTCACCGACTTGCACCATCATCGCCATCGACAAGCTCGACGACCTGTTCAGCGACAAGATCAAGGACCCGCGCGGCGTGGTGGTCGGCGAGCCGGAACTGGGCCTGGGGCCGCTGCACACCACCTACGATGGCCGGGGCTTTGCCTACACCACGCTGTTTATCGACAGCCAGGTGGTGAAGTGGAACATCGCCGAAGCCATCCGCGCCTATGGCGGCGAGAAGGTCAACTACATCAAGCAGAAGCTCGATGTGCACTACCAACCAGGCCACAACCACGCCTCGCTGACCGAAACCCGGGACGCCGACGGCCAATGGCTGGTGGTGCTCAGCAAGTTCTCCAAGGACCGCTTCCTGCCCACCGGCCCGTTGCACCCGGAAAACGATCAGTTGATCGACATCTCGGGCGATGAAATGAAACTGGTCCACGACGGTCCGACCTTCGCCGAACCCCACGACTGCGTAATGGCGCGGCGCGACCAGATCAAGACCAAGAAGATCTGGGAACGCAACGACCCGTTCTTTGCCGAAACCGTGGCCATCGCGGCCAAGGACGGGATCAAGCTGGAGACCGATAACAAGGTGATCCGTGACGGCAAGAAAGTGCGGGTGTACATGACCTCCATGGCGCCGACCTACGGCCTGACCGAGTTCACCGTCAAGCATGGCGATGAAGTCACCGTGACCATCACCAATATCGACCAGATCGAGGACGTGACCCACGGCTTTGTCATGACCAACCATGGCGTGAGCATGGAAATCAGCCCGCAGCAGACCTCCTCCATCACCTTCATCGCCGACAAGCCGGGGCTGCATTGGTACTACTGCAGTTGGTTCTGCCATGCGCTGCATATGGAGATGGTAGGGCGGATGTTGGTCGAGCGGACCTAACGGCGAGCGCCCACCAATGTGGGAGCGGGCTTGCTCGCGAAAGCGGTGTGCCGGCCAGGAATTACTTGACTGACCCACCGCTTTCGCGAGCAAGCCCGCTCCCACACTAGATCTGTGTCGCTCCATAGATTGGGCTTTGATCAAAAGGAATACTCCGTGGCTCGACCCCTCACGTTATTGACCGGGTTTGTGTGGCTGCTGTCTTCGGCCATAACCAGTGCCGCTGTATTGCCCATCACCGACTTGCCGTTGGTCGCCGCAGGCCCGCACCACTGGCGCCTGCCCGCCGGCGACTACCAGGGCTCTTTCAGCATCGACCAAGCCCTGCAACTGACCTGCGAACCCGGTGCGGTGATCCATAGCCAGGGCTTGGGCAACGGCCTGTTGATCAACGCGCCCGACGTCACCGTCGAGGGCTGTACCTTCCTCGATTGGGGCCATGACCTCACCGCGATGAATGCGGCGATCTTCATCCAGCCCAAGGCCCACGGTGCCGTGATCAAGGGCAACCACATGCGCGGCCAGGGTTTTGGTGTGTGGGTCGATGGCACGGCGGATGTGAGCGTGATCAACAACCAGATCCAGGGCGACCCGGCGATGCGCTCCCAGGACCGGGGCAATGGCATCCACCTGTACGCGGTCAAGGGCGCGCGGGTGATTGGCAACCAGGTGCGCGATGCCCGCGATGGCATCTACATCGACACCTCCAACGGCAACCTGCTGCAAGGCAACACCCTGGAAGACCTGCGCTACGGCATCCACTACATGTTCGCCAACGACAACCAGGTGCTGGGCAACATCACCCGCCGCACCCGCACTGGCTACGCCCTGATGCAAAGCCGCAAGCTGACGGTGATTGGCAATCGCTCCGAACAGGACCAGAACTACGGGATCCTGATGAACTACATCACCTATTCCACCCTGCGCGACAACGTCGTCAACGATGTGCGCGACGGTACCACTGGCGACACCATGATCACCGGTGCCGAAGGCAAGGCGCTGTTTATCTACAACTCGCTGTTCAACAGCATCGAACACAACCACTTCGGGCGCAGCGCAGTGGGCATTCACCTCACGGCCGGCTCCGAAGACAACCGGATTGCGGGCAACGCCTTTGTCGGCAATCAGCGCCAGGTCAAGTACGTGGCCACGCGCTTGCAGGAGTGGTCGGCGGATGGTCGCGGTAATTTCTGGAGCGACTACCTGGGTTGGGACCGCAATAACGATGGCCTGGGGGATGTGGCCTATGAGCCTAACGATAACGTCGACCGCCTGCTGTGGCTGTACCCCCAGGTGCGCCTGTTGATGAACAGCCCCGGCATCGAGTTGCTGCGCTGGGTGCAGCGGGCGTTTCCGGTGATCAAGTCGCCGGGGGTGATGGACAGTCATCCGCTGATGAAAGACCCCACGCTATCCCTGCTCAAGGAGCCCGCATGATGCCTGTCGTCGAAATCGAAGGTGTGACCCAGCGTTATGGGCACGCCACTGTGCTGCATGACCTGAACCTGAGCCTGGCGCCGGGGGAGGTGCTGGGCCTGTTCGGTCATAACGGCGCGGGCAAGACCACCAGCATGAAGCTGATCCTGGGTTTGTTGCAGGCAAGCAGCGGCCAGGTACGGGTGTTTGGCCGCGCGCCCAGCGATCCTCAAGTGCGCCGCATGCTTGGGTATCTGCCCGAGAACGTGACCTTTTACCCGCAACTCAGCGGCCTGGAGACCTTGCAGCATTTTGCCCGGCTCAAGGGCGCGCCGATGAGCCAGGTCGCGACCCTGCTGGAAGACGTCGGCCTGACGGCGGCGGCACGGCGGCGGGTCAAGACCTACTCCAAGGGCATGCGCCAGCGCCTCGGGCTGGCCCAGGCCCTGCTTGGCGAACCACGCTTGCTGTTGCTCGACGAGCCCACCGTGGGCCTCGACCCGATCGCCACCCAGGATTTGTATCGCTTGCTCGACCGCCTGCGCGGGCAGGGCACCAGCATCATCCTTTGCTCCCATGTGCTGCCGGGCGTGGAGGCGCATATCAACCGTGCGGCGATCCTCACCCAGGGCCGATTGCTGGCTCTTGGCACGCTGGCGGCCTTGCGCGAAGAAGCCGGGCTGCCGACCCTGATCCGCAGCAGTGGCCTGCAGCGTGCGGCGCTCTTGCAAAAACGCTGGAGCGAGGCTGGCCACGTCACGCGGCGCTGGGGTGTGGAAGGCCTGCAAGTGGCCGCGTTCAACGGCAACAAGCTGGACCTGCTGCGTCAGTTGCTGGATCAGGACAGCCCCAGCGATGTGGAAATCATCGTGCCGTCGCTGGAGGACCTGTACCGCCATTACATGGACAACCCCGTGGAGTACGCCCAATGACGCCGATCTGGAACATGGCCCGCAAGGAGTTCAGCGACGGCCTGCGCAATCGCTGGTTGTTAGCGATCAGCCTGTTGTTTGCGGTGCTGGCCATCGGCATTGCCTGGCTGGGCGCGGCGGCGTCCGGGCAACTGGGCTTTACCTCGATCCCGGCGACCATCGCCAGCCTGGCCAGCCTGGCAACCTTCTTGATGCCGTTGATTGCGTTGTTGCTGGCCTATGACGCGATTGTCGGTGAGGACGAAAGCGGCACCTTGCTGCTGTTGCTTACTTATCCCCTGGGGCGAGGGCAGATCCTGCTGGGCAAGTTCGTCGGCCATGGGTTGATCCTGGCCCTGGCGACCTTTATTGGATTCGGCTGCGCCATGCTCGCCATTGCGCTGCTGGTGGATGATGTCGAGTTCAGCCTGCTGCTCTGGGCCTTTGGTCGATTCATGCTGACCTCGACCTTGCTCGGCTGGGGCTTTCTGGGGCTGGCGTATGTGTTGAGCGCCGTCTCGGCAGAGAAGTCCACGGCGGCCGGGCTGGCCCTGGGCGTGTGGTTCTTTTTTGTCCTGGTGTTCGACCTGGCATTGCTGGCGCTGCTGGTCATTAGCGAGGGTCAGTTCAGCCCGACGTTGTTGCCCTGGCTATTGCTGTTCAACCCGGCGGATGTGTACCGGCTGATCAACCTGTCGGGCTTCGATACCGGCCCGGCGTCGGTGGGCGTGATGGCCCTGGGCGGCGACCTGGCGGTGCCAGCGGCGATGTTGTGGCTGTGCCTGGCGGCATGGGTTGCAGGGCCACTGGCCTGGGCCTATTGGCTGTTTGGGCGGCGCGCAGCCTGAGTTTTTATTAGTGGAGCAGATGAGCATGAAAATCGGGTTGGTGTTGCTGTTGAGCCTGCTGTTGGTCGGGTGTGAAAAGCCGGTGGCGGCGGGCGTAGGTGATGGGCCGGTGGCGTTTCATCCGACGGATGAGTGCCATGTGTGCGGCATGGTGATCAGCGAATTCCCGGGGCCCAAGGGCGAGGTGGTGGAGCAGGGGGCGGCGAAGAAGTTTTGCTCCACGGCAGAAATGCTCGGCTGGTGGTTGCAGCCGGAAAATCATCACACGCCGTCCAAGCTGTACGTGCATGACATGGGGCGCAGCCATTGGGACACTCCGGATGATGCACATTTGATCGACGCCAAGACCGCTTACTACGTGCTCGGTACCGGGCTCAAGGGCGCCATGGGCGTGGTATTGGCCTCGTTTGCCGAGCAGGCGGTGGCACAGAAAGTCGCGGCGGATACCGGCGGGCGGGTGCTGCGCTTTGAGGAGATAGATCTGGCGCTGTTGCAGCAGCCGGCAGGCATGTCCCATAGCGGCCATTGATGTTGTCCTGATATTGCATCCCCTTGTGGGAGCGCTCCTACCGGTTGACCAACTTCGCCGGCAAGGCGATCACCAGCAAGCAGCTCAGTACCAGGCTCCCGGCAAAGAACCACATCGCCCCGGCGCTGCTGCCGGTCACGTCGATTGCCAGGCCCATCAACGAGTTGCTGACCAAGCCGGCGATATTGGCCAGTGAACAGGCCAGGGCAAAGCCGGTGGCCGCCGCGGTGCCGGTGAGGAACGTCGCCGGCAGGCTGAAAAACACCGGCACGGCGCCGAGGATCGCCGCCGAAGCCACGGCAAACAGGGCCACGGTGGCGACCACGTTATGACTGAAGAAGGTGCTGCTGGCCATGGCCACGGCACCCACCAGAAAGGGCACGATAATGTGCCAGCGGCGCTCGCGGTATTTGTCGGAGCTGGCGCCGATCAGCAGCATGCCGGCCAGCGCGGCGACACTGGGCAGGGCGGTGAGCAGGCCGATATGGAAGGTGTCGCTGATCCCGGCGTTGCGGATCAGGGTCGGCATCCAGAAACCCATGGCATAGGCACTGAGCAGGATCGAGAAGTCGATGCCGCCGAGCATCCACACCTTGAGGTTAAAGAACCCATCACGAAAGCGCCGTGGGCTGTGGCTGGCGTGGCTGTCATCGGCGCGCAACTGCTCTTGCAGCAAGGCCTTTTCTGCGGCGGACAACCATTTGGCCTGGTGATAGGTATTGGGCAGCGCCCAGAATGCCAGCACTCCCAACAGTACGCTGGGCAACGCTTCAAGCAGGAACAGCCATTGCCAGCCGCGCAGGCCGCCCATCTGGTCGAAGTGGCTCATGATCCAGCCGGACAACGGCCCGCCAATCACACTGGACAGCGGCAGGCCGATCATGAACAGCGCAATGACCCGCCCCCGGCGATGGGTGGGGAACCAGGTGGTCAGGTAATACAACACCCCCGGCAGGAATCCTGCCTCGGCGACACCCAGCAAAAACCGCAGCACATAGAACTGGGTGGTAGAGGTGACCAGCAGCGTGCAGGCCGAGAGCAGGCCCCAGGTGATCATGATGCGGGCGATCCAGATCCGCGCGCCGACGCGTTCCAGGATCAGGTTGCTCGGCACTTCAAACAGGATATAGCCGACAAAAAACAGACCGGCGCCCAGGCCGAACGCGGTTTCGCTGAACTGCAACTGGTCTTGCATCTGCAACTTGGCAAAACCGATATTGATCCGGTCCAGGTAGGCAGCCAGGTAGCAAAAGCACAGGAAGGGAATCAGCTTCCAGGTGATCTTGTGGTACAGCGCGTGGATCGGGTCGGCGACCGTGGGCATCGGTGTGTCTCATGGGCAATGAGTAGGGCGGGGCGAATATAGCATTCCGGCACCGACAAGCTCTGTCTGAAACGCGCCACCTGGCTGGGGTTGCTGTGCGAAAGCAGCTACGTTTAACGCTTCCAATAAACAGAGTATCCACGGATGAACTACCAACCCTTTACCCGAACCTTGATCGCGACGGCCCTGGTCCTGACATTCAGCGGTGTGCAGGCGGCCTCCCAGGCCCCGGTGGCCGGTGAAAACGGCATGGTGGTGACCGCCCAGCACCTGGCAACCCACGTGGGCGTCGATGTCTTGAAGGCTGGCGGCAACGCCGTGGATGCGGCAGTTGCCGTGGGGTACGCCTTGGCGGTGGTCTACCCGGCAGCGGGCAACCTCGGCGGTGGTGGGTTCATGACCGTGCAACTGGCGGACGGGCGCAAGACCTTCCTCGACTTCCGTGAAAAAGCCCCATTGGCGGCCACCGCCGACATGTACCTGGACAAGGACGGCAACGTCGTCCCCGGCCTCAGCGCCAAAGGCCACCTGGCCGTCGGCGTACCCGGCACCGTCTCCGGCATGGAACTGGCCCTGAGCAAATACGGCACCCTCAAGCGCGCCCAAGTGATCGCGCCGGCGATCAAACTTGCAGAAAACGGCTTTGCCCTCGACCAGGGCGATATCGACATGCTGCACAGCGCTACCGAAGAGTTCAAAAAAGACCAGGACCTGCGCGGCATCTTCCTCAACAAGGGTGAGCCACTGCAGGTCGGGCAGAAACTGGTGCAAAAAGACCTGGCCCGCACCCTGCGGGAAATCTCCGCCAAGGGCACCGATGGCTTCTACAAAGGTTGGGTGGCCAAGGCCATCGTCGACTCCAGCCAGGCCGGCAAGGGCATCATCGCCCAGGCCGACCTGGACAAATACCAGACCCGCGAACTGGCGCCCATCGAGTGCGACTATCGCGGCTACCACGTGGTCTCGGCGCCGCCACCGAGCTCGGGCGGCTTGGTGATTTGCCAGATCATGAACATCCTCGAAGGCTACCCGATGGCCGAACTGGGCTATGGCTCGGCCCAGGGTACCCATTACCAGATCGAAGCCATGCGCCACGCCTACGTGGACCGCAACAGCTACCTGGGAGACCCGGACTTTGTACAAAACCCGGTTGAACACCTGCTGGACAAGAACTACGCCGCCAAACTGCGCGCCGCCATCGAGCCGCAAAAGGCCGGCGACTCCATGGCCATCAAGCCCGGCGTCGCGCCCCATGAAGGCAGCAACACCACCCATTACTCCATCGTCGACAAATGGGGCAACGCGGTCTCGGTGACCTACACCCTCAACGACTGGTTCGGTGCTGGCGTCATGGCCAGTAAGACCGGGGTGATCCTCAACGACGAAATGGACGACTTCACCGTCAAGGTCGGCGTACCCAACATGTACGGGCTGGTCCAGGGCGAAGCCAACGCCATCGCCCCAGGCAAGGCGCCACTGTCGTCCATGAGCCCGACCATCGTCACCAAGGACGGCAAAGCCGTGATGGTCATCGGCACACCGGGCGGCAGCCGCATCATCACCGCCACCTTGCTGACCATCCTCAACGTCATTGACTACAAGATGAACATCCAGGAAGCCGTCAACGCCCCACGCTTCCACCAACAGTGGATGCCCGACAGCACCAACCTCGAAACCTTCGCCCTGAGCCCCGACACCCAGAAAATCCTCGAAAGCTGGGGCCACAAATTCGCCGGCCCCCAAGACGCCAACCACCTGGCCGCCATCCTCGTCGGCGCCCCGTCCCTGGACGGCAAGCCTGTGGGCAACAACCGCTTCTACGGCGCCAACGACCCACGGCGCAATACCGGGCTGTCGCTGGGCTACTAAGCGTAGGCAGGGCAGGGGCCAGCCGCCCCTGCTGTGCTTCACAGAAGAATATTTTTTGAAATCAAGGGCTTGCCAGCCTCGGCAAATCAGTACATAATTGCCGCCATCGAACGCACTGAGGCATAAAAAACTTCAATGTTTTCAATGAGATAGAGTAGAGGCAGGCTTCACATAGCCCACTCAAGTTTATATGCGGTGAATGTCGGTGGTTTTGGCATTGATCGTTTGAGGCCGAGTAGCAAAATGGTTATGCAGCGGATTGCAAATCCGCCTACGCCGGTTCGATTCCGACCTCGGCCTCCACTCTTGAAAGCCCCGTAGATTAACGTCTACGGGGTTTTTTATTGCCTGTAGGAAAGTGCTGGAGTTCCGAAACTATCTCATTTTGAAGGCTGGTGAGCAGTCGGAGTTTCTGATCTTCGCGCCGCGATTTGCAGTCGTGAACGAGATCGACGGAACAGTCATTCCGATGTTTGTTGTCCAGAACAATCAGGTTGTGTTCAACACAGCAATCATCAGTAAGGCGCTTATTCAGGAGATCATCCTAGGGATGAACATGCGGTCTCCAGCGGTTGACTCGCAAGGGCGGCCACTACTTGAGATCAACGTTCCGGCAGGGAAACTCGTCTTCCGTAGTGAGGATGAAGATCCGCCACTCTTCTCGCCAGTGGCCCATGCGCTACCCTGCTGGTGCCATCTCGACCGCTACACAACGCCCTTTCGTACGCACCTTCTGCACCAGTCGTGCTCTGTTGACAAACACATTGATCTCGCAGCTGCCTGAGTGCTGTACGTCTTCCCAATATTCTGCGTGCACAAGTTGCCCGTTCTGCGGCCCCGTGTAAGTACCCGCTGCTTCACGTGAGACATAGCTACTGTCGCGTACATACCTAAGCACTACCATATCTTCCTCCGGCACCACCATGATCTGCCTTGGCACACCGAAGAAGTCGATCAGTTCGCCCACCGGGCGATCTTTCCAGGCACTGCTGGCCGACAATGATGCACAGCCACTGAGCAAGGTGGCGAGCAGGGCCAACATAAACAATCGGTTCATAAGGTCTTCTCCCTGAAGGTCGCGTTACTTGGCGGGCATCTGCGCGAACCCTTCATCTATCTTCTGCATGATGGCCGTCTTGGCGGCCTCGCGGTTCAATATCTCGAAGAAGTGCGGCCCTGCCTTGCTCATTTGCGACGCGGGCATCACACCCAAGTGCTCCATCTTCTTGGCCTGGCGTTCAGTCGGCTTACAGACAAAGTCACGGCTTTGCATCAGCCAGGCATCAGGTTTGCTCTGCCATTGGCTGGAATACTTCGCATTGCGAAACTCATTGAACACGCTGCGGAAATCCGCTGCACCCATTATTCGCACGCGGTTCTTCGTACAATCGATTTCGACATCGTAAGAGGTGAAGTTGGGTTTACCGGGCTCTTCGTAAAGTTGATAGACACCCAATGACTTCGCGCCACCTGGACGATTGACGATGTGAGCGGGGTCGCCGTCTGCGATGAACACCTGATTCTTGCCCAAGGTACCCTGGTAGTGAACGACCCAGAAGTCGCCCTTCAGCACTTCGCTCGCCTGGGCAGCGAGGGCACTACACAGTAATGCGGCAGGCAAGAGATGCCTTGTAAAAGCGATCATAGGAGCGGTCCTTTGCCGTTATTTTTGAAGACAATAGCTTCACACTCTGGATGTGAGGCAAAGGGCCATCTAGCACATTCGTACTATTCATAAGAGACTTCTACACCAATACCATCGTGATACAGTCGACCATACGCTTCGGCAACTAACTAGGAACAAAAAAACACGACTCTTGTCGCAGTATGGATTCCCAAGCAGGATTCGATAAAGCGGTGCTGTGCATCTCTATCGACGCATCGAATTAGCACATTACGATGCTGACTCGGCGCTAAAGCACTAGAAAAAGGATTTTGGAAAATGTTAAAGAAAATAACCATAGCTGGTTTCACTCTTGCACTTACAGGTTGCGGACTTCTCCCTCCTCCAGCGCCACCCGCTCCCCCCACAGTCGAGCACTCTATTGCAAGCAAGACCGAAATCGCCGATGCAAAAAGGAAGCTGCTCAGGCGTATATCAGACCCCGACTCCGCGAAATTTGAAACTATTTACAAGTTCAAGGGGCGCTTCGCTAGCGGTAAAAGCTATGAAGGGGTCTGTGGGTATGTGAATTATAAAGGCGCAGAAGGTGGTTATGAAGGATTTACACCGTTTATGGTTGTTGGAGATGTGGTCTCTTATTACGGTGACCATTTACCTCATAACTACCATATCCTCAAAAGTTTTTGCACAAAGTCACGATCAAGCTAAGGAAACTCTGAATTTAACTTTCCGTTTCTGGTGAAATACGTCGATCCGCTTGCCCGAGTTTTCCGTTGAAGCAGATGACCTTCGCCGACGCCGAGTACGCTGGCAAGCGCAAGCAGGCCCGCAAGGAGTTGTTCTTGATCGAGATGGATCAAGTGGTGCCGTGGAAGGGCTTGATCGCTCTCATCGAGCTGGCGATCGCTGCAATTGCGTGCAGGCCGTTTTGGTTTTTGCTACTTACCACTACCCATTGAGAATCGCTGTGTAATTCTGCTCCACTCGCTTGTCATTCTGGCGCCATCATCACTGCAAGCGTCAGCTTGATGAACTCTTCATGTAGTTCGATTCCAAGGATTAAGCCGAAGTATGATCCCTCGGTTGTGAGTGTGTTACAGGTAGTTCACTGTGAAAGTGACTGATGCGTTTGCAGTACCTGCTTCTAGTTTGTCTGCCAAGCGGTAGTAAGCAGCAGATAATGGTATCTGAAAGCTTGACCCACTGGTATTGAACCCGTTGAATGTGTAAGTGGTACCCAGGGCGATAGGTTGACCTGCCTCATTCATCAGTTTCAAGCCGAGTCCTTTTGCTGTTGAGCTGGAGTTTAGTGCCACGACTCCATTCTTCTGGTCTATTACTTGAGAGGTTGCTTTGAGCGAATAGGTAACCTTTTGAATCCCTGTCTGGCACTGATTGAGCCCAATATTGAACTTGATCGTGCGGGGTGTGTCGCCGACTTTACTGAACTCCTGTAGTTGATAGTCGTCGCCCATTCGAACTGAAACCTCAGGGGTTTGACAGGAGGAAGAATTCAGAGTGATTGGATTCACTAGATTAAGTTTTACAAGGTCTAGGTTTCCAATTTGGTGTGTTCCCAATAAACCAGCAGGAACGATGTTGTTTACTGGTTGCTCGCTTGTTTTAATTATTTCAATCGTATAGTTTCGAGCAGGGTCGCTATAGGCAATCCCCGGCAAGACATAGTTTGCTGAAAGGTAGTCGAAGTCTTGATACTTAACTTTAAGAGAAAGTCCTGTTTTTCCGAGGGGGAAAACATTTCCAGTTGAGACGCTACCTAGTGTTGGGTTTAGGGCAAAAATAAAGGAGGGGGTTGAAGTGCAGCTAAATCCCTTCGGCGGCGCCGTGATGGACTCCTGATAAACAATCATTCCAATAGGAGCATCCCTAGGGATCGTCAAGTTAATTAGCGTACTCCCAAAATTTGCTGTGAATAGAGAGCCAGAGCTGAAGCGGCAGCTTGCAGCTAATGTGCCTGATGAATATGCAAGCGCTATCGCGGCCACAATATTAAATTGTGCTAGTAGGCGCGACTTTGGCTGCTGGCTGCTGGCTGCTGGCTGCTGGCTGCTGGCTGCTGGCTGCTGGCTGCTATTATAGTTAAGTTATTGATATTAGTCAAGTTTTTGTCCGGGTTCTAACTCGTAAGCTGCAGACTTTAGCGACCACTCGGAGTCGTGAACATAAGGCATTTCTGAGTTTGTTTTCGGGGATGCCGGCACTCATTGGTCAAAATAGCCGGGGGAGCTGAGAGTGGGTTATCTGTAAATCTCATACTGGTAATCGTGAAGCTGGCTTGTTTGCGAGTTGTGTTCGGTCGGCAGGACGGGACATGTTAGAAAAATAAATCCGTCCCCTTTTCGCTTAAAACTCCTGCCACCTTCAACCCACCTGCTCGAACCGCCGCCGCTTCAGGAACAACCCCACCCCCAGTGCAACGGCAAAGATCGACAGCAACCCCAGGTCAAACCCAAACAAGCGGATTTGGCTCGCTGCAACGCAGCCAGCTGCACCTATCGCTATCAGCAGTACCCCTAACCATTTACGAAGCGGGTACGACTTAAGAAACCGATCCAGCAGAAAGAACAGCACCAGAGCAACGACCAGTTGGGTAATGTCAGACATGTGTTTCTCCCGTCAGGTCTTGATGATCAGTGTCGAGGCGGTGCGTTGCGGGCCGATGCCGCCATTCACCTGCGCCTCAATGCTCACCAGTACGTCGCCTGCATGATAGGTGGGCAGGGTTTCATTCACATACATGCGCACACCGGCGCCGACAGGGGCACCCACGTAGGGGGAGGCAACATAAGAGGTAGCGCCAGCGAACGCCGAGGCCGCAAGGTTAGCGATTTTGGTGCGTTGGGTGTTGAGAACATCGCCCTGTTGCCGGGTCAGCGGCTTGGAGATGCCGATCATCATCAGGCACGGCAGGTTCTTGGCAAGCATCTTGTCGTACACCTCGACGACCTTGCGGTTGACCTCGTAGTGGGCGCTTTTTGCTTCGCCAAAATGCAGCTCGCGCAGGCGTCCGCGTTCGCTGTCGGTGAGGGTGATCTGCGAGACGTTGAACACGATCCCGTGATTGCCCATGTATTGGAAAGTCCCTTCGAACTTCATCGCACGCATCCTTTCGAGCCAAAGGCGGGGATTGTCCAGAAAGCGCGCGCTGGATTCAAATCATTTCACCTGGCTGGCAAGGTGCGTTACCCACCGTGAGGTGCTGACGGACATAAATGGTCGTACTGGGCTGCCCCGGGGATAAAGGGGACGGATTTATTTATCCGACACCCGTTTCGCTTGCAGACAGTAATCGAGGAGGTGGCGGTGCGCGGTTTGAGGCGACGAGCAGCGAACGATGCCTGATCGGTTAAGGGACAGAATGGGGCGATCCGTAAGACATTCGGCGTGTGGTGCCAGTGGCGCCACCCGAAAACAGGCGAGGAACAATGGTCGGAGTCACGCACGAGTTGGTTGGTTGCAAATGAGCATTCCGAGCCTGTTTTCAACGCAGTATGCTCGTCGCACAGGCCTTTTTCGTACAACGCCTAAGGGTTGAAGGCGTTTGGCCATTAGCACAAGCGTGCTATTTGATCCTGCCCACCCACGGCTCATATTATTCCTCCTGAATTACAGAAATCGGGAAAGGACCTCCATGGGCTACAGACTTCCACCCCCTTGTCGATGGCTGGCTATCTTGGCCATGGCCTGCAGTACCCCGGTCATGGCCGAACAAGCCTCGGGCGATTACTGGATCATTTACGGTAAAGGGGAACGCCTGCACAACGAGGTGTACGTCGCCGATGCCGCCGGCATCATGCAAAAGCCTGGTGGCGTGCAATCGGTGCAGGTCATGCAGTTGTTCGAAGACTCGGCCTTCCCGACCCTCGCCGCCTATGAGGTGCAGGTCAAATGCAAGCAGCGCCAGATCCGCCTGGATAGCGCCCGGGCGATACGTCGCTTCGACGGTGCCGTGAAGGATGTGAAGACCAATATCCACGGCTGGGTCGCACCGAAGGACTACTGGTTGCAACGCACCTTTGCCTTCGTCTGCGCCCCAGATAACCGCACGCGCAACCAGATGTTGCCGATCGGCAAGATGCCGGCGGCGCGAATGGTCGCCACCATTCAGGCCATGTTCATTCAGTTGATCGGTGTTCAAGCCAACAGCCAGGCGGTGCAAGAACTGGACGACATGCTGGGCAGCAGCGCCCGATGAGCGCACGTCCTCTGCTGCTTCTCAGCTTTCTGCTGCCGACTCTGGTCGGCTGCATCCCGACCCTGCCGGAATTGCGCGCCAGCCACCAATGGCAGGGGCGCGACGCCAAGGAGGCCATCGACTTCTTCGGCCCGCCCGGGCGCATGGAGCCGTTGGCCAGTGGCGGTGGGGTGCAGTTGGGCTGGTACCGCGACACCACCTATGTGCGCCAGGAGGTGGTCGGCAGCACCGCCGAGAGGCAAGGCAATGTGATGGTCCATACCAATTACTGGGACGACGTGACCCATCCTGGCGGCTGCACGATCCTGATGACGGTGGACAAGGCGCGACAGATCAGCGACTTCTCCATCAAGGGTCGCTGTAACGGCGTGAACCTGGCGCCGTAGCAGTCCTGAAGAAAAGCAGGCGAAGGCTCGTGGGGGCGGGCTTGTCCTGCGATTGCCGTGCCCCGACATTGGTCAGCCACCGCGAACCTTCTTTACTTGCTGGTACACCCCTTGCCCCCGGTGTACGCCCATGAAGATTGTGGTCACCAACATCCCCGTCGACGACCAGGCCAAAGCTGTTCGGCAAACCCAAGTGCAGTGAGTGAATTGTTCAGAAAGTCGAAAGGGACGCAGCTATCAAAAGGCAGCTAACCTTATGCCGTTCGCTCAGCCGGGATTTTCATAGCAGCCTTTACCGGGGGAATTGCTTCCGGCTTGGGTGAGCGCTTTGACTTGGTTGATGGGCTAGCGTCTTTAGCAAGTTTCATCGCCTGCCCCGGAGAGCATTGATGAAGTTGAGTGTTTTTATAGATCCATGGTTTTTGGTGGGCATCCCTTCTTTGGTGTTTGGTTTGTTTTTCACATGGCCGGTCCTGCTCGGGCTCGGCGCTTCGCTACTTGTTTGTTCGCTTGTCAGCAAGTAAAGGAGGGTTCTCATGAGCGCTTACTGGAATGAAGTAGCTGATTTAGTTCGGAAAGTTTCCAGCGTGGGGAAGTGTCTGGAAGACTTTCTTCAGCGTGTTCCTGATCCATGGAAGGCGGCTGACAAGAAAGAGTTTTCTGTTCTGCATGCTGACCTCCTGCATGCCCAGCAAGCCTACTCGTCATTCGAACACTCCAAGCTTGATGTTTGATTTTGCAACTATTCGATTTTTAGGTAACGATTGACTGCCTTCCCCATTCCGCCCTCAATTTATCCCGGCCAACCGAGCTGAAGCCACATAGACAGTCATCTGAAAAGGGGCAAAGGGTATGGGCGTTTTCGACTACAAGGGCATGACAGGCGAGCACGCCAAGGCGCTGTTGAACGACGCCTTGGCTTTATCCGAATACGCTTATGACTCCACCGGCCAACCTCTGGCAACCGGTGGCTGGGCGCCTATTGGTGCGCAAGCCCTGGGCGTGACGCAGAAAGTGGACAAGCAAGGCACCTTTTGGGGTGAGACCGCATTGGCGCCTTCCGCCAATGTCGAGATTTTGGGGCAGTACGATGGCGTTGGTAAGCTGATTGCCATGGGGATTGCCTTTCGTGGCACTTCCTTTGCCCTGACTTGGGATGGATTGGGGGACGTGGCCAGCGACCTGGCTGCCGCCGCACTTCCCGGATACGCCGCCAATTACGCCAAGTACGCCTTCAGTGCCTTGTTGGAAAACGTCGCCAGCTACGCCACGAGCCAGGGCTTGACCGGCAAGGATATTCTGGTCACCGGCCATAGCCTCGGCGCACTAGGGGCCAACAGCTTGGCAACCTTGAGCCGCGATCACTGGGGTGGCTTCTATCAGGATGCAAACTACGTGACCTTTGCCTCACCCACTCAAGGCTCGGGTGATACACCGGTCTTGAATATCGGCTACGAGAATGACCCGGTGTTCAAGGCCATTGATGGTAAAGGCATCAACACCTCGGCACTGTTCTGGGGTAACGATAGGGCTTGGGATTCGGCCGCCAACAACCTGGTCAGCTTCACTGATAATTACGCCTCGTTCTCGGCACATTTACCCAATAGTCTCAACTGGGGAGTCGCCAAGGCTCACTCCCTGGTCGGCTATATCCAAGGCATGGAACGTATCGCGTCCTCGGATTTCTACGACCTGACCAGCAAGGATTCGACCATCGTCGTCTCCAGCCTTACAGAGGTCGCGCGTGAAACCACCTGGGTGCAAGACCTGAACCGCTACGCTGAAAAACACACTGGCAATACCTTCATCATGGGTAGCGAGGGAAACGACCTGCTCAAGGGCGGAGTTGGTAATGACTTCCTGGAGGGTGGTGCCGGCAATGACCGTTTTCGCGATGACGGTGGCTACAACATCATCCTGGGCGGCCAAGGCGATAACGTGTTGGAACTGCAAAAGTCACTGGCCACCTTCAGCTTTGCCAACGACGGCGATGGCACGCTGTACATCAACGACGCCTATGGCGGCATCAGTATGACCCGCGATATTGGTGCGCTGGTGAGCAAGGAAGTGTCCTATATACCGTGGACTTCAATCCCCTGGGGCTCCTATGACATCACTTATCAAGTCACCGGCAACGGCCTGCTGGCCGGTACCGACTTGACGCAATACGCGACGTCCGCCAAAGGCGATGCGCAGGACAATGTCCTCACCGCTCATGCCGCTGGCGATTGGTTGTTCGGCTTGGGCGGCGACGATCACTTGATCGGTGGTCAGGGCAATGATGTGTTTGTCGGCGGGACTGGTAATGACCTGATGGTTTCGGGCGGTGGCAGCAACACCTTCCTGTTCAACGGCCTTTTTGGCAATGACCGGATCGAGGGTTACCAGGCCAGCGATAAACTGGTGTTCATGGGCATTCCTGGCCTGAGCCAGGATTACGATTACCGCTCTTATGCCTCGACGTTCGAAGACAACACGGTGCTGTCCTTCGGCGACAATTCTGTGATGTTGGTGGGCGTGGACATGACTCAGTTGAATGGGGCGGGGGTTTTCATTTCCTAAAGCAATAGGGGCAGAACACCGCAGGTGGCAATGGGTGATCTGCCCCACTCTTGAACCTCCCCGTAGATCAATGCTCTACGGGGGGTATTACCTTGGATCTTTCGAGATAAGCGTTAAACCAGGCTGATCATGTCTGCGCTCAATTGCGCCGCGCTGAAACCTACCAATGTGACACTGCTGTCGCCTGCCAGGATTATGCTGTCGCTGCCGTTCTGGGTGGTGGCGCCAAGGACAGCGTCGGTGGTGGCAAACAACGATTTGGAGAACACCAACAGGTCGTTCCCGTTCTGATGGATGTTGAAGTCGCTGATTCGGTCCTGGCCGAACCCTCGCTGATCGAACACAAACTGGTCGCTACCCACGCCGCCGCTGAGTTGGTCGTTGCCCAGGCCACCGATCAGGATGTCGTTGCCGCTACCGCCATACAGCGCATCATTTTCGGTACCGCCCAGCAGGGTGTCGTTGCCATCGCCGCCGTGCAGCAGGTCGTTGCCGGCGCCACCTTCGAGCCTATCATTGCCGCCCTGGCCGAATATCAGGTCCCGTGCGACGGTGCCTTTGAGGATATCGTCCAATTGGCTGCCCTCAACGGCTCTGGAGTAGGCTTTGTCGGCGCCGAACAGGCCTTCGAAGTCCAGTTTGCCGCTGGTGACGGTGTAGGCTGGAGTCAGTGCCTGCCCGATACTGCTGAAGATCCCGCCGATAACAGGCAATTGCCCGAGTGCACTGGCCAGCCCGGTTTCGAATTCCACATGCTCGACGCCGTGCAGTTCCTTTAGGCCGTACTGGCCACTGGTATCGTTGAGAAACAGGGTGCCGTCACTCAGTTTCACGGCTTCGTAGGAAGAGGCTGCGCCCTTGAGGAAGACTTTGTCATTGCCATCACCCCCAGAGACGATATCGGTTCCGGTGCTGACCCGGAAGCTGTCGTTGCCACTGAACCCGTCAAGGAAATCATCGCTGCGACCGTCTTGCAGTTTGTCTGCACTGTCGGTGCCCAGCAGGAAGGCCGGTGTGCCGAAGTGATTGGAAGTGGCGGTAGCCTTGTCGCTCACCCAGGTAAAGCTGCGGCTGATGGGGTCGAGGTTGCTGATGATTACGGTGCTGTCTCGTTCGATGTGGTCGTAGAACGTCGATTGGCCTATGCGCTGGATGGGATTGATAAAGATCCCCTCCAGGTGAGCCGCCCACCCACTGAGGTTGGCAATCGAGAATGGGCCGTTGGGCCAGGTGGGCAGAGCATAGATCGTGTCGAACAGTACGATGTTATCGGTGGTGGAGGTGTAGCTGGCGTCGCTGCCTTTGAGAGCGTCGATGATGGCGCTGCCCACATTGGTTTCCTGGCCAATGAGGCGGTGGACTACATCATTTTCGAAGCCGAAGTTGAAGATTCCCTCACTGTTGCTGGATTTGGGCGACTCCATACCGAAGTAGTCCGAATCCTTGAAGAAACCGTCTGCCAGCGTTTCCTTGCCCAGGTACATGCTGTTGGTTACCGAACCGCCTTGACTGTAGCCGGTGACCAGCACGTCCTTGCCGCTCAGATTGTGGTCAATAGCGTAGTTCTTGATTGAATCGAGCAGGTAGTCATAGCCGCGGATATAAGAGTTGTCGATCATTGCTGGCCAGCCCAGCAAGTCGACCGGGGAGTTGGTGCCGGCAATGGAGAAGCCTATTTTCAGTAACTGGTCACTGTCGTCGTATTGGCCGAAGACCCTGGCCTGGGAGCCGAATACATTCTCGCCCGTAAAGCTGCCAGTCAGGTCGATGTAGCTCTTGTCAACCTTCAGTTCGTTGGCACCGATCTCGCGCCAGCCCTTGGGCAATGCAAAGGTATTGCCCTCTCCCAGGACTAGCCCAGGGAGGTTGTAGAGGGCGCCTACGGTGGCGACGCCACTGGTGTAGGTGGCGAGGTTCCAGGCATCTGAAATAAGGCCGCGGGCGTCTTGCCCCTTGTAATCGAACATAGCCATTTACTTTCTCCTATGGCCCGACGGCCAAAACCGATGGTCGACGATGAAGGCTGATAAGTCGGGCTAAACAAACGTGCATTGAAGTTGTTTTGTGCGTTTGGTTCAGGTTGCTCCCGATCGTCAATATCGGCTTTGACTATAAGTGAGCCAGACAACCCTAACTTATAAATAAATAAAATTGCACTGAAAAAAACTACCGATGATCGGATTGTACTGAAGTTCAGATACCTGAAAGAAACCTGTCATTACTTAATTGAAATGTTGGGTGCGCCCAGAGGTAATAATGTTGGAAGTGAGCTTTGCGGTTTGTGTTCTTGAAATAGATATTTTATGAAGGTAATGGATTGATAATTATGAGTTTTAATTGTTTTTCCACTGCTGGCGAGGCTGTAATAAGCCGTGTGTGACTTGAGTGGTTTTGTTGTGACTACTTGGTCAGCTTGGTGTCGGTTGTAGTGGTTTTTGTTGTGGGGCATAAAGTCGGTCAAGTACTCCTGTGCGCTCTGGCGAAGTCTCACAGGTGGAGGGTGTCGGTTGTTGGGTTGTATTGCAAGAATGAAACTATTGATCGGGGTTATCCCGCAATCGACAGCGGCCCATTCGACTTGGTGTTTATATAAAAAGCACTTGGCTCGGCGGCGGGGTAGTAGATAAGCGCTTTTAAAGGGCGTCAAGCGCCGGGCTTCTTAAGAAGAACTTATTGTGCGAGCGTTGCATGCCGCTGTGCAAATCACAGATATGACAGCCAGCATGAAACGACGGGTTCGCAGCGGGTGCAACTGACAACCCAAAAAGCTCAGCCTGCGGCCTGCAACCACTTAAACAACGCCATTTCCACGCTGCTTGGCTTGGGGGCAGAAGGAGACAACAGGCAGTAGCGCGAGCCATCTTCAACAAATCCCAAGGGCGCGACTAACACACCGCTTTGAATATCGTCGCGCACCAGGTGCCACGGACCAATGGCGACTCCAAGGCCTGCAACAGCCGCCTGGATGCTGAAATAGAAATGCTCAAAAGACTGCATTTCCATAGCCGGAGTGGGTAACCCTTTTGCAGCAGCCCACTCCTGCCAAGCCGTAGGCCGGCTAGTCGTCTGAAGCAGGGGGGCCGAGGGGCGCAGAGCGTTTCGGTTTTTACCAAACCATAGGTCAGCTTTTTCTGGGCGGCAGACAGGGCCGACTTTTTCTGCGAAAAGCGTTTCGGCATGATAACCGGAGGGCCGGGGGAAATCGTCGCGCCGAATGGCCAGGTCGATGCCCTGGTTGAATGAAAAGGGGCCGCCGCCGGCAACCAGATGAATGTCTAACCCTGGATGACATGTTTGGAAGTCGCTCCAGCGCGGGATCAACCAGCGCATCAGCAGCGTTGGCTCGCAGGACAAGACAAGTCGGCGAGCACGCCGGGCGTCGCTGCGTATCTCGCGAACGGCCTGGTTCATCAGCCCGAGGCCTTCACTCACCGCTTTGGCCAGGCGCCTTCCGGCATCCGTTAAAAAAACCCTTCGGCTACGCCGCTCGAACAGCTCAGCGCCTAAATCCTCTTCAAGCAGGCGCACTGCGCGGCTAATGGCGCCGGGGGTCAGATGCAGCTCGTCAGCCGCACGGGCGAAGTTTTCGAAGCGTGCGGCGGATTCGAAGCAACGCAGTGCGAGCAAAGAGGGCAGGCGCGCCTCAGAAATAAGTGAGTTGTAGTCACTATTTTCTTCAGAAATCATCGTTATTACCCAAACAGAAGATCTGTAATTATTGCCTTGCGCAACCAATAATTCAAAGGGTACACCATGGGCGAATGGATAGTAGTAATCACCATCACACTCCTTGCATGCATCAGTCCAGGGCCCGATTTCGCCATGGTCTCTCGCAATGGGTTGCTACGGTCTCGACGGGCGGGCGTCCTCACGGCTGTGGGGATTGGTGTGGGGGTGCTGGTCCATGTGTGCTACACGCTGCTTGGCTTAGGGTGGGTACTGCAACAGACACCTTGGCTGTTCAATACGTTGAAGCTGGCTGGAGCTGCCTATCTCGTCTACCTGGGCATTAAAATGCTTCGTTCCGGGCCGGCGGTTGAACAACTGGACGCGCCACCTGCGGTGATGTCGGATCTGGAAGCGCTGCGGATGGGATTTCTCACGAATGCGCTGAACCCTAAAACGTCGATCTTCATTGTCAGCCTGTTCATGGGGGTCGTACGGCCGGACACCGCGATCACTGTGCAAGTCGCCTATGGGTTGTTTATCGCCGGGGCGCATGTGTTGTGGTTCAGTCTGGTCGCACTGTGCTTTTCCGCCGGGAGGGTGCGCGAGAAATTGATGGCCGCACGACAGTGGATCGACCGGGTTTTTGGTGCCGCACTCGTGAGCTTCGGGATATTACTGACCGTTGCTTAACGTGATGGCCAGGTTGAATACTCGTACAGGGTTTGGCTGGTCTTCATGCCGTTGCCTGCATATCGCCACGATGCACGATATGCACTTTGTTCCCGTCCGGATCCCGCAGATAGGCGCCGTAATAACCGTCGCCATAATGCGGGCGCGGGCCGGGCTCACCGTCATCGATTCCGCCAGCCAGCATTCCAGCGGCATAGGCCACGTCTACTGCACCTGGCGAGGGGGCAGAGAAAGCCACCATGCTGCCATTACCCGCAGTGGCGTCCTGGCGGTTGTAGGGGGAGTAGACATAGAAGCGCGGCAACGGGCTGCTGGCGCTGATCCAGCATGCGCAAGCCGGCCCGCCATCCGGGGTTACATGGCGGCGGCACAGGCCCAGTGGGATCAGTACGGCATCGTAGAATGCGGCGGCTTTATCCAGATCGTTTGTTCCGACGGTGACGTGGCTGAACATCTCGACTCCTTGAGGGTTATAGGGCTGAAAGTCAAAGTACAGCGCTTTTATTGGGTCTGCCAGCAGAGTGGCGACATGCAATGGCAAGGTCCGTCAGGAGCTAATCGAACCCGAGGTACACTGAGTCTGGGAAAATGCCAGGACGGATTATCCGGATTAACCGCAATATGTTTCCCGAGTCGGGTTGATTATCAAAAGATTCCTCGTCGATATCCTGTGGTCATTGCAACCACTGAATATCGACGAGGAAACACTGATGTCCAAACTTTTTACCCAAGGCATTGTTGGTCAACTGAACACGCCCAATCGCGTGGTCATGGCGCCCATGACTCGCTCGCGCAGCACCCAGCCTGGCGATGTGCCGAACGCCATGAACGCGCTCTATTACGCACAACGGGCATCGGCTGCGTTCATTGTCACTGAAGCCACGCAGATTTCACCCCAGGGCAAGGGCTATTCCTTTACCCCGGGGATTTACAGCCGCGAACAGATCGCCGGCTGGCGTCTGGTGACCGAGGCGGTGCATGCCGCTGGCGGGCGAATTTTCCTGCAGTTGTGGCATGTAGGACGCATGTCGCATCCTGACTTCCACAAGGGTGATTTACCTGTTGCGCCTTCTGCGATTCCTTTCGATGGCAGTATCTGGAAGGTGGATGCCGAGTCGGGTGTCGGCAGCATGGCCCCATGCCCGACACCACGGGCACTGGAGCGCGACGAAATCCACGCCATCGTCGACGATTACCGTACTGCGGCGCGCAATGCCATGACGGCGGGTTTCGACGGTGTCGAGGTGCACGCAGCAAACGGCTACTTGATTGACCAGTTCCTGCGCACCACGTCTAATGTTCGTACGGATGAATACGGCGGATCCCGCGACAATCGCCTGCGTTTTCTCAAAGAAGTCATGGATGCGGTGATTGATGAAGTGGGGGCCGACCGCGCGGCGATTCGTATTGCGCCGTTTCTCACGGCCCGCGGCATGGCGTGCCCGGACATTCTGCCCACTTTGTTGGACGCTGCTGGTTATTTGCAGGACAAGGGCATTGCCTACCTGCACTTGGTCGAGGCGGACTGGGATGATGCTCCCAAGTTTCCCGAGGACTTCCGTCGGGTCGTACGCGAGCGGTTCCGCAATGCCATTGTGGTGGCCGGCAAGTACGATGTGGAGCTCGCAGAGTGGGTGCTGGAAAAAGGCTACGCAGACTTTGTCGCTTTCGGACGTAAGTTTGTCGCCAACCCGGATCTGCCACTGCGGCTGGAGAAAGGCTATCCCTTAGCCGGTTTGGAGGGGGCCGAGTTATTTGGTGGTACTGAGCGCGGCTACTCGGATTTTTCCGCCTGGGCCCAGCAGGGCTGAAACCTACAGGTCAGATCCAAAAATCTCCTTGGGGCGCGCTCAGTTCGCCAGCTTCAAGGAGATTTCGTCCATCAGCAGTTTGACTCGGCGCGGCACAGCGTGGCCGGAAGGGTAGACGATCTGCAAGTCCACGCCCTGCAGAGAATAGGTCTGCAGCACCTCGACCAGCCGGCCTGCGTTCAAGTCATCAAACACATCGATGTAGGACTTGATACAGACACCGTGACCCGCCAGGCACCACTGGCGCACCTGATCGCCGTCATTGGCGATACGCCTGCCCGACACCTGAACCTTGAACGTACGGCCATCGGCGCGGAACTGCCATTCACGGTGGATGTTGCTGCCAAAACGCATCAGGATGCACTGCTGATGGGCCAGGTCCGATGGGTGTCGGGGCGTACCGTGGGCCTTGAGGTAGGCGGGGGATGCACATACGACCCTACGGCCCTCGCTGAGTTTTCTGACGCGCAAGGTGCTGTCAGATAGGGCGCCATATCGAATGGCGAAATCAATCCCTTGCCCCGCGAGATCCAGGTAGCCATCCGTCAGATTCAGGTCGAGACTGATCTCGGGATGAGTTTGCAGAAACTCATCGAGGATCGGCACGACACGGTTTCGGCCCAGGTCAACGGGGGCGCTCAGGCGTATCAGCCCCGAGATACGTTCGATGCCCAGTTTGATATTGCTCTCGATATCGTCAGCCTCTGCCAGCAGGCGCCGGGCGCCCTCCATCAGCATTCGCCCTTCGTCTGTGAGGCTGATTGAGCGTGTCGTACGGGTCAGCAGCGTTGCGCCGTAGTGCCTTTCCAAAGCCCCGAGCCGTTCCGAGACAGACGTCGGCGAAAGTCCGGCTTCGCGGCCTGCCGCCGACAATCCGCCTTTCTCGACAATCAATAGAAACAGCGCGAGGTTCTCGAAGAGCATTATCCGGATTTTCCTGAATATGATTGTGATTTTTGCCTGATTCTACGCCAGTGAGAAGTAGCGATCAGGTCATTTATAGGGGTAAACCTGCTTTAGTTCAGTAGCGCGTGCCTGACGAATCGTGCCGTTTTTTCCAGTGTTCCCCGCATAGCAAGCCCAGGAGTCGGTGATGGCGGGGCGCTTGCACTTCCACGGTGGGCGCCATGCACGCGAGCACATTGAAGAGAATTGTATCTCTCGATCCGCCCCCAGCTGTACGGGGCAGGGCGCCACAGAACCCTCTACTGTCAGGGCAACAATCATTTGCCGGATGCCGCACCATGTTCATGTCCACCAGCCTGCTTTCGGCCTTTGCGCTGTTTGCCTTCGTGTCTTCGATTACCCCAGGCCCCAATAACACCATGCTGTTGGCGTCGGGCGTGAATTTCGGTTTTCGCCGCTCGATTCCCCATGCCCTGGGGATCAGCGTGGGCTTTATGGTGCTGGTGATTTCGGTCGGCCTGGGCCTTGGGGAGGTGTTCAAGGCGTTGCCTTGGGCGTACACCGCGTTGCGTTATATCGGGGCGGCGTACTTGTTGTACCTGGCATGGAAGATTGCCAACTCTGGAGCGATGTCGGACGACACGCACGGCAAGCGCAAACCCATGACCTTTCTCGCGGCCGCGGTGTTCCAGTGGGTCAACCCCAAAGCCTGGGTCATGGCGTTGGGGGCGATCACCACCTATACGCCGGCTGAAGGCTACTTCACTAACGTACTGGTCATCGCCGTGGTGTTTGCAGTGGTCAACCTGCCGAGTGTGTGCGTCTGGGCGGGGTGTGGCACCGGTTTGCGCAATGTCCTGCGTGAGCCGCGCTGGTTGAAGCTATTCAACTGGTCGATGGCGGGGCTGTTGGTGCTGTCGTTGTACCCGATGTTTTTTCTGGGTTGATGGGATCGAGATATAAAACCCTGGACCTATCCCGAAACACTCTACCGAACTGTGAGAAGTGACAGTATCGAGCAGCAAGGGGCTTGCGCACTATTAATTGCAGTCTGCGGTTTTTCTGTCTTTCCAGCCAATGGTGTTTTTTGGAGGGGATCGTTAAACCATCAATCTCAAGTTAATGGAGTGTTACCCAATGTCGAAGGAACTACTCAGCCCGCCGGGCACACAAGCGTTGCAATCCAATCCTGATGTCGGAGGTGCTGCCGAGGGGGTGAAAGCCCCACCTTCTCAGTTGGCCTATCTCAAGGACAACTCAGTGAATCCGGCCCGGTATTTGATGATGGCCAACGGATACGTCATGACCACCAAGGATATCAACCAGGCCTCGAAGTTTCTGGTCATCAGTTATGGCGACGGGAACTGGTACATCATGACTGTCGATACCGCAGAGTACCTGTCGTTTACCGACCGCAGCTACCTCTATGCCTATTCGGGGTGGAGCAACGCCAGGTACGTGAACATCGACCCTGTGAGCTTTAAAAAATACCCCGGTCTCTATCTGCACAATGGCTACGTTTGTTGCAATGGAATGAAGGACAAGCCAGACAGCCTGATGAGCGTCCATCTTGAACTGATCAAGTAGCGGTTTAAAATACGCCAAACCGTGCGCTTGATAACGCAATACCAGAAGTACTGTTGTGCATCACGCGCACTTTGCCTCACACCCCAGTGTCAGACCGGTGAGATGGTGGCCAGCAGGCCGATCCCAATAGTCAGTGCCAGAAACCCAAACAGAAAAATTGCCATCTTAGCCATGGGGCCTCCAAAAGGAAGAAGGGCGGCTGGAGGGTTCCTGCCGATGAGCCATTGTCGGGGTTGTGGTGTGTTCGGTACAGATGCAGGTGATAAAGAAAAAAGCGTATCAGATTCGACATTCAGGCTGCTGTGCTGGGGTTCTGGCTGGGGCTAGGAGGTGCTGATCAGACTGTCGGGAGCTTGGGGTTGGCGTCTGGACTGCGAAGGCCCTTAACGCGCGGCAGGATGTATTTGAGCCATTGCACGCGGTGTGGGCCTGACAGGTCCGGCATTTGGTCGATGCCCGCCGATTCAGCTTCATCGCTTGGGTAGCAGCTGTCACTGCTGCGCCTGCCGTCGGGGTAGACAATAAAGCCCCCGCGCCCGTTTTCACATTCATGTAGATACACCGGCGACAGTTCGCGCTGCTTATCAATGCGTGCATTCAAATGGACGATATAGGCACCCATCGCAATCGTCACGCACACAATCAGCCCCAGGCATATCACCAACTGCCAGGTATAGCCGGCGCCGGCGTTATCAGAATGCACGGGCGACACAGCACTGGCCTGCCTGTTCGATATGCTTACCCAGCAGAAACCAGCTGCCACCTCCCAGGCGTACCAATTGCCCCCGAGACGGCAGGACGTTGGTCATCAGCGTGAAAAAAATCAAGGCCAGCAGGAGCCCTTTGACTATCGAATAAAGGTTCATGACGGTGATGACCCATGGATAGGAAGCGCCCAGCCTAGACAGTGCCGGGTTAACGCCAGGTAAACATCCACGGAAAATCGCTCGACTTCCGATATCCTTCAAACCTCTGCGCAACCTGTGCCCGAGGGGGCTTTCCCGTGCATATTCACCTGCTGCTGGTCGAGGACAACCTTGATCTGGCCACTACCGTCATCGAGTACCTGGAGATCAGTGGCATGGTCTGCGACCACGTCAGCAATGGCCAGGCCGGTCTTAACCTGGCACTCGCCCATCATTACGACGTCATTCTCCTGGACATCATGTTGCCGCGCCTCGACGGCCAGCAAGTGTGCGAGCGCTTACGCCAGCAAGGCAGCCAGACGCCCATCCTGATGCTCACTTCACTGGACGCTCTCTCGGACAAGCTCGCCAGCTTTGCAGCCGGCGCCGACGATTACCTGGTCAAGCCCTTCGAGCTGGCCGAGCTGGTGGCCAGGATCCGCGCCCTGAGCATGCGCCGCAGCAGCCAGACCAGTCGCTTGCAGGTAGACGACCTGGTGATGGAACTGACCACCCGCAAAGTCAGCCGCGCCGGGCAGGAGCTGCATTTGTCGCCCATCTGCTGGACCTTGCTGGAATACCTGATGCGTGCCAGCCCTGAACCGGTCCCCAGGGAGCGCTTGGAAACCACCATCTGGGGTGACGAGCCACCGGACAGCAATACGCTCAAAGTCCACATGCATCGGCTGCGCAAGGCGGTAGACAAACCCTTCAACCGGCCGTTGATCCACACCCTGCCTGGGGTCGGTATTCAGGTCAAACCCCATGCGTAACGGCCTGAGCCTGAAGTGGGTGATCAGTGGCAGCTTCCTGTTCCTGATTGCTGTGGTGTTACTGATCTACAGCCAGTTGCTGCCGCTATACACCGTGCGCGGCCTGCTCTACACCGCCAGCGCGATGATGGAAGAAGAGGCGCAGTATTTCGTCAGGCACTACAAGAAGGATCCAACCACGCCACCACCGCACAACTACTTCTTCGAGGCCGTCATCGGCAAGGAAGCCTTGCCGGCAAGCGTGCGGGAGATGCTCAAGGCACCGCCGAGCATGTCCTTCGGCGCGGTTCAGGTCTTCGGTGATATCGACTCCGATGACGAAGACGCTGAAGTCCGGGCGGTCCTCTCCCAGCCTCTGGGCGACGGCAAGACCCTTTACATGTATGACATCGACCATGATCACGAAGAGGGTGGCGAGGTGGAAACGCCGCTGTCCGATGCCTACTTTGACCAGGTGCTGCAGGGCGTCACGTTCATCAGCCTGGCAGTGTTCGTGCCGGCGCTGATCATCATCGCCCTGTTGGTCTGGTGGCTGGTACGGCCGCTGGGGCGCCTGGCCCAATGGTCCAGCACGCTGAAAAACCCGGACGCAATGGCCGGCGGGCGCCCTGATTTCAGCTTCAAAGAGTTCAATACGCTGGCCGACGCCCTGGCCCAGAGTGTTGAGCAAGTGCAGGCCGCCAGCCAGCGCGAAGGCCGCCTGTTGCGCTACACCAGCCATGAACTGCGAACTCCGCTGGCGGTGCTAAAGGCCAATATAGAACTGTTAACCCTGCAGTCTGGTGGTGTCCTGCCACCCCCCCTGCAACGTATTGAGCGCTCGGTACTGAACATGCAGCTTATCGCTGAGACCTTGCTGTGGATGAGCCGCGAGAGTCCCGAACCCTTGCCGGAGGAAGACATTGACCTGAGTGCGTTGGTGGGTGAGTTGATTGACAAACATCGCTACCTGATCGGCAACCGGGATATCGAACTGCTTGTCGACATCCACAGCGAGCCCTGCCGATTACCTCCCACAGCATGCCGCATCGTGATCGGTAACTTCCTGCGTAACGCACTGCAATACGCGGAAGAAGGCCAGGTAGAAATCAACTTCACCTACCCCCGGTTGCTGATTGCCAATCACATCAGGGAAGCCAAGCCGGGGGAGGAATCCAGCGATTTCGGCTACGGCCTGGGTTTGCAGTTGATGCGCCAGTTATGTGCAAAATTGGGTTGGAAGATTGATGTGATACTTGAGCAGCAACGTTTTACGGTCGCTCTGGAGTTCACGAGCTTGCAGGGTGTTGGGGCGTCGGGGGGAATAGGGTGAGCAGTGTTGGGGTGGGAGGTGGAATTTTGCGCAAACTGATTGTTGTACTCATGCTCGGTTTTTCGTGCAGTTTTCCTGTAATCGCGGGTGATGGCAGGCCGGTCAAAGTCTCGGCCTTTGGAGCGGTTGTTTCATCAAGTCTTGCCGTGACTCTTTTCCCCGTTACGCTGACTGAAGACAGTCAAGAAAGTAGCCGGAATAGTTCAAAAAAAGGCGACCCAAAGGTAGTTGCAGCTCGCAATGATGCTGCAGCTTTCGTCGCGAGTGATGGCGCTATTCGAGGTGCAAGCTTGGAGGCTGCATTCGAGGTTTTGCGTACTCAGAATAAGGCGGGCACAGCCGGCGATATCGAGCTGGCTGAAGCAGTTTTGGTTTATGAATGGCGCTAGCGAAACAGGGTTTTGGATGGGAAGGGCGGTAGGTACGGAACAGCGTTTCATCTGCAACCTGAACCAGTAGCGCAAGGCTGATGCCTTGTCGCTGCTGCGTGACACCTCGGCGGTCTACCGGGCATGACTTACTGGGCCCAGAGCCAGGTGTTCATCCTGTCGGATAGGGGGATAGTTTACAGAGTCCTGAAATATTACCCCCCTGTCTAAGAGTACCGTTAAATTTTTGTGCCTATTATGACTATGCCGTTATGAGTACTGGTTTTGTAAACTCTTACCTGTCCAGTATTGTCGATAACGTTTGATCGGCATATTTTGATTTATTTATTTAGCCCTGACTCGAAGAATTCAATCCCGCTACAGCTTCTTCTGCCGCCTAATTGAGTTTGTGATTCCTTTGAAAACATTTTTCGGAAGGCTCCGTCAGATTGACGTTGAGAGTGCGGGGGCTCATTGCGAGAAAATGCTCCACCAAAACGTCACCTACTCAAGTAAGAGGCTTGAGGCCCTGATCAATCAGCCCTCCTACAATCGCGGAGCGGCCTCCCGAATTTTAATAAGTTTATTTGTAGGATAATTCCTGAATTTTGTTCTGAATGATCCCTGGTGCGCTGTGAAGGCTAGTAATCACCATTTAGAAATGGAATTTATGTGCTGTGGCTGGAGCCATGCGGTACGCCACCATAAACGCGCTAGCGATTCCTCCTGTACTGGTTACGAGCAAGGCCACTCTGGCTGGTTCGTATATGGTCGTTGTTTTTGGGTGATTGATCAGGCCTTGCCGGGATACTATTGCCGAGGCCCACCCCTTTGCTGGGGTGGCTTCGGATGATTGGACGGGTTTCAGGCAGATGCATTTAAGGCTTTCACGGACTTTTTTTTTCGCAATGGTCGCCAGCGTTATCGCTATTGGCGGCCTGTATTACGTGCTGCATCAGGCCCCCAGTCGTTTACTGAAACCAACTGAAAACGCTGGGGATTACAGCGTGGTGATTGGCGGTGACTCTCTATCGTTTAACGCTTTCGAGTTCGACAGTACCGCGCCGCTCCTGCCAGCGGACTATGCCTACAAGAACCCCTATGGCCTCGCCAGTTGGGGCCATATGGTCCGTGACACCTTCTATGCAGTTGGCCAGGGCTTCCTGCTCGGCGACTCGATGAGTTATCAGCTCACACCTGGAATAACGACGCACAGCAACGTTAACGGGCTGTACTCCGCGCCGTTCAACGGTCGACTCACTACGTTTATGGTTCCCGACAAGAACGGAACCATCACCATCGAGGGTATAGGGGGGCGGACAGCCGGCGCCGCACGGCTCATGTTCTTCACGGGCGCTTCTGACTTCACCAACATTGCCCGGTTCGACATCTATTCAGATGGCGTCTTTCGTCGGTCGGTGAGCCTGAAAGGGGATGATGGGTTTTACCGCGGGCGTTACCAACTGAACGTTGATGGCATTCCGGTAAGTGCTGGCGGCAGCATAGTCCTCAAGAACATTGTGCCGGTAGATGGTGGCGCAACGCCGGCCGCAGTTCAGCTGATAGGGGTGTCTCTTTCGGGCCCCTCGATCCACATGACCGGTCATGGCGGGTGGACAAGCCACCAGGTGCTTGCAGACTTCGACAATATGGTCGGCCAGTACAAGCCGGACCTGGTGTTCTACCAGATCGGCGCCAATGACATGGCGCTGAGCGTTCCGCTTGATACGTTCAAGGCCAACCTTGAATCGTTTGTGCAGCAGGTCAGGGCGCTCAAGCCTGGCGCTGAAATAGTCCTGGTTACCGCCACGCCTAGCCAATACCACCCGCAAAAGTCGGACTTTGTGAATGGATACCTGAACGTCGCAAAGCAGGTATCTCAGGAGTACGACTGCCAGCTCATTGACCTATACGACCTGCTCGCCGACAAGAAGCCGAAGAAGTGGCGGTATGACGATGTGCACGCCAAGATCGAGGGCGGTCAGATAATCTACAACGAGGTCAGACAGCGGGTTTTCCCTGGCCTGAAAATGGGAGGCGGTTACAAGCCAGATGCTCGATTCCAGGTTGATCGAGAGCCTCGGTGAACTTGCGTTTCTTCTAGATGAAGTTCCGCGCATATCGTGAATTAGATAACCAGGTCATCTAATTGCACCCAATCAAAACGTCAAGCCCGCCACGCGCGGGCTTTTTTTCGTCTGGAGAAAAGTATGACCACTTCCGATAAAGACCGGGACATCCTGGCGCGCACGCTGTGGGGTGAAGCCCGTGGCGAGGGGCTGGCCGGCCAGATCGCCGTGGCCTGGACCATCCGCAACCGCGTATTCGACGGCAAGGCCAAGTCCTGGTGGGGTGAGGGCTACGCCGGCGTGTGCTTGAAGCCGTGGCAGTTCAGCTGCTGGAACCAGAACGACCCGAACTACGCCTACCTCAGCGGTGCGAAGCCGATCCCGGCCGCGCAGCTCGCCCAGGCCCAGCGCGCTGCTGACCAGGTGATGGCCGGCGCGGTACCGGATCCAACCGGCGGGGCCACGCACTACTACGCAACCATGATGCCCAAGGCCCCGGCCTGGGCGGCGAAGGCCAAGCAGACGTTGCGGCTCGGGCGCCACATTTTCTTCAAGGATGTGCCGTGATGACGCCCGTGCAGAAGCTGGCCAGCCTTGGGCTGGTAGTTCTTCTACTGCTAGTACTGGGCACCGGCGGCGGTGTTTGGTTGGCAGCCCGACATTACCGGCCATTGCTCGATACCGCGAACACCGACATGGCCAGCGTAAAAGTGGCGCGTAACAACCTGGAGGCGCTAGCGGGAGAGCAGGGCAAGAAGCTGGGCGAGATGGTGCAGGCTGGAGAGCAGCGGGAGCAGGATGCCGCGCGGGCCCAAGCTAAGGCTAGTGAAGAGTCTCGGCCAGACTACACCGCTGCCAATCGGTTATTGCAGGAGCGAATTGGTGGCGATCCGGCTCAGGCCGCGTCGGCAATCATTGATCAGGAGTTGGGGCTGTGAACGACAAAACTCACTGCAAAATATTCCAGAAATTATTCCTGGCCTGTTTCCCACTGATCCTGACTGGGTGTGCCGCCCGAGACCCCGAGGTGCGTACCGTCCGTGTGGAGGTGCCAGTATTGGTGCCGTGTAAGACGAGTGACGTGGCGCTACCACTTTGGGCCACGGCAGATCTGAGGAAGTCAGACAGCTTGGAGCTAAAGGTGAGGGCGCTTCTTGCCGAACGCCGGCAACGAATCGGGTATGAGCGCGTTCTGTTGGCCGCTATTATCTTTTGCCGATAGAAGCCACTTCGCCTGGACGAAGACTGCTGGAGTCGAATCGTACTTCGTTTTTGCCGATCCTATGAGCGTGAATCCTGATCAGGGCAGCAGCCTGCCTGAGGTTTCGACATCGTTTCGCAACGGAGACTAGTTATGAGTGTTGAACCTATCTCGTTCAGTCCGTACTATGCGCCAGGATTTCTTGCCGCATACTATAAAAATCGCTTGTGAATCATTATTTTTGTATTAGAGAGCTTTCTTAGATGAATGTAAGTGCTAGAGCTAGCGGAATAAAGGGAGGCGAAGAAAAAGTTTCTGTTGCCATACCTCACAATCAGCATATAACTTATCGGGCTGACATAGACGGGTTGCGTGCTTTTGCTGTTCTGGCAGTTGTGATTTTCCATGCGTTCCCATCTACATTACGTGGTGGGTTTGTTGGGGTTGATATTTTTTTTGTAATTTCTGGATATTTAATTTCTAGTATTATCTTTAAGAGTCTTGATAAGGGTGGGTTTAGTTTTACTGAGTTCTATGCCCGACGAATCCGTAGGATTTTTCCGGCGCTGATATTGGTTCTGATAAGCTGTTTGATCGTCGGTTGGTTTTCACTTATGGCGGTGGAGTATCAGTCGCTCGGCAAACACGTAGCGGCAGGAGTAGGATTTGTTCAAAACATAATTTTGTTTGGTGAGTCTGGATACTTTGATACTGCGTCTGAGTTGAAGCCGCTGCTGCACTTATGGTCGCTTGGGATTGAGGAGCAGTTTTATCTGGTGTTTCCAGTGTTGGCGTTGCTTCTTTGGCGTGTTCGGTCTTTTGCACTATATTTTCTTTTGCTGGTTGTGTTGTTGTCGTTTTCTCTAAGCGTTTACGAAGTTAGAGTCTCTCCTGAGGCAGCATTCTATTTACCGGCAGGGCGAGCGTGGGAGTTATTGGTGGGAAGCCTGCTCGCATATGAAAGCTTATATAATAAGATTGGTCTGGCCCGTATTGGTGGAAAGCTTGCATTAAGTAATTCTTCAATTGGTTATATTTCTAAGATTGTTCGTGATCTAGGGTCGTTATTAGGTTTCTTACTGCTGGTAGCATCTCTTGTAACTATTTACAAAGGGAGGCCATTTCCTGGAAGTTGGGCACTCGCTCCCGTCATTGGTTCGGCTCTGATTATACTTTCCGGTCCATCTGCGTGGCTCAATCGTCATCTTTTCTCATCCAGAGCGATGGTGTGGTTAGGGTTGATTAGCTATCCACTCTACCTATGGCATTGGCCTATTCTCTCTTTCTTGAAAATTATAAGTGCTGATACTCCTAGCCAGACTGATATTTTGTTGGCCGTATTGCTTAGCGTTGTGCTTGCTTGGCTAACGTACATCTTGATCGAGAAACGGTTTCGAGGGGGCATGCCGAAAGTCGGCGGAAGCATATCTTTGGTAGTGTTATCACTACTATTGGCCTGTGCCGGCTATACAGTCTACTCAAAGAACGGTTATCCGTTTAGAATGGCTGATCGTGAAAGCTTTGCTCAGTATTATGAAAATTCATTGCCCGGCTGGTCGTATTTTGAAAGGATGGGGATTTTTCAGAAATATCGTACTGATTGTGATTTTTTTGATTTGGAAAGTTATCGGGCTCGACATCAAACGGATAAGCCTTTAGCGGGTATATCCGAATCTTGCTATACGCCTAACTCAAAAACCTCAGTGATGATTTGGGGGGACTCTCACGCGCAGCAGTTGTATTTTGGTGTTCGCAGAAGCCTGCCTAATGATATCTCAGTTCTGCAAGTTGCAGGCGCTGGATGTATGGCTAGAATTCCGGGGGAAGATGTTGCTATAAAAGAATATTGCAGAAAATCTAATGAGTTTGCTCTGCGTACCATTAAGTTGGTCAAGCCGGCGGTCGTAATTATTGCTCAGGTAAGTAACCTTGATAAAGATAATGATTTGAAGTTGATTGCAGCTGAGCTCAAGTCGGATGGTGTTGAACATGTGTTGGTTTTAGGTCCGGTCCCCCAGTATGACCCGGAGCTGTATAAATTGCTTCTGCGTAAGTACTGGGAGGGAATGCCTAGGAGGATAAGTACCAATTTTGTTCCCGACGTACTTAGTGTGGATGAGCGCCTTAAGCAGCAGTATGGTAGTGGATCCGGAGGATTTGATTATCTGTCGGCTAGAGATGCTTTTTGCAATGAGGAAGGGTGTTTAACATATCTTGGAAAAGATCGAATGCTGGGTTTGGTAACATTTGATTATGGGCATCTGACACCTATTGCATCATTGTTCTTGGCTCAAAATGTTATTGCCCCTTATGTACTAAAAAAACTTAATAAGTCTCCCGCGGCTGGAAAGTTTGATCCGGAAAGCATTGATTCAATTAAAATTGACTAATGCTCTTGAGTCTTGCTTTGGGCGCAGTCGGGAGTGGTCCGGACACGTCCGCAGTCATGGCGACCTTGAACCACTCGAAAGCCTCGGCCGGCTCGCTCTGGTGCAGTACCATCTGCTCGGCACGCTCCTTGGGCGTGGCCGGGTCCAGCCATTCCCTGGCCAGCTCCGGCGTTAGCACCACGGGCCGCCGGTCGTGAATGTCCACCATGCCGCCGGCGCTGTCGGCGCTGTCGGCGGTGATGATCACAAAGCCGTCATGCTCGCCCGGGCCTTCATCTGCGTCGGGTAGTTGGCCTATGGCCGCACACAGCACCGGCGCGCCATCCCGCCGCCGGATCAGATAGGGCTGTTTCTTCGGCCCGCCTTCATCGACCCATTCAAACCAGTTATCCACGGGCGTGATTGCCCGGTGCGGCCAGATCGCCCTGAAGAATGGCCCGTGGGCTACTTTCTCCACGCGGGCGTTGATCGGGGCTGCTCTATCCTTGGCCCAGTGCGGCCGCCAACCCCACCGCACCAGGTCTGCATGCAGGGTTTCATTCTGGAGGTGGAGCAGGGCGACTTGGGTTGTGGGTGCCACGTTGTAGCGCTCAAGTGGTGCGTCACCCACGGAATTCACTAGGGCGCCTTTCATGCCCAGCGTGGCTACATACTCTCGAATGTCGCTGAACTGCGAAATCCTCCCGCACATATGCACCTCTCCGCCTGTCGAAATTTCCTACAGAAAATTGACCGCAAGCTGCCTATAACATTAACTGTGCATCCATACAGTTCATGTAAAAGGCTTCGCCATGAGCTTTACAATTCTAGGTCCAATATCCGAAGGCGGCACGAAGCTGCCTTTCTGCTCGTTCCGGGTACCGGCCGGATTCCCATCGCCGGCAGCCGATCACATCGAGCAGCACATTTCATTGGATGAGGTTCTAAATATCAGGGCGCTCCACGTTTACCTGATCGCTATCACCGGCGAGAGCATGCAGGGGGCGGGGATTTTTGAGGGTGATCTGGCGGTTGTGGATCGCTCTATTGAGCCATCCCACGGGCACATCGTGGTGGCTTTGCTGAACAATGACCCGATCTGTAAGCGCCTGTGCAAGCGTGGGAAATAGGTCATCCTGTTATCGGAAAACCCGAAGTATCCGGCGCGCTACATCCTGGAAGGCGACGAGCTTTCAATCTGGGGGGTGATCACCAACACCGTGCGCAGCCATGTCTAAGCTGGATCCAGTCTTCGCCCTTATCGATTGCAACAGCTTCTATGCGAGCTGCGAGCGCGTCTTCCGTCCGGACCTGGCCAAGGTGCCCATCGTGGTTCTCAGCAATAACGATCTGAGGGGGGGAAATCGTTAGTAAATCCTGTAGAGTCCGCGCCACCTTCTGAACTCCTCTGGAACAGCCGTTTCCAGCTTCAAAAGGCAATCCTTAGGTGATGGTTTAGGGCAGCGGCATGAGGCTGGTATTCGCAACAAAAGACCTAGCATTGGCAGGTCGATCCTTTGAAGGCTTTCCTTTGCTGATCGGGTCAGAGGGGTGGCCAGTCGAGCCAGCGCAATCCTTCCTTTGGCACACGCTCATCGAGTCAGGTGAGGCCTTAAGCGATTTGACTTGGGAAGCCTATGGGCGGCGTCTGTACGATTACTTCGCCTTCCTGGAGGCCAATGGTTTGGTCTGGAACGAGGAAAGCCCGGCCCATGGTCTGAGCATCCTGTCGAGGTACAGGGATTGGTCTAGCGGAGAATTAGCACTTGATCCCAAAACGGTGAACAGTCGCCTGGCCCTGATTGTGAGGTTCTACCGATGGGCCAAGCAGCGCAACCTGATAACCGTGCTGCCCTTCAGGGAGAAAAGGGTCAGGGTGGCTCCACATTCCGGTCTTCTCAGTCATGTCGCTCAACCCGGAGTCGAGAGCACGAAGGCTTCGGTGATGGTGCGTGACCGAAAGCGCCTGACCAAATTCTTGACCAAGGATCAAGTCAAGGTATGCCTTGCTCTGGATACTGATCCAAGCCACCAGATATTGTTCCACCTCATGGTGCGTACAGGGCTTCGCTCCTGTGAGGCCAGGTCTTTTCCTCTCAAATATGTGTTCAACCCTAGGTTGAAAAAGGGACTGCGCCCAGGGCAAATGATCAGCGTTGCTCTTGATCCTTTAGACATGCATATCAAGTACGACAGGCCCAGGACTATCGATGTGCCATGGTCGCTGATGGAGAGAATGTGGTCTTATTCCCTTCACCAGCGAGAGGTTCGTAAGTCCAATGGTGATGGAAGTGTTACTGCGCTGCTGCTAACTAATGAAGGCAGGCATTATTCAAAGGATTCCGTAGTGGACGTTATGAAGTCCTATGAGCGAAAGTGCGGCTTCTATGTTCGGGCTCATATGCTACGCCACACTTATGGGACTTATACTTTGCTTGCTCTTCGAAAAAGCAAAGAATTTGAAGGTGAGCCGCTATTGTACGTCAGAGACAGGCTGGGGCATTCAGATGTTCAAACAACGATGATTTACTTGCATCTCATCAACCAGCTGGAGGCTCAATCCGTTCTTGCGCATGAGGACGAAATTGACATGATGTTCATGGCTGACTCCACTAAACGCACCTGAGGTAGTTAAGTTGGCCCGGCAAAAGAACTATAAGGCGGCCCTGCAATCCGTCACGAAAGGATTCGAGGCGGCCGAAGACAGCATCAAGATTGATTTGCCGAGAAACCCGAGAAATCATAGGCAACTCGACCATTCTCAATACCTAGGTTTGGGCTTCGACGCTTGGGCAATTCAAAGTATTTACGTTATCAGGGCGTTGCTGCAAGGAGGAAACTTGTCTGTGGCCACTTTGATTGGTTACTCTGTGAACGGGTTGAGGTTCTTTCTGAGTTTCTTAGGTGGAGGTTCGGTCGAGTCGCCACCCGCAACGCCGAACGGCCTGACCAAACGCCATTTGGAGCGTTATGTCTCTTGGCTAAAGCTAAAGTACCCTAACGGCTCGACGGCCAAGAACTACTACACCAGCTTTAAGTCATTGGTCATTGTTCTGGCTGATTATGGATTTGTAGAAACCGATACTGACGATCTCTTGCCGCCAAATCCATTCCCCAACAATGCGCAGAATACGAAAGACGCAGATCCGCTCACCATGGGGGAAATGCAAAGGCTACTCGGGGCATTAAAGTCCGACCTTGTTGCTATCCATAAGGGCACGTTCCTTGGCAATGGGGCAGAGGCAATGGCAGTGATGCTACTAATCACGGCGGCGAGGTCAGGTATTAATACCACGCCACTTTTAGAAATGACGAGAGATGCCCTAAAGCCTCACCCGTTTGTGCCAAATCTCAGATTGATAACTACTATCAAGCGTCGGGGCAAAGGTGCGCAGAGTAAAACAATACGTCAAACTAATCTGCTAGATGAGTACAGCGCCATTCCGCTCGATGGGGTTGCAGTCTTGAATAAGGCCCTTGAAATTAGCAAGCCGCTTGTGGCGCTGGCATCCGAGGAGATTTGTTCATATGTATGGTTGTATCGTTCAGGGCAACGGGGTGGCGCGAACAACATTGTTACCCTTACACCCGGCGCTTTATACGTGTCTACCAAAAGTATTTGTGAGCGTCACGCACTCCAGGACGATCTAGGTAATCGACTACATGTCACGCTTAGTCGTCTGCGGAAGACAATGGAAAGCCGTTTGTGGAAGCTGAGCGGTGGAGACATTCTAGAAGTGTCCTCCGTTATGGGCCATACGCCGGGAGTTGCGGATAATCACTACTTAAAAATCAATGATGAGATTAAGACCGAAGGGGCAACTTTTGTCGGGGAGGCTTTTCCAGGCAAGCTACGGGGCATCCACGTCACACCGACCCCGCCAGGCGGCTGCAAAGATAGCCTTTATGGTAGTCGGGCGCCTAAGGATGGCGTAAATCACTGTTCTGAGTTTATTCACTGCCTCGGTTGCCCTAGCTATGCGATTGTAGGCACATTGGAGGACTTATACCGGCTGTTCAGTTACCAGCAGTTCCTTCACGCCGAAGTCGAATATTTTCTCACTGATGAGTGGGAGGCATGGCGTAAGCGTCAGTTTGACTATATTAACCTGATCAATGAGTTCACTTCACGAAAATTTGATGCCGCTTTGGTTAAGCGAGCAAAGGCCAAGGCTGAATCATCTCCGCACTTGTTCTGGGCTAAAAAGATCGAGTTCATGAAGAAAAAAATGGGCGGCGGGATTTGAACATAAGAAGCACGAATGCGGTGTTGAAGGCATATGATGTCCTCATCGCACAACCGGTGACAGCCAATGGCCTGAGTCCCGCAGAACGAAATGCTATTGTGATAAGTGCCATCGTTAATGAACTTGGCGAAACGCTGGTTCTTAGCAGGTTTGGCGATGCGCAGTGGGATCTTCGTCCGTTTTTTGATCAGGCCAATGTTGCCCATTCCTATAAATTTATCAATTGGGATATGAGCATGCCTCGGGCGCTCATTGATGACTGCAAAGCTGTTGCTTACGCATGGTTTAAGCGAGGTCTACCTAGCTCCAAGCCTCCTATCGCACGGGGTATCACTACTTTCGCTGTTGCAAGCGTGATGCCATTTATCCGTTGGTTGAACAATCTGGGAGTTTCAAGGTTTGCGGATGTCCGTCCGATCCATATCAGTAATTATGTTTATCATTGCAAGGACGAGTTAAAGTTAAGGCCACTCCCGCTCTATGGACGGTTGCGGGTTATTGATTTCCTTTGGGTATTTACTGCTGATACGATGTTTTCCCTTCAGAGTTATCCTTGGGGTGACTCGACATTATGGCGGATTTGCGGAATTGGCAAAGTAAAAGGGTTGGATGCTGCCAATAAAAACGTCGGGCGGACGGATATTATCCCTCCTGATGAACAGTCCAAAATTTTCAATTATTGCGAAAGTATCGTTCGGGAGATGAAAGCCGAGTTAGCGGTCAGTGGTATAGGATATCATCCTAGTGATGAACGAATGTCAATTCGATGCAGAGATGCTGTGCTGTATATAGTTTCAATCACTAGCGGCATGCGCAATGACGAGGCCATTGGGGTTGAGGTTGGCGCTTGGCGCAGAGAGGTCACAAATGGAGTTAAATTTTGCTGGGTATCCACAATAGAACATAAGACGGGTAAGGGGCGGGTAGAATATCTTGTTCCAGAGTTGACTCTGGATGCGCTGGATCTTTTGGCCAAATATTCGGTTACTATTAGAAATGAACTGGAACTAGAGATTAGAAATCTTGCAAGAACTATCGATCCCAGTAATCCCGCCGAACACCTTCTGAGGTTGGAAAAGGCTCGCAAGGATTCGAAGAAACTATTTTTGGGGCGGCACGCCCAAGGCGGTAAACTTCAGGATAAACATGTTGAGGCGCTTAGCGGGCAAGCATCCAATGCCGCTTTTGATCGTATAGCTAAAGCCGCTGGAAGCGATTGGCCATTGAGGACGCATCAATGCAGGCGAACATATGCAAGATGCTTTGTAGAATCCCGCATGGGGCGTACGTCACTGATCTATCTCAAATGGCAGTTCAAACACAGCAGCATGAGCATGACCCAACTCTATGCGTCCAATCCGTTGCAAGACCTCACCCTTTTCGATGAGATCTTGCAGCAGATGACAGAGTTTAAAATCGACCTGATCGAATCATGGCTAGATGATCAGCCATTGGCAGGCGGAGCTGGTGAAAAGATTGTGGAATTGCGGGCAATTCCAATCAGGGATAGGGCCGCTCTACTTGCCCAGACGGCCCCACATGCCAACATCCGTGCGACTGGACACGGCTGGTGCATTGCAACGGAGCGGGGCTGCGGAGGCGCAGGCCTATACGAGGCCACTCGGTGCCCAGGGTGCAAAAATTCGGTGATCGATGAATTCTTCGCTGGCACCTGGCAGGACATTTACATCCAACAGCAAGAGCTGATCAAAATCGAGGACGCTGGCCCTGCCGTGAGGCAGCGAGCAGAGCGCGATTTGCAAGTCGCACTCGACGTCATCACAAGCTTGGGTCTCTCTCCCATAAACGACGATACGGACGAGGCTGTAAATGGCGAATAAGCCCACTGATGATCAGGCCCCAGCTCGTTCGAGATCGAAGACCCTCAATGCGCTTGATAAGGTCATTGATAGTCTTGTCGCAGGCAACGAAAAGCTTTCCATCGCTGCTGTTGCCCGAGCAGCAGGTGTTACGCCCGGTCTTATTCATAATACCTACCCAGCGGTGGCAGAGAAAATTCGCAATCTCATGGGCAAGTCGGTGCGGGCCCAGCGTGATTCGAAGCACCAGGCGCTGATGAGTGAGAAGGAAAAAAACAGGGCGCTCCGTGCGGAAAACGACCAACTTTTAGAGGAGCTTGCCCGAATTGCTTCTGTAAACCAGCGTCTGCTATTCGAAATGGTTGAGTTAAAAGCGGTCTCCAGCGGAAAGGTTGTCGCTCTGACTCAGAAGCCCGGCAGATAGCCCCTATTGGCATTTGACAGTCCAAAGCTGATCGAGTCGGGTTGTGTATGGGAAATTGCTCCCCACTTGACCGCCCATTTGCATTGCATCTGACCATCTGTTTGCATTCGACTTGACCAGTCATTGAGTCTCAGAGCTGCATCGTAGACTGCATTCCACTCTGCTGAAGTAGTTGGTCGAAGAGTTTTGATTTTCGAGCGTAAGGGGCTCGCCGATACAGCGGAAATCCCTGGAGCGGGGTGGCTCGCCCCGGAGTCGCTGTTCAGCTGGAAAGACCGGGTTCCACGGGGCAGGCCGGCGATTCTTTACTGCACCCAAGGCCACGAGATCAGCTAGTGAACTTCCGCCACACTGTACGCTGGGGCGGGACGCACGCTACTTGATTGACGTTTTTTTTGGTTGAACTAGCTTTACATACGAGCGTCGCCCGCTTGGAAGCCTCCCTGCTTCGGCATCGCAGCTAGCGGCTGTCGTAAACCCATTTGTACGCAGCATCTTTGGAGAAGAGGCGGTGCTCGGCATGTGTCCCTTGGATCTATTTCTAATAATAATCCACTGCCCGCCGGCAAGGAGTTGTTATGCGCGCCACAGCATTTTCAGTCGGTGAACCTGCCCCTTGGTTCTATTGCCGCACTCAACTAAGAGAGCGCTTTTGTTTCGACACTGTTGCCGGTCGGTATGTAGTGCTTTCTTTTTTGGGGTCTGCGGCTGATCCTGCATCCATGAAAGTTTTGGAGGGAGTGCAGGCTCATCGCCAGCGGTTCGATGACGATCACGTCTGTTTCTTTGGTGTTTCCGTAGATCCAGAGGATGAAAAGCTAGAGCGGGTAAAAGATTCGATACCTGGCATGCGCTTCATCTGGGATTTTGATCGGTCAGTTAGTGCGCTCTACGATACATTGCAGCTAGACGGCAGCATCAAGCCAATGACCTATGTGCTAGATCCTGCGCTACGCGTCCTGGCCATCGTCCCGATAGAGGAGCCGGTTGATAACCATGTGCCCTCGCTAATGCGCTTTCTGGATAGATTGCCCGCACTGGCGCCGTCACATGTGGCCACTCCACACGCACCAGTCCTAGTGATTCCCCGCGTATTTGAGCCTGCACTGTGTAAAGCACTAATAAGCTATTACGGCGAACGTGGCGGGGAAGAGTCCGGCTTTATGGTGGATAGATCTGGTAAAACCGTCCACATCGCTGACCACAGCCACAAACAGCGTCGCGACTGCACGATTGAGGACGAGGCTCTATCCAAAGCATGCTCGCTGCGCATAACCAACCGCCTGCTTCCAGAGCTACATAAAGCGTTCCAGTTCAATGCCACGCGGATGGAGCGCTATCTGGTGGCCTGCTACAACAGCGAGGAAGGCGGGCATTTTCGGCCCCATAGGGATAACACCACGAAGGGTACGGCTCACCGCCGTTTTGCCGTTTCCTTGTTTCTTAATTCGGGACAGTACGAAGGCGGTTTTCTGCATTTTCCAGAGTTTGGAAAAGTCCAGTACAGCGCCCCAATTGGAGGGGCTGTGGTGTTTTCGTGCTCTCTTTTGCACGAAGCCACTCCTGTAACCAAAGGTCGCCGCTATATGTTCCTGCCATTTCTATACGATGAGGCTGCTCGCCTCATTCGAGATGAGAATCTCCCGTTTCTTGAAAGTTAACGCGCGATCTATACGGATCGAGTGCCATTACCGGCGGTCTTGGATGCCCTGTGTAGGGGGCAGCTAAGCTACAACCCGGAGTATTTGCAGGACAAGCAGGTGTCCCGGATAGAACAGATATCCCCAGCGCTGCACTGGCCCACACTTGGAAAGTGAGCTTCTGGCGCAGAAGCCAGAGGCCGAAGATCGGGGCAGCAAAGGCGGTACCTAGAACCACTAGGTGTAACGGCTCGCGTTTGAAAACGGCCGGGCTCGCAATCGATGCAATTTCCAGCTCAGATTAACTGCGGCTGACGAAGCCCTCGGGCTCACATTAGCTGCGAGCGAGCTTGCATTCAGCCGCGCCGGCTTGCATTTAATCTCAATGGGCTCACGCTTTCTGCAACTGAACGCCCCTCGCTCAGACCGTCCAATAAACCAGGGTTTGTTGGACGGCCGTCTCTCAGCAGGCAACCCTCGCGCAAACCCGCATTGCTGACATCCAGCTACAGTCTCCAGATTTCAATATCCGACTACACTGGACTCTCACTGAATAGTTGGACAAAGCCATGTTGATTGGATACCTGACTGGCGAGAAACCGGTCTCGGCGGAGCTGGTGGAATCAGTGCTGTCGCGTCAACTGGATGATCTGGAACCGACCCTGACGCGCCACGGTTACCGCATCAAGGATCTGGTAGATCAGTTCGACGCCAGACCCAATGAGATCAAGGCGCTGTTTAGCAACGCGCTCGATCCGGTGCGCCGCTGAGCTGCGGGACAAGATGCTGGCAGCGGGGTTGCCGATCTGAGCCTGGGGGCTGAGGAGCAACGGAACAGAAAGTGCACTTAAGCCCTGCCATCTCCTCTCAGCGCAATAGTCCAGGTACTCCAACTCTATCATCTGCTTGATTCCGTACTTAACTACGGAGATAGAGTCGACTCGTGGGTAGAAAACCCGAGAGGAGGCTGTTATGAAATACCTAAGACTGCTACTGATAGTGGGTTCGACTCTGCTGTCATCCACCATATGGGCCGAGGGCGGGAGCGATCGTTCGATTGAGCGGGCCGCTTCTATGCACGACAAGGCTGAGGCGGCCTTGGTGGTGAAGATTGAGCAACGAGGGGCCACGGCGGCTAGCCGTGTCGAGGAGCAGCCCGCCTGTTCACCTGCAAGGTAGTACATGAGCGACCGCTCCACGCTCCGCTCGACCAGACTCAGCGTGAGTTTGTCCTGATAAGGCGTGAGCGTAAATGTCAGATTACCCATCTGTGGCCTCTGCAAGTGCTCCTTTGGCCATTCAGCGGTGCTCATTGAGCGCCGCTTTTTTTTAAGCTCCAGCCGACAAACAGGGGTGCCTTACGAAACTGCTGATCGTAGGTCAGCGCGGCTCTTTGTTCCTATGCAGCGAAACGATCAGCGGACAGGAGACAGTCCCGTGGCTCGCACAACAGTCGTGAACCAGTTGCTCCAAAACTGACTCGATCCGTCGCAGATCTGCGAGCTTGCCGCGCACGTCCTCGAGCTTCTGCTCGGCGAGCACGCGCGCTTCATCACAGTGAGCGCCGTCATCCAGCCTCAATAGCCCGGCCACTTCTTCGAGGCTAAAGCCCAGCCGTTGCGCGGATTTTACGAATTTCACCCGGGCGACATCCGCCACGCCGTAGCGGCGAATGCTGCCGTAGGGCTTGTCCGGTTCGGGCAACAGCTCCTTGCGTTGATAGAACCGGATGGTTTCCACGTTGACCCCGGCCGCCTTGGCGAAGGCGCCGATGGTCAGGCTTTCCACATTGTTTTTCATACCGCTTGATTCCGTACATGACTACGGGATTAACCTTAAACCATCGATCAAATGCTCGAAAGGAGAAATGCATGTCTGAACCATCAAACGGGCGCGCCCCTCTTGTTGCCGGGGCGCTTGCTGCGATTCTCGCCTCGACTTGCTGTCTTGGGCCGTTGGTACTGATCGCACTGGGATTCAGCGGGGCCTGGATCGGCAACCTGACCGTGCTGGAACCTTATCGCCCGATCTTTATCGGCGGGGCGTTGATCGCGCTTTTTTTTGCCTACCGGCGCATTTTTCGACCGCAACAAGTTTGTAAGCCGGGCGATGTCTGCGCCATCCCTCAGGTACGCACCACCTACAAGCTGCTCTTCTGGGTGGTTGCGGCATTGGCGCTGGTCGCGCTCGGCTTCCCTTACATCCTTCCCTTGTTCTACTGATCAGGAGTTCGCCATGAAAAAACTGCTCGCATCCTTCGCCCTTGCCACTCTCGTCGCCACACCTGTCTGGGCGGCCATCCAGACCGTTACCCTGTCGGTGCCCGGCATGACCTGCGCCGCCTGCCCGATTACGGTGAAGAAGGCGTTGACCAAGGTCGATGGCGTGACCAAGGCTGAGGTGAGCTTCGAGAACCGCGAGGCCACCGTCACCTTCGACGATACCAAGACCAATGCCCCGGCGCTGACCAAGGCGACTGAGGACGCCGGCTACCCGTCCAGCGTCAAGCAATAGGCGGGCATTCCAATGGCAAATTCTTTCAATCTGCTCACGCGGATCGGTGACAAAGCCGGTTCTGTCGGCGTGCTGGTTTCCGCCATAGGTTGCGCCTCGTGTTTTCCCGCCCTTGCCAGCCTGGGGGCCGCGATCGGTCTGGGCTTTTTGAGCCAGTGGGAAGGCCTGTTCATCACCACGCTGCTGCCTCTTTTTGCTGGACTGGCTCTGCTCGTTAATGCCCTTGGCTGGCTCAATCATCGGCAGTGGCGACGGACTGCGCTCAGTCTGATCGGCCCTGTCCTGGTGCTGGCAGCGGTGTTTTTGATGCTGGCTCACGGCTGGCGGAGTGGCTGGTTGCTCTACATCGGCCTGGCTCTCATGTTTGGGGTGTCCATCTGGGATCTGGTGTCGCCCGCTCACCGCCGTTGCGTACCGAATGCCTGTCCGACGCCGCCAAAACCGTGATACCGCCACTAACCCCTCCGAGGAAACAAAGAATATGACCACCTTACGAATCCGCGGTATGACCTGCGCCTCCTGTGCCGAGCATGTCAGAGAGGCCTTGGAGCAAATTCCCGGTGTGCACCGGGCGGATGTCTCCTATGCCAGCGGCAAAGCCGAATTGAAGGCCGACGAGGGCGTAAGCCGAGAGCAAATGCAGGCCGCCGTCGAGGCTCTGGGGTATCGAGCGGCGTTCGAAGATTCCACGATACAAGCCCGTCCTGGCCTGCTCGACAAGGCGCGGGGCTGGTTGAGCGGCAGCACTGGCGCCGGGAAAGAGGACGGCAGGCTCCACGTTGCGGTCATCGGCAGCGGTGGCGCCGCCATGGCGGCCGCACTCAAGGCGGTGGAAGGCGGTGCCCGCGTCACCTTGATCGAGCGTGGCATCATCGGCGGCACCTGCGTCAACGTGGGCTGCGTGCCCTCCAAGATCATGATTCGTGCCGCGCATGTTGCCCATCTGCGCCGCGAGAGTCCGTTCGACGCGGGGCTATCCGCCACGACGCCGACCGTCCTGCGCGAACGGCTGCTCGCGCAGCAGCAAGGTCGTGTGGACGAACTGCGCCACGCCAAGTACGAAGGTATTCTGGAGAGCACCCCAGCCATCAGCGTGCTGCGTGGCACCGCCCGTTTCCAGGACGGCCACACGCTCAGCGTGGAACTGGCCGAGGGGGGCGAGCGCATCGTAGCCTTCGACCGCTGCCTGGTCGCCACCGGCGCAAGCGCTGCCGTTCCGCCGATTCCAGGGCTGAAAGACACGCCGTACTGGACCTCGGACGAGGCGCTGGCGAGCGATACAATCCCTAAGCGGCTCGCCGTGATCGGCGCCTCCGTAGTGGCGGTGGAACTGGCGCAGGCCTTCGCCCGGCTGGGTAGCGAGGTCACGATCCTGGCACGCAGTGCGATGTTCTTCCGTGAAGACCCGGCCATCGGCGCGGCGGTGACGGAGGCCTTCCGTATGGATGGCATCGAAGTGCTGGAGCAAACGCAAGCCAGCCATGTGTCCCACGCCAACGGCGAGTTCGTACTGACCACCAACCATGGTGAGTTACGTGCCGACCAACTGCTCATTGCCACCGGGCGCTTGCCGAACACCCAGGGCATGAATCTGGACGGCGCCGGCGTGAAGCTGGACGAGCGCGGTGGAATCCGGATTGATCAGGGCATGCGCACCAGCGCAGCGGATATCTATGCGGCCGGCGACTGCACCGACCAGCCGCAGTTCGTCTATGTGGCGGCGGCTGCTGGCACCCGCGCGGCAATCAACATGACCGGCGGCGAGGCAAGGCTCAATCTCGACGTCATGCCGGCCGTGGTGTTCACCGATCCGCAAGTGGCCACCGTCGGCTACAGCGAAGCCGAAGCGCACCACGCCGGGATCGAAACCGACAGCCGCACCTTGACCCTGGACAACGTGCCGCGCGCGCTGGCCAACTTCGACACGCGGGGTTTCATCAAGTTGGTCGCCGAAGCGGGCTCCGGTCGGCTGCTGGGTGTGCAGGCGGTGACTCCGGAAGCGGGCGAAATCATCCAGACCGCCGCCATTGCCATCCGCGCCCGGATGACGGTGCAGGAACTGGCCGATCAGTTGTTCCCCTACCTGACGATGGTCGAGGGGCTGAAGCTCGCCGCACAGACCTTTAACAAGGACGTCAAACAATTGTCCTGCTGCGCAGGGTAATGAGAGAGCGAGGTTGAAACATGAGCAACACGGCAGGCGATCTCGGTAGGTGCGACAGCCTACGCAAGACATGGCAGGTGGTCAGCTTCTGGGGGCTGCCTGCCGTCGTGGCGACGATAGCGATTGTTCTGTCAGATCGACGCCCCGCGTTGTTCCTGGCAGCGGGCGCCGCGCTGGCCGTGATGGGCGGCGCCTGCCTGGTCAACGCCACGCGTTGTCGCCGCCTTCACTGCTACATCACGGGGCCTTACTTCCTGTTGCTCGCGGTTGGTGCGCTACTGGCTTATGTGTTTGACCAAAACGGCGAGCATCTCTCCAGGCTGTGGCTGCTACTGGCTCTGGGTGCTGCACCGTTGCTCATCTGGCTACCTGAGCGCCTAGCCGGAAGGAAATATCTGAGCGCCCCAATTTGCGGTGAAGATCGGGAGTGTCGGCGATGAATGCCTACTCCATATCCAGATTGGCCGAGGACGCGGGCGTTAGTGTCCATATAGTCCGAGATTATGTGCTGCGCGGCTTGCTGCACCCCGCGCGGCGCACGGAAAGCGGTTACGGCATTTTCGATGAGCGGTCCCTGGCGCGGCTGTGCTTCGTGCGTGCCGCCTTCGAGTCCGGTATCGGGCTCGACGAATTGGCGCGGCTCTGTCGAGCGCTCGATGCGCACGATAGTACCGATGTGATCGGGTGTATCGAGCGCTTGCTTCGGCAAATCGCGACACGGCAGGCGGCTTTAGCCGCAGTGAAAACGGAGTTGGCCGGGCTGACCCATTGCGCCGTCGAAGGTCACGCCCATGCGTAACACCAACCAATCCGAATCAATCAAGATACCCCGCTGGCGCGCCTACACGTGGGGTGCGCTCGCCGCGCTCACTTGCCCCTGCCATTTGCCGGTGCTGGCATTGCTGCTTTCGGGGACTGCGGCCGGGGCCTTCGTCAGCGAACATTGGAGCCTCGCTGCGCTAGTGCTGGCGGTTCTCTTCATCCTCTTCCTGAGAGCGGCACTGCGGGCCTTTCGGGAGCGGCCGTGATCCGCTCAGACCACTGCGCGGTCTCCGCTGCCGAGTTGCGGCAGAGTTGCGGCAGAGTTGGGAGCGCCGGGAATTCTTCTGCACTACCGGTCGCAGGTCGATCTGCGCACAGGTTCGATCACGGGTGCGGAAGCGTTACTAGGTTTTCTTGGACGACGGAGGAACCCCATCATGAACGCAAACAACACCCCTACCATCAGTTGCTGCGAATGTTGCAAGGACATTCCCCTTGACGCCGCGCTTACGCCGGAAGGTTCCGAGTACGTCGTGCACTTCTGTGGCCTGGAGTGCTATCAACGCTTTATGTCTCGCGCGGATAAGAGGGCGGCATTCGAGCCTGAAAGCCCCTGCACACAAAAGGTCAGTACCCGTCACGACGACTAATTCGCTTTGCCTCTGGAAAGTGGCTCTGGTTAATTGCAGAAAGCGTGAGCCCACGATGATGGAATGCAAGCCGACGCATCTGAATGCAAGCTCACTCGCAGTGAATGTGAGCCCGGCTGCTCCGTCAGTTGCAGTTAGTCTGAGCCGGGAATCGCATTGATTGCGAGCGCGGCCGATTTCAAACGCGAGCCGTTACAGCTATCAATCGACAACTCAAGACCTTCCAGTTCGGAATGCGCGTGCTCATGATCATGCTCCTGGTACTCCAGATCGTAATCATGGGAGTGGCCCGCATGCCTAAAACAAGCGAGCACTGAATTCATGAGGCTCCGAAATATCGACTGCCGACTCCAGTAAGCCTTCGCGCTCGACGAAAGAGTACGATTGAGTGCTGCCGTCTGGACGGGTAATGGAACGCTTTGGCGAGAAGGTCAGTGTGACCAGTCGTGAAGACGAGGGAACCCAGGTGCGATTGAGTTTCCGGATCGCCAAAAGCGGTTCATGCTTTAAACAAACGAGGCCGCAACTGCGGCCTCGTTTTCTACATTTACTCTTTAGACAACAACACCCTCGTCACCCGACGCTCTTCGACCGAAACAACGGTCATGCTCCACTCCTGCCAATTGAGCTTATCTCCAATGATCGGCAGACGATCCAGCAAGCTCATGACCAACCCCGCGAGCGTCTGATAGTCATCAGTCGCTTCAGCCTGGAAGCCGATGTGTTCGCGAATCTGGCTGAGATTCAACGCACCGCTGACGAGGAAACCTCCATCCTGAGCAACGATGTTCGGGCCTTCAATTTCACTGGCATCCGGCAGCTCACCCGCGATGGATTCGAGGATGTCAGTCATCGTGAGAATACCGATGAAGTCACCGAACTCGTTCACCACGAAAGCGATGTGAGTCGACTCTTTACGCATCTGTTCCAGCGCGTTGAGAATCGTGAAGCTGTCCAGCAAATTGATTGCCTTGCGCGCCATGGTTTCCAGGTTTGGCTGATTACCTGCCAACAGCTCTTTCAACAACTCTTTCTTATGGACGAACCCCAATGGCTCATCAACTCTTCCCTCTCTGATCAACGGCAACCTGGAGTACGACGAGTGCATCAGCGTTGTGCGGATTTCTTCTGGAGTGTCGGCCAAGTCAATGTGGTCGATTTCAGCACGCGGGGTCATGACGCTGCGAATAGGTCGCTCCGCTAACTGAAGCACCCCACTGATCATGACGCGCTCCCGTCGATGGAAAACCTGATCGGAATCCCTGCCTGACAGCATGTCAGCGATTTCCTCTCCGACTTCATCTGCACCCAACTTGTGGCCACCCAGCAAACGCATGACGGCGTGCGCGGTACGCTCACGCATTGGGCGATGACCCTGCAAACTCTTCTTACGACGCGAGCGAGCGACCTGGTTGAACAGCTCAATCAAGATGGAGAAGCCAATCGCTGCGTATAGATAGCCTTTCGGAATGTGGAAGCCCAAGCCCTCAGCTGTGAGGCTGAAGCCGATCATCATCAAGAAGCCCAAGCAGAGCATGATGACGGTTGGGTGCCCGTTGACGAAGTTGGTCAGTGGCTTACTCGCGATGATCATCAGCCCAATCGAGATCACCACAGCGATCATCATGACGGACAAATGTTCCACCATGCCCACAGCCGTGATAACAGCGTCCAGCGAGAAGACCGCATCCAGCACCACAATCTGCGCAACGATAGGCCAGAACATCGCATAGGCCGCATTACCTGAACGCTCGGTCACGTGTCCTTCGAGTCGCTCATGCAATTCCATGGTTGCCTTGAATAACAGGAACACGCCACCGAACAGCATGATCAAGTCTCGGCCCGAGAACGTCTTGTCGAAGACTTCGAACAAAGGCTCGGTCAGGGTCACCATCCAGGAGATGCTGGCCAGCAAGCCAAGACGCATCAACAACGCAAGAGAGAGGCCAATGACACGGGCACGATCTCGCTGCTCGGGCGGCAGCTTGTCAGCCAAGATGGCAATGAACACAAGGTTATCGATGCCGAGCACCAGCTCCAGCACGATCAGGGTCAGCAGGCCAAGCCATGCCGTGGGGTCAGCAATCCATTCCATAGGGATTATTCAATCTCTCGTAGAGTGAGGGTAAATGAGTGAATTGCACGAACACACGAACTCCTGCTCGACAGAGCGGATTTGATGTTCAGGGCGAAAGGCGTAAGAGAGAAAGGCTTCCCAGAGCATATACAAGGAGGTGAAGTTTTGGAGATGGCACAGTTCGTCTTGGAGAAGGTAATCGCTGAGAAACCTACAGACGGAATTTCGAGGTTAAGCGACCTTAAAAAACGAGATCTACGCTCAATAGCGGAGAGCGAACTGATAGAAGGTGTGGATTGAAAAAAGCTACTGGGAGGCTCCAGGAGGGTGCTCATATAGACCTGAAAAAAATTGGGGATGAGATCCTACAATGTCCGGAACGGCCCGTACGAGGAGAATCATTACAAGATCTGACTGAGAAACATGTCGCGGCGCCCCACTTTTTAACCTTAGTGACTCTGCAATCAAACACGCAAACGAATGTCTGCGTTGGGTCGTACTCTGCTGGTCATGGCCACGAAGCATGCTGGTCAAATCCAATGCAAATAACTGGTCAGGTCGGATGCAAATGGGGGGGCAAGTCTGTGCAATTACCCAGTGTAGCTGGGACTCAGCATCTCGCGCTTCATTCCCCAGTCTGGGGTCACTGGGACACGACCCGGTCGCATAGTGCCCCGTCCCCATTTCGCATTGATCTGATCCATCACCTGCATGACTTTCTGCGATGCGGCGGGCTGTACATTGGCAAAGAGATCAGGGGTGTACTCGTCTGGTTGGCAAATCTCCAACAGCAGAATCTCCGCTTTGCTGAAGGCAAATCCAGGCTGGTAAATCAATTCCAGTCCTTGGATCGCTGCCTTGGTTACGTCCGAGATCGGATCACCGATCCAGAAGAATTCAAGAAGTATGAGGAAAGCACGGGCGCCGCATCGGCTGGCCATCCGGTCACCCCACAGGCCTTTTACGGCGCGGGTGAGACACTGGAAGGTGCGCCGGTGGATGGTGCGGTTATCCTTGAGTTTCCAACGCTGGCCGACGCTAGAGCTGCGTACGACAGCCCTCAATACCAAGATGCCTTAAAGCATCGATTGAAGGGGGCTGAGTACCGCGTGTTTATCGTAGAAGGACTGCCTAAATAGGATCGCTCTAGCGATTTCAACAGGGCAAAACGCTCAACATGATGCCCGTCTATGAGGCAAAAAAGACCGAAAATTGTTAGCAGGAAAATTACCACTAAAATCAATGGCTTGTGCTCTTCTAACTGTTAGGGTCATTCAGATACAATGATGGCTGTGTCATTGCCCGCAGCTACGACGCGAAGCCTTTCGTCAAAATGGGAGAACCCTATTTCCAGATCAAGCACAAGCTCAAGCAGTACGGCATCGTGCCGTTTTCCTCGAACTATGCCCTGTACGGGGATATGAGCGAGCGGGTTATGACGGTGATCGAGAGCATGGTCCCGGCGGTCGAGATCTACAGCATCGATAAGAATAAGTTGCATACTGTGGACGCCCAAAGTTAGATGGTGTCCCCATGGACATTGACGCTTGTTCTTACAGAGATTTCACTTGCCTACCGTCGAACACATTCACTTCAGTCCGCATGACCTTTCTGTCAAAGACCGCCTGATTACCTACTCGCTGAATAGCTCCCGTGTAGTGATCGAAGGACTACCACAAATATTCTGGGAAGACGGCTTGCCCTGGAGAGAAGCCAATCTCTGGGCTATGGAGAGAGTCACCAATGGTGAGGCACTCCTTAAGACCGTTTCTAGCAACCTGAACGGGCTGTTGAACTACGCGAAGTTTTTGGAGAGTCGCGGGCTTCAGTGGTTTGAGTTTCCGTCTCGAAAGGCTGATCGATGTCTTGTTCAGTACCGTGGGGCGCTTATCAAGGCTCGTGATGCTGGTCATATCAGTCCTGCCACGGCTTCCGAGTACATGCGTAACTGCATCAGTTTCTACAGGTGGATTAGGAGGCGTGGCCTTCTAAACCCGCTATTGCCGCTGTGGAAAGACAAGCGCTATTTCATCAAATACTTTGATCAGGTCGGCTTCGAGCGAACGCTCGCTGGCACCACCACCGATCTGGGTATTCCAAACCGAAAACGCATTGGGGTCACTTTGGAAGGTGGGCTACTTCCAGTGTCTGCGGTTGATCGCGACGCCATTCTTGATTTCGCAAAACAGAGCGCCTCACCCGAGCTTTACCTGATGTTGGCTCTAGGTTTCTTTACGGGTATGCGACTGGGAACGATCTGTGACCTTCGCATCGACACGTTGGAGCGTGCCCTACATGATCCGTCTGCTAAAGGTCTGCTTCTGATATCCGTAGGGCCAAGTGCGTCCCCGCCCGTGCATACCAAATTTGCGGTAACTGGCCAGGTATGGATTCCCGAAGCTTTGTGTTCAGAAGTCTTGGAGTACGCCAAGGGTCTTCGCAGGTTGACTCGCGAGGCATCTGCTGCTGGCGAGCATCAAGACTTAGTGTTCTTGACACGTTTCGGAAACCCTTTCGGACGTCGCAACAGTGATCAGTCTTCGGCCATAAACGTTGAGATGTCATCGCTTAGAAAACTAGGCATCGCGTCGGGCATCAAAGCGCTCAGGAAGTTTCGCTTCCACCAATCCCGATGCACCTTTGGAACTGAGTTAGCTAGGCTCGCTTTAGCAAATTGCACTGATGTGGCGATAGTGATTGCGACTGTCAGCAATGCATTGCTTCACGGTCGAAATTCGGAGGCTACCACCTTCAAATACATCAAATTTTTGCAAGCCGCACCCGCCAAGCAGGCCATTGCGAACAGCTTCATGACTGCGTTTACAGGGATTGCTTCGATGCAGGGAGCAAGCAATGAATAATCTGACGTTTTCAGACCTAACGTTTCCAATGCTTGAGTACGCGAAAAATGAGACGCCCTGGGATCTGGCACCACTTTTATACAGCGGTGGTGCTAAGGCAAAAGTGAAGACTGTACGCAGTGAAATCACATCAGGTGCTTTGGGTGATCCTTTGCTGGAGCGGGTAGAGCTTGTGAAGGGGCTCCATGACTGTTTGACCGACGACCTTGTCGGCGGGAGGAGCCGCTTTTCGGCAAATAACAAGATTGGTGCGTTGAGGAAGTTTTTTCAGTGGGTGGATCAGTGCGAGCGTCCGTTGAGCATTGATACGGTCGCGGAGGAATACTTGGGGTGGGCTGAACATCTTCTACAGCGTCATCGCGTGGAAGGATATCTAACTGCCGGATCATTATACGACGCGGCAAGTTTAACTGCGACGATGCTCGACCGAGTTCTAGGCCGAAGCTCGACGCTTCTGTACAGCACCCGAATCCGCAAGCCTAGAGGCAACGGAAAGGCCAGTAATGGGGGCGCTGATAAGCAAAGTTTAGAAGAGAGCTTTTCATTCGGGCAGTTCATTGCCGACGTCTGTGCGTCCCTTACCTATGAAGCTGTGGCGGGGCCACTTCCCATCCACGTGGAGTTGCGGTCGGGTTCGACGCTACCTATCTGGTGCGGCCTGCGCGATACAGAGAAGGAAGCGTCACGACGGATTCGACCTCAAACCAAATTCCAGATTGCGGCCATCCTTAGAAACCGCGAACTTCGGAGCGCTGACGTTTCAATCGAGACTCGATACCCGGCAGTGAATCTGCGAATCGAAGCCGAGCTGCTCATGTTCATCGCACAAACCGGCATGAATTTGTCGCAGGCGCATCAGCTTCGGATCGACCAATACCATTACACGAGTCATTTTGATGGTTACCAAGTGAGGTCTTACAAAAATCGCCGTCAGGGTGAAGTGCTGTTTGACGTTTTCTCAAGCTACAAGCAGTGGTTCGAACGCTACATTGAGTGGCGTAACACGTGGTTTCCTGACGATCTAGAGGGACTTCTTTTCCCTCTCGTCCGCCCTGGGGGACGTCTTGTTTTAGAAGCTCCTCAGTTCACGGCTATTGCGCGCGTCTGCAACGATTCCAGTGTTCGATTTGTTCGACCTCGTAAGCTCCGGGGTGCGCGTATTAACTGGCTGTTACGTGAGTCGCAACGCCCCGAACTGGTGGCGGAAATCGCACAGCATACCGCTGAAACTTTGATTCGTGTGTACGCCGAGCCCAATCCGCAAATTGCGATGATTGAAATCACTCGATTTCACCGGCAAGCAGATCCCGTCGTTTGCTCACCTGCTCCAGGTACTTGTGTGGCGCCGATACCAGAATCGGTCGTGGATGCTCCGACTAATGCTCCTGATCCCGATTGTATCAACGCTGCGGGTTGCCTTTTCTGCGTCAATCATCGGGATATTGAAAGCGAGGATCACGTCTGGTCTCTGAGTAGTTTGCGAGTGCTAAAGAGCTTGGAGCTAGTTAGATATCGCCCAGCTTGCACGGATAGATCTGACGAGGCTGACCATCCAGCGATGCTTGCGGTCGAGCGTCTGAGTGCGAAGTTACGGTTCTTTCAAGAGAGTAGCGAGGTGCGTCGGCTTTGGGTGGATGAGGCACTGGCACGCATAGCTGAGGAGGACTATCACCCAGCGTGGGACGGATTTATTCGGCTTGCGGAAGTTTCAGGGGGGGCTTCCCTATGAATATGCTCACGACGTTAGGGCTTTCTATCGAGTCGCCTCTCGCCGTTCCTGGGGCATCGAATTACCGTCCAGAGAGCTGGCCTCCGCCACCTGACTGGCCGGTCGTAATTGATGCACAGGGCAAAGTAATAAGCCGTTGGGGCGATCCAATTTGGAGGCTTGATCCATGGGCCAAGAAGGCGCTGACGCTGAATTTTGGCGATGGGCCAGTTAAAAAATCAGCGACGCCAATTAGCTCAAAGAACGCAAATTTACTTCGAATCATCACTGGCTGGTGGCTATACGGGCCGTACGGCGCTCGTGGCTACAGATCCCTTAAAACGCGTTTCGATCAGATGCGGCGGCTGTTTGTTCTTTGCGAGGAGGCAGGAATACTTGCCAGCGAATTAAGCCACTTTCCACGCGTATGCGAACGGATCCCTGCCTTTCTTTCAACCTCAAGAAAAACCGAGTTTCTGACGTTAATGCATGAGCTTTACGCGTCTAGGGATGCTGTAGGGTTTACGTTGCTGGACTCAGGCTCCCTAACCCGTCTGGCTGCGCTTTTTCCAACTCACCACACAGCTCAAACACCGTACATCCCTCCACGTATTTGGCGCTATCAAGTTACTAGGCTGCGAGAGTGCCTTGATGACTTCCTATCCCATCGAGAACAGGTTGAAGCTTGTTACCGGTTCTGCTTCGCGGCTTACGAACATAACCAGAGGGTTTCAGAGAGAACGGCGTGCGTAAACGCACCGCCTTTTTGCGGCCATAATATGCAGTTATCAGGCGCTAAAACGGGGCTTCGTTTTCTCGGCGCGTTTGCAGATACCGCGAAACGCTTCGGCATCTTTGAGCTGCTTGAACGTTGGGTGGGTCGCAGTGGCGACTTACAAGTAAGAGCGCTGACTAGCTATTTGAAACTGGTCAACGGCGCGGGATTAGCTTACATCCTTAATTTCAGTCTCATGCGGGTCGAGGAAGCATGGAATCTTCGAGCTGGGTGCCTTGACATCGAGCACGACAAGAACTTCGGCGACATTTTTTTGTTACGTGGGCAAACGACAAAAACGCTCTCTGATAGCGACGCCGTTTGGGTCACATCCCCATCTGTGGCAGTCGCCGTGAAGGCGATGGAGGTTATTTCTATGTTTCGCTCACTATACGCACCTCACGAAGCCGCGAGAGTTCTCGCCGGGCGTTACTTGACCGATTTTTCTTACGAGCCCTGGAGTTCATTGCGCAATAAAGGTAATCACTCACTGAGACCGAGCATTCAGTCATATGCCGACCTTTTGGGGCAGTACGGGAAGCTCTTTGACTCAGAATGTTTGCGTATCACGACTGAGGATTTGAAACTGGCCCGGCTAGCTACCCCTACACTGCCGGAGGAGTATCAAGTGGGCGCTGTATGGCCGTTGGCGTGGCATCAGTTGCGTAGAACTGGGGCAGTAAACATGCAAGCTTCCGGGCTCGTAAGTGATGCTTCGCTTCAGTACCAGCTCAAGCATGTCACTCGAGCGATGAGCCTTTACTACGGACAAAATCACTCGCGGCTGCGTCTAGAGGAGAAAGCTCACACTCTGTACGTTCGCACAATGTACGAGACGCTTGGAAGAGAGTTGCAGCAACTTACGAGTGAGCGTTTTGTCAGTCCCCATGGAGACAAACGAAAGGCTGAGATCGTTCGGCTGATTTCGCCAGAGGATGCGAAGAAGATGATTGGTTTGGCAAAGAAAGGCGCGGTTGCCTGTCGCCCGATCATTCTTGGCGTTTGTTCGAGTCGCAAGCCTTGTCCGTACGGCGGAATTGACAACATTGCCCATTGCGGGGGCGGTGATTCAGTGGATGCAAAACCTTGCCCTGATGTGCTGTATGACTCAGAACGATTGGGCTCGGTAGATGATCTTGAACATGTACTCAAAGAGCGGCTTGCTACTGCTCAGGATGGAAGTCCGCTAATGGAATCTTTGATGGCTCAACAGCGAAGCGTAGCAAGCTTTCGTCGTGTCGTAGGGAGCGCGAATGGACGTTGAACTCCCTGCTCGCCGCAGCGCGGCTGATCAATATCGTGATGCTTTTGAGCGCCTGAAACTCAATAGGCCACAGCTTCTACCGAAGGGGACACCGGTCACTCAGAACAACGTGGCCAAAGAGGCCGGGAGCGATCCGTCGGCGCTTAAGAAATCTCGTTTCCCGAGTCTCATCGCTGAGATAAAAACCTACGTGGAACAAAATGCGGAGGAGCGACCTCCTTCGTTGAACCAGGTAAATCTTCTCGCCCGCCAGAAAAGCCGCGCCCTGCGTGATCGGATTGAGGAAGTAGCCCGGCAGCGCGACCAACTCGCAAGTTTATTGAGCGAAGCGGATACGAAAATCATTGAGCTGTATGACCGTATCGCTGAGCTTGAGCGGCAGTTGCCTGCGTCAAATATAATTTCGTTGGATCCGCGCGGGCCGAGAAAGCTCTGAGATAACAGCGCGTATGCAGCTAGTCGCCTGGGTGTAGGGACTGGCCTATTCCGACCACTCTGCTGCTCAACCTTGATGCGGCGAGCCGGAAGGAGCGCTCTGCTTCCTGCCTATTGCCTGCGATCAGCCGATGGAAACAGGCAGCTATCGGCCGATTCTGTTGAAAAAGTCGGCCATGGTTTCCTCCGGTAAAGTACGCGCTTGAGATTGATATCTTTAATTTGAGCAGAGGATTCCAGGCTCAGATTTCGCGTAGCTGCACGCAAAAAAGGTATTTTCAGCAGTCACTACGTGGGCGGTCGGGAAAGACCGACTTTTTCAACAGAATCGGCCAGTAGCAGTCATTCAAGCTTGATCAAAACCATGTCGCGACGTTTCGATTTCTATCGCGTTATTGACGCAGTCTGCGAACTTTTTCGCCAAATTAGTGCCGGTACTGCGCGGATGTAGATCAGCTCACCCACCAACTCGACTAGCGTCTGGGTGATCACCGCCGCCGCCGCAAGGCCTCGAATCTCTTCAGGTAATGCCAGGGCCAGTGGGAGAACGACCAAAGAATTGCGTGTTGACGAGCTGAATGTCACTGCTCTGGCAGTCGTGGACGGCAGCTTGAAAGCTCTCGAAGCCAAAGCGCCAACCAACGGAGCCAATAGCATGAAGCCGATGTATACGGGGATGACCGGAGCAAGTTTGTCGATGTCGCGAACGACCGAGGAGATTTGAGAGCCGACCACCGCGACCAGAACCGCAGCCATTGCTGGGACAGGTAGCCAAGCCCAGGCGGCATTCCAACCACTGACGATTTTCGACTTTTTGGCTAGCGCCGCTGTTACCACCGCCAATAACAACGGCGCGACAATCAGCACGAGAAAGGCTTCAACAAAGGGGCCAACCGAGATCATGACTTCGGACTGTCCACCCAACATGAAGGCCAAGTACACGGGTAGCAGAACAAGCTGAAGCAGCAGCAGGATTGGTGTGGCTGCAAGGATTCCACGAGAGTCGCCCTTGCCAATATGAGTAAAGACCACCACGTAGTCGATGCAGGGTGTCAGCAGTACCAGGAGAGCACCAACAAGGATCGCCGGATGATCCGTGAGTCCCCGAGTGAGCCCCCATACCAACAGCGGAATCAGTACAAAGTTGGCGATCAGCAGGGCTGACATGAAGCGTCTATTGCTCAGTCCTTCACGCAGATTAAGAAAGGGAATCTGTAAGAACATCGCGTACATCAGCACGGCGATGGTTGGCGTTACCAAAGCGTTCAACCCCTGAGCAGCCACAGGCGCCATGAACCCACCGATTGCTGCGGCAATGACCGCGACGAAATAGATCGGTATTTGGTTCTGTTCAAGTGCGTCACTATCCATAGCGCTCCCCTCGGGTATCAAAAAAAGGCCGTCAACCTAAACAACACCAGCTCGTCCGTCGAGTGATGGTGTAGGCACACGGTCATGCCATTATATGTCACGTATCATCGCGGTTTATTTGGGGCAAGGTTGCTTTTCCAAAGGGCACAACAAGCTGCTCCAAATAGCCCTGCGGGAATCCCTGTTCATGCAGTCCAACCTCTGCGCCCAGCTTCCCTGCGCTGTCGTAGAACGTGCCGAACAACCGATCCCATACCATCAGAAACTCACCAAAGTTCACTTGGGCATCTTCGAAGTCACGCTTGTGGTGCCAACGATGGATTTCGGCGACCCCAAACACATGTCGTAACCAGCCCACCCGGTAATCCAGGTTCGAGTGCTGGAAGGCCAGGTGCACGCTCAAAATGCCAAACCAGGTCGCGACCACCGCCGAGGGTGCCCCTGAAGCGAGCAGCACTACCAGCCCAGGGCCTGCCATGAGCGCAGCGTGGAGGGGGTGGCGCCGCTCACCGTTCATCCAGTACAGCCGTTCGGCACTGTGGTGAACCATGTGGAAACGCCACAGCCAGGGCACCTGGTGGCTGATTCGGTGGATGCTGTACAGACTCAGGTCGAGCACCACCACAACTAGCAACAGCTGCAGCCATAATGGGCTCTCACTGGGAAATAGACGCATCGAGGCAGGTACCGCATCCCCCAGTTTGGCCACGATTTCTGCCGTGAACTGAATGACGGAAAGGTTTACTAGCAAGTGCAGCAAGTCCGTCTGGGTGTCCTGGTGATCTTCCAGCCACTCCTGCCGAAACGGCAGAAGATGCTCCAATGCCGCGATGGCCAGCAGCCCGACCGCAGCGACAAGGGGAGATGTCGGCCAATAGGGCATTCCAGCGTATAACGCCCACACCATGAAGGCCGCACAACCGCCAAATACTAAGGGATAGCTCAACCATCGAATGGCTAAACGAGAAATGCTGGACATTATCGGGCTCCCGAATTGTGAGCCTTTACGATATGTGTGGGTACGCGCTGGCAGCTTGAACGAAAGAGCTAGCCTTCCTGCAGGCGAACCTCGGCAAGCGCTGAGGATGGATCTATGCCCAGCAGCGCACGAAAGGTTCGTGAAAAATGGGCGGAATCGGAGAAGCCTACCGCGTGTGCCGCTTCGGTCATCGATAGCCCACTGGCTAATAGCTGAACTGCATGGGTGAGGCGCAGCCATTTTGCATAGCTGCGCAGCGGCAGGCCGGTCTGCTCCACGAACCAATGGGAAAAACGCGTCGGAGACAGGTGCACCAGTGCGGCGAGTTGGTCACGCCGCACGCTGCCGCTGTGCACGGCTGCGCTGACCACAGCCAGGCGCGGGTCGGTTGTCGGCAGGTCGATTACTCCCAACGCCCTCCGAACCGCCCTTCGGACACCAAGGGTCGTCTCGTCTAAGGCATCGATCAGCCTCGTCACGTCGGCCGTAGCAATTTCGAGCGGCGCCAGGGTTCTGCCCTCGGGCAGAGCCCTGGCTTCATCCGACAATACATCTAGGTAGATCGACATGACGATGTCGCCGCTGAGCCGGTGGCGAACACCCGCAGGAATGCGGACCGCAGCCCCGGTGTAGCCACCGTGAGGTGACTCTACGAAGACGAGCGCATTCAATCCCAGTGCAATTTGGTGTGCCTGATGTTGGTGCCAGTCTTGATGCCCGGCGCGGCCGATGAAGATAGCCATGCCAGGGGCAATCCATGCACGGCCGGACCAACGAGGCGAGTCGACCGCACCGGGCTCCTTCATCCCGCCCGACCTGCTTGTGGACTCGGTTGCGACAGGCTGCTCAGGAACAACAGTAGTACACCACCGACGATACCTATATCTGCTAGGTTGAACGCCGGCCAACTCCATGTCTGGTAGTAGAAGTCCAAGTAGTCGACAACATAGCCGCGGAACGACCGATCGATGAGGTTACCGATAGCACCGCCCAAGATCAGGCTATAACCCAAGGCTTCGCTCGGGGGGCGCGCACGACGAAGCAGCAGGGCGAGCACCACGGACACGGCCAAAGCGATGGCGATGAAAAAATAACGCTGCCAACCGCCCGCTTCAGCCAGGAAGCTGAAGGCTGCGCCGGTATTCCGGGCATGCACGATATTGAAAAATGAACTCAAGGGAAGCGTTGAACCCAGCGCGAATAGACGCTCAACGATGGATTTGAACCCTTGATCGAGGGTGGCAACTGCAGTCGCCAGCCCCCACCAAAACCAAGGTGTGACGTACTGCGTTGCTTCCTGATGTGCCTTCACTGGTGGCTTACCTTGCAGTAGTCGTTGCAGATCCTTTGGTACTGGCATCGACCGGAATGCACTGATCCTGGCCCGTCCGGTGTTGCCGATTGGTACCCAGAGTTTGCTGAACAGCAAGGCAGCCATTATCCGTGTGGTTTGGCCAAGCATTTCCCGGTAGTCGCGCTGTTGCCAGCCAGCCCGGAGCATCAACCAATGGCTGCGTACGTGCAGCACTGGCAGGCGCTGACTGAGAATGTGGGCGCGCTCCAACCAGGGATAGGCGCGCCAAGGCTCCTTGGCCGCAAGTGCCTGCTCGGCTTGCTGGAAGGCCATGCCGATGGCGGTATGTAGTTCGCTGTTCATCTCGCCCTCACTTGCGCAGCAGGCGCAATCCATTCAGGACTACCAACAGACTTACCCCCATGTCGGCGAATACCGCCATCCACATCGTGGCGTGACCGGCCAGCGTGACTACCAGAAAGATCGCCTTAATCCCCAGAGCCAGTCCGATGTTCTGCATAAGCACCGCAGCGGTTTGCCGGGAGAGGCGGATGAAGGCCGGGATCTTGCGCAGGTCATCGTCCATGATCGCCACATCTGCAGTCTCGATCGCGGTATCGGTACCCGCCGCGCCCATGGCAAAACCGACATCGGCACGAGCCAGTGCGGGGGCATCGTTGATGCCATCCCCGACCATGCCCACGGTAGCTCCGTTGTTGATCAGGTCTACAATGGCGCTGAGCTTGTCGGTCGGTAACAGGTTACCTTTGGCTTCGTCGATACCCACCTGCGCGGCGATCGCTTCGGCGGTGTACGGATTGTCGCCCGTCAGCATCAGCGTTTTCACGCCCAGTGCGTGGAGTTCGCCAATGGCAGCCTGGCTGCTGTCCTTCACCGTATCGGCCACGGCGAACAGGGCCAACACCTGAGTTTTGTTGGAGAGGATGACAACCGTTTTGCCCTGACGCTCGAATCGTTCGAGTAACGCTTCGAATCCAGTCGAACAAAGACCGAGCTCCTCAAGCAATCGATGATTGCCCAGATGGTACTGATGACCGTCAATAACACCGCGGACGCCGCGCCCAACAATAGCTTCGAAACTCTCTACGGCCAGCAACGGTATTGAGCGCTCAGCAGCCTGGTTGGCAATGGCTTGCGACACTGGGTGGTCAGAGCGACTGGCCAGACTCGCCGCCGCCGAGAGGTATTCCGCTGGCAGGTCTGTGCCAATGGGTAGGAAGTCGGTCTGAACCGGCTTGCCATGGGTGAGAGTGCCGGTTTTGTCCAAAGCCAGGTGCGTGATCTTGCGGCCGCTTTCCAGGTACACCCCGCCCTTGATCAGAATGCCTTTGCGAGCGGCGGCCGCCAGGCCGCTGACGATGGTGACAGGGGTGGAAATCACCAGGGCGCAGGGGCACGCCACCACCAACAATACCAGGGCACGATAGATCCAGTCGAACCACATCCCGTTCATCAGCAAGGGCGGTACGACAGCCACAGCCAGCGAGAACAGGAACACCGCCGGCGTGTAAATCCGCGCGAACTGATCAACGAAGCGCTGGGTTGGCGCACGGGCACCCTGAGCCTCTTCGACGGCGTGGATGATCCGAGCCAGGGTGGTATGGCTGGCTTCCGCCGTGACGCGATACTCCAATTCGCCAGCTTGGTTAATGGTGCCGGCGAACACCGTATCGCCTGGCCCCTTTTCCACAGGCAGGCTCTCGCCGGTGATGGGTGCCTGGTTGATCGTCGAATTACCTTTGACCACCTCCCCATCCAGGCCGATACGCTCACCGGGGCGAGCCCGGACCAGACTTCCGACGGCGACCGTGGCCACCTCCAGCTCGATCCAACGGCCATCGGGTTGCTGCACCGTCGCCTTGTCCGGAGCTAGGTCCATCAGGCTGCGGATAGCATTCCGAGCGCGATCGAGGGATTTGGCCTCGATCAACTCCGCGACCGCAAACAGGAACATCACCATGGCAGCTTCGGGCCATTGCCCAATTAGAATCGCGCCCGTAACGGCAATACTCATCAGCGCATTGATGTTGAGGTTGCGGTTCTTGAGGGCGATCCAGCCTTTCTTGTAGATGGCCAACCCGCACAGCAACACGGACGCCAGGGAAATGGCCGCAACGCCCCATTCGGGCACCAACTGGGTGAAGTGCAAGATCTCCGCGGATGCGGCGGCGGCCCCGGACAGCCCTAGCCGCCACCAGTAAGCGTTGGTCGGTGGATGCGGTTCGGTCGAGGATTTGGTTTCGGCCGCAAGCTGGGGAGTGAAGCCGAGCGCGCGGATCGCGTCCAACGCGGGCGCCAGTGCCTCCGGCTCATGGCTGATGGTGAGTGTTCGTTGCAGCAGATTGAACCGCAGTGCCGAGATGCCCGGCATACCGGACAGTTTGTCGGTGATCAGTCGCTCCTCGGTGGGACAGTCCATTTGCGCAATTACCACACGAGTGCCCTGCGCGGCGGTCAATGGCTCAGCCTTCATCCCCAATGAAGCAATGGCCTCCACAAGCACCTGTGGAGACAGCGGCTCGTGACGGACGTCGAGGGTCCGGTTTAGCAGATTGAACTGCAGCGCCTGCACTTCGGGCAGCTTCTCCAGTTTGCCGCGGATCAGCGCTTCTTCAGTAGGGCAATCCATTTGTTCAATGCGAAAGCTGCTCAGTTCGCCTACCGGTTCTGCCGGTGTCGCGCAAGCCGTCCCACTGCAGCTTGTCTCCGCAGAGTTGCTGCAGGAGCTTTTTTTCGGGGTGTCATCGCAACAATTAGCCATTATGGCGTCTCCTCTGTTGTTGCGCAGTGAACACCCTATAGTCGCTATATGGTCAAGAACTAAATTTTTGAGCAAAAGCGAAGGGGCGCGTGCATCAGGAGTGTGTTGTACCGCCCTCTACCAAGCCCGAAAGTATTCCGCAGTCCAAACTTTGTCGTTCGTTATCGCAGCAGCGGCGCAATCTCACCAATTGATCTTCCAGGACTTGCAAGGACGTAATTTGGGTTCTGACCTGAGCAATATGACTATCAAGCAGCGCATTCACCGCCGCGCAAGGTTGCTGCGGCTGTGCTTGAAAGCTCTGCAAAACAGCGATTTCCTCCAACGACATACCGAACGACCGGCAGCGGCGGATGAACAGCAGTCTCTCCACATGTTCCGCTTCATAGGAGCGGTAGCCATTGGCCTGACGATTGGGTGGTGGAAGCAGACGTTGGCGCTCATAGAAACGAATGGTCTGAATATCCGCTCCCGTCAGCTGTGCTAGTTGACCGATGCGCATCGCTGGCTCCTCGATAAAACGCCAGTATATCTGCACTTGACCCTATACCTGCTATATGGTTTTCAATGGCCAGAATGAAACCTGATAGGTAAAGCGGATCATGGGTACGTGTGAGAAATCCTGTGGTTGTGGCCCAGTGCCAACAACCACTGAAGCGGCAACCTCGTCGAATGAAGTCACCTGGGTCAGCAGTTTTCTTGTGCCCAAGATGGATTGTCCGTCAGAAGAACGGATGATTCGTCTCGTTTTGAATGGCGTGCCTGATCTCCATTCATTGTCCTTTGATCTGGCCAGCAGGCAGGTACGCGCTTTCCATGACGGACCTGTTGATCTGATCACTACAAAACTGGAGTCACTTGGCCTGGGCGCAACGTTACTGGGTACTGAACCGGCCAGTCAGGAAGCAGCCTCGGCCAATAGTGTCAGTGAAGAGCTGACTACTTCGAAGGAGGCAAGCACGCTCAAAATACTACTCGGTATCAATGGCGCGATGTTTGTCATCGAGATGGGCGCAGGTTTGATCGCCCAGTCAGCTGGCCTGGTGGCCGATTCACTGGACATGTTTGCTGATGCTGCCGTCTATGGCCTGGCTCTCTATGCCGTCGGACGCAATGCACGGCTGCAGGTTCGCGCTGCGCACCTGGCGGGGTTCTTTCAGATCGTGTTGGCCCTGGGTGTACTCATGGAAGTGGCGAGACGCTTTCTCTACGGCAGCGAACCGGAGTCGATGCTGATGATGGGGATTGGCGTAATTGCGCTCGTCGCCAACGTCAGCTGTCTCTTGATGATCTATGGCCATCGCGAAGGAGGTGCACACATGAAAGCAAGCTGGATTTTTTCAGCCAACGACGTGCTTGCGAACCTTGGCGTTATCGTTGCCGGTGTGCTGGTCGCGTGGACAGGTTCTGCCTATCCAGATTTGGTGATTGGTACCGTTGTGGGCCTCATTGTCTTGAATGGGGCACGCCGAATCCTGGCCTTGAAAGCGTGATCAAGGGGGCATTTGCTGGCTGCTGCTTCACGCCGTTCCCCATCCAGAGGCTCGTGACGTATGACTGATGATTACACGCTTGAGATAGAGCAGTTAATGGCGGGTTTAAACCGCACTATCGCGGAAGGGTATGCCGTCCAGAATCGAGATGCGGCTTATGCTGCCTACCTGAAGTTGATGGCACTGCGCGAGCAGTCGGGCATTAGCGCTGAGGCAGAGAGACTTCTGGAGCAGAACTGTCAGAAGGCCTGGTTGCTTTATGAGGCCTTCCACCTGGAGGTGCAGCATGAGTTGGAATGGGCGAACAGCCGCAGTTACGAGGATGTTTAGGGCTCGTCTTTGACGGAGCAGCAGACAACCTAAGCTCCCTACAGCACAAGAAACAACTCTCTCAGCCCATAAAAGAGGTTTCCTTTATGCCGTATCGAACGACAAGATGGTTGATTGCGGTGACTATTGCCTTGGCGATGGCGCCCGGATTTGCCGAGACGAAGTCCCCCCCCAAAGTATTTGGGTGGGTGGAGGAAGGGCAGATTCAACCGGAAAACATCTCGGTGAAAATCAAGCTCGATACCGGAGCTTTGACCTCGTCCATGGATGCGAAGGATTTGGAACGGTTTGAAAAGGACAACCAGAGGTGGGTCCGCTTTAATGTGGAAGTCAAAGACAGCATGACTGGCAAGATGACCAATTCATCCTTTGAGCGCAAGGTCGTCCGCAACGTAAAAGTGCGTGGTGCCGGCGGCGCGGAGCAGCGTCCGGTTGTGATGATGAAAATATGCATCGGATCTCGTATGTACGATGAGGAGTTCTCGCTGAAGGATCGGGGCAAGATGAATTATCCCGTGCTGATTGGGCGCAGTACCTTAGCGCGTATTGGAGCGGTTGATGCCTCGCGGACTTTCACCGTGGAGCCGAAATGCGACACCCCATGAATGTTACCGTCCTCAATCGCTGACTGATTGCCTCAAGTAACGTCAGTCGATCTGATTGAGACGACGATGCCACCGTGGCAACGCCACTTTTTCAACAATATCGGCGAGAAGCAGTCATTCACACCCTGAAGGTAGGGGGTAAAAACCGGCACGACAATACGTGCCGGCTACTGAAACATCACTTTTTGATGGAGACAATCGTTGCTTTTTCACCCTCTAGTCGAAAAGAAAACGATACACGGTCTCCAACCGACAGCCCTGCCAACTGATCTTCGGCCACGGAAAAGGCCATGGTCACCGGCGACCTATTCGCGCCATCACAGCCAGAGGCAAGCGGGCGAGTGATGAATGTTTTGGATGAGATAAATGCCAAGTGGGGGCGAGGTACATTGCGGACTGCCAGCGTCCCTGTATCACCTGAATGGGGTATGAGGAGAGAGCTTAAGAGCCCTAGTTATACAACCAGGTTGGATGAGCTTTGGACTATTGGAGCGGGCTCATCTTGGTCACGCTAGCTTTCGTCGCCACAAAATTCGCGTATTTGCCATGGACACCATGTGATCCATTTCTGTGAAAATGCGTGTGGTCTATGGACATCGGACACCTGATCTAAACCCTGACAAATATTCATTCAAACCGATGTCCATGGGTTGACATCTTTCCTTTAGCTAGACGAGGCTTTCGCCGATTTGACCGGCATCGATGACCTGGACGGCCTCGGGCGAAGGATTCGAGCCCAGGTGCTGCGCGGTACTGGCATCCCTGTAGGTGTCGGCATTGCTCCCACAAAGACCTTGGCCAAGCTGGCCAACCATACAGCGAAACGGCTGCAGTCTCAGACAGGTGGAGTGGTAAACATTACTGACCCGGCCAAGCGCGACTGGGTATTGCGTAACACCGACGTGGCCGAGGTGTGGGGTGTCGGCCGAAAAATGAAACTCCACCTCGACGCACTTGGCATCAAGACCGCCATGGACCTGGCCAAGGCTGACCCGTGGACGCTGCGCAAGAAGTTCAGCATCGTGATTGAGAAAACTGCCCGGGAGTTGGCCGGCACGTCGTGCCTGGAGCTGGATGAGCCCGACCCACCGAAGCAGGAGATCTGCTGCAGCCGGATGTTCGGTAAGCGCCTGACCGAGTTGCCACCGATCAAGGAGGCGCTGGCCACCTACATGATGCGAGCCTCTGAAAAGCTCCGGGCCCAGGGCTCACTGTGCAAGAAGGTCCGCGTCTGCATCCGGACCGGCATGTTCAATCCGGAAGAGGCCAAGTATGCGAACGGGGTGGTGGTTGACCTGCCTTATCCAACCGACGACGTGCGCCTACTGACGAAGGCTGCGGTTGATGCGGTCGACCATATCTACCAGCCAGGCTTCAAATACAGCAAGGCCGAGGTGATGCTGCTCAACCTTTGCCAGCCGGGCGAATACACCGACGATCTGTTCGCCGTGTCGCAGCCTGCGGAGGCTACCAGGGTGATGACGGTGCTGGACCAGATCAATGGACGGTGGGGAAGGGGAACGCTGCGGTCGGCCAGTGTGCCTACGAACCCGACTGGGAAATGCGCCGGGAGATGATGAGCCAGAGCTATACGACGAGGCTTGATCAACTGTGGTCTGTTGCGTGCAAATGAGGGGGGGTGGTGCTCGGTCGGCAGGACGCCAAGGAAAGGATAATTGCGGAACAGCTTGTAAAATTGCGGAACAGAAAAGATAAGGGCTTGCATGAAGTTCATCATGCAAGCCCTTGATATCTATGGTGCCCGAACCCGGAATCGAACCGGGACGCCCTTACGAGCGGGGGATTTTAAGTCCCATGCGTCTACCAGTTTCGCCATTCGGGCGGCAGCGCGATGAAGCAACTCAAGAAGCTTTGCCTGGCAAAGTGCTTGAGCGGTGCAGCAGGCTAGGGAATATATAGATCCAGGCACGTTGGTGCAAGTTTGCGAGCGGTCTTTTTCTGATTGGTTACGTGCGCCAGCGTAGAAAAAAATCCCACCATATCAGTGATCTACATTTGCCAAGGAGGAGCATGCGACTCGGTAGCGCATCGCTGCACAGTCCTTGGGACCGATGATTGGAAAACCATGCACGGCCCGTATTTCGTACCCGTTGGCTGTCTATTTCACCTACTTGACGCTTGCAGGAACCCTATTCGCGATGATCGCTGCAACCGTTATTGCCTTTTAGTCCTGCCTCCACGTGGTTATTTACTAAGGTCCCTTATAGGAGTTCCAACCATGCATGGAGGCAGTGCGGTGATCCGGATAATGATCGTTGGCGGTGGTCTTGGTGGGACCATGGTCGCCAATCAGTTAGTGGCAAAGCTGTATCCCGAAATCGTCAGGGCCAAGGTGAAAGTCAGCCTGCTCTCAAACTCGGCGGAGCACTTTTACAAGCCTGCCTTCATGTACGTGGCGTTTAACCAGTTCTTTGAAGAAGAACTCAAGCGCTCGGAGCGTTCTTTGTTGCGGCCGGAGATCGACTTTCAGGTCGATGAAGTGACCCGCTTCGATTTCCCCGGGCAGACCCTGCATACCCGCAGCGGCCAACGCCACGGCTATGATTACTTGGTGATCGCCACGGGCTGTGTACCCGCGCCGGAAAGGATTGAAGGGCTGAAGGAGGCCGGGGATCATTTCTACCAATACGGGCCTGCACGACAGTTGGCCCAGCGTCTGGGCACCATAAAACGCGGGCGGATTTTCATTACCGTTTCTTTCCCCCAAACCCCGAATGTTCCTCATCAATGTGGGATTGCCCCCGTTGAAACCACCCTGATGCTGGATGATTTTCTGCGTCGTCGCGGCGTTCGCGACAAGGTGGAGATCGTCTACACCTATCCCACGACGGCGCAGTTGATGCGCAACTGTTTGTTCTTGCAGCGACCTACAGGCGAAATTCTGCCTGGCCTGTTTGAACAGCGTGGCATCCGCTTTCAGCGAGGTTTTACCCTCGACAAGGTCGATCCCGATCAACGCATTGCCTATTCCGCAGAGGGTGATGCCCAGCCGTTCGATATCTTGATGGCGACCCCGCCGATACGAGCGGTGGATGTCGTAATAGCGTCGGGCGTATCCCAGGCGCAAGGCAATGAGGGATGGCTACCCACTCATCACGAGACCCTGCAAGTCTACGGTCTGGAAAATGTGTATGTGATAGGCGATACCGTCGACTTGCCCGTCAGCAAAGCAGGAGGCGCTTGCCATAACCAGGCACCGGTTATTGCAAACAATATTGCAGGTGAAATTCGCCATGGTTCTGCCGATGCAATCTACGACGGGCGTGTCCAGGCCGTGGCTCAAATGGGGCTGAACGCGGGTATGCCCCTCTGGTACGACTATACGCACGATGTGTTGCCGACCCCACCGAACAAGTTGGCAGGCTTGCTGCGAAATGGATTTAACCGCGGTCTTTACTGGGCTGTGGCTCGCGGAATGCTTTGACTCAATACAAAGGAAGGAGTCTTTGTCATGGACGCAATACCCTCTGACGGTGCCCAGGCGGGTGCTACGCCTGATCTGGCGATACACGAAATCGTGCAAAAACTTCAACCTTTGCTCGATAGCGGCCGGCTGGACAACCTGGTCGACCTGCTCTCAATTGCTTCTGACATCGTCGATCTGCTGGATTGCGCAATGGTGGAAAAGCTCGCAACGCTGTTTGAGCAAACCACCAGCGTGAGTTGGGAGCTGGGCAACGCAGTGCGTATGGCCAAGTCGCAAACCCAGGCCCTGGAACATCCCGATAGCCTCTATGGCTTGCTGACCCTACTTCGCGAACCGGACACCCGGCGGGGCGTAGGTCTGATTCTGAGAACGCTGAACGTCATTGGACGACAACTGTGACACGACCTGGAGGTCCACCTCATGATCGCCGATTCCCCACTGGCACAAAATGCCAGTACCCAATGGGACCCCGCGTCCTACCTGAAGTTTGCCCGCCTGCGAGAACGTCCTGTTGTTGAGCTTCTTGAGCGCATCCACCTTGAGCGGCCGCACTGTATCTACGACCTGGGCTGTGGCACCGGTATTGCCACCCAGTTGTTGGCCAAGCGCTGGCCAGACGCTGAACTGACCGGCGTCGACAGTTCTGCCGAAATGCTTGCTGAGGCGAAATGCCTGCCAATCAAGGCTCTGTGGCAGCGCCGTGATCTGCAAGGCTGGCACGCCGAGCAACCTGCGGATCTGCTGCTGGCTGCTGCAGTGTTGCATTTTATTGATGGGCATCATGAGCTGTTACCCCGGCTGTTGCGACAGCTCAAACCCGGCGGTTGTTTTGCAGCCCATATGCCCAATTGGCGCGACGCACACTGGTATCGCTTGATGCTCGATACCCTGGAAGATGCGGGGCCCGGAGGCGTGCCATTGGGTACTCTCCAATTGCGCCAGGCAATGTCGACTCGCCCAGTGCTATCGCTGGATTGCTACTACCGTTTGCTGGCTCCCATGAGCCACGAACTGGATATCTGGGAGACTGAATATCTGCAAGTTGTCCAAGGCCAATCGCCGATTTTTGACTGGGTCAAGGTCTCGGCCCTGCGCCCTGTATTGCTGGCTCTGAATGATCAAGACCGGGCGAGGTTTATCTATCACTACCTTGAGCGAGTGCGCCAAGTGTACCCGCCGGAAACAGATGGCCTGACATTGTTCCCGTTCAAACGGATCTTCATTGTGGCGCGGGTCTGACTGCGGACTAACGACATGCCGATGGATGCGATCGCTTACTCAGGGGTATGGCATTATGCGATCATTGAGGTTTGGAACCATCGAATAGGGAAATGGCATGCGCGTCATCACGGTGAGAACCAAAACGGAACTTGAATCTGCCAAGAATGCCGGGTACGAGCAGATCACGGTAGAAGGTGAGCTTGCGAACAAGCTCAAATCGTCGAAGAAGATTGCGGTAGCGGGGACGATCACGATTGGACTGCTGACCGCGGCACTGGCGGCTGTGCCTTTTACCGGTGGGCTCTCCATGGCGGCGGCTGTGCCCATCGCCACCCTGACTGGGTTGGAGATCGCGGCCATTATTGCAGCTGCCACTTTGGGCCTGGGGCTGATCATTGCCCTGTTCAAAGGGTATGAGGAAATCTCCTTTGAGGCCGGAAAGATGGTCCTGAAAAAGAAACAGTCATGAGCGCTTTTGTCGACGGTCCGCCGTATTTCTTCCGCTGCAAGAAGTGCGAGCATCGTTTCACCCGTGCAGTGCGGTTGGGGCTGTTGTGCCCCCAATGTCATTCGATACGGATTGAACGAGACAGGCTGATGAGCAAGTAAACCACTGGCCCACTGTAGGAGCGAGCTTGCTCGCGAAAAACTTGAGAACGCTGCGCTTACCCTGTAAGCACGCGTTATCGTTGACGTCCTTCGCGAGCAAGCTCGCTCCTACAGTGGTATTACGCGAAGGCCGGTCAGGTGTTTACCCGCGCAATCGCCGAATGATCTCCTCGTAACCAACCGCCCGCGACAGTTGTTGCAGCGCCTCAAGGCGACGTGCATAGGCCTGTGCATTACCGTAGGTCAGCTCTACATGCAGGCTGTCGATCATCACCAGGTAGGCCTCGGCCAGAACCTCACTGGCCTGTTCGTCTATGCCTGGATAGGCTTTGAGCAACCCCTTCTGGAAATGGCTGCGGATCGTGGTCATGTAATCATCGAACCCGGACATGACCACGCCCCTCAGCGGCGCCGGCGGGTAAAATGCGGCCCTCAACAAGAACCGCAGGGATTCATTGGCGCTGTAGCGGCGTTGCAGGTTGTCGATATAGACCTCGCCGGGGGCCTTGACCGATCGTGAGTTTTTCGAAAATTGGCTTTGCACGTAGTCACGCTCGGCCTGCAGTGCAAGTTCGAGTGCGACCACGTAGAGCGCGTCCTTGCTCGCAAAGTGCGCGTATAGCGAGGCCTTTTTGATGCCCGCGCGTACGGCGATATCGTTCAGCGAGGCGGCGTCGTAACCATGCTCGGCAAATTGATCCAGGGCCAGATACGCGATGCGTTCGGCGGCCGAGGTCAGGGTATTGGATGTCATGGTGTTGCTCCTCAAATCAGTGCCCGGTCAGGTCAAAGGCTTGGCCTGCCCCCCGGGGAAGGCTGATCGTCGTCAGCAGGCAGGTCAGCAACGCGCTGGCCAACAGCAGTGTTGCCCAGGCCACTGGTCCCTGGGTCAGGGCCAATGCCGAGAGTGGCGTCGCACTGGCGGAAATCGACAGTTGGAACGCGCCCAGCAGTGCAGCGGTGGAGCCCAGCGCGCGTTTTTGCGAGGACATGACAAGCGACATCAACGTGGACTCGGCGATCCCCAAGCCAAACAACGCGACGGCCATGCCCGCCACTATACCGGGCAAGCCCAGTTGGGTCAGGGTGCAAACCACAGCGATTGCCGAGCCTGCGGCCATGCACGACACGCCGATCAGCGAGAGACAGCTCAAGCCAAATCGGCTGACCAGTTTCCCGGCGCTCATCGCCCCGATCAGGATGGCTACACCTGTGACACCGAACAGCATGCCAAAGGCTTGTGGGCTCAAGCCGTAGGTCTGTTGATAGACCAGGGTCGCGCCGCCGATGTAGGCAAACAGAAAGAAGAACACCGCCGCCACGGCGAGGGTCGGGCGCAGAAAGTGCCGGTCCCTGGCAATGGTCAGGTACGTGCGACACGCGGCACCCAGGCGCAAGGGTTCTCTGTGGCGAGAGGCCAGGGTCTCTGGTAGCGACAGCCAACTGTTGCCAAGTACCGCCAGGCCAAAAGCGGCGAGCACCAACATCACGGCACGCCAGCCGTAGTGTGTATCGATCACCCCGCCCAGTGCCGGGGCGAAGATCGGCGCCACCCCTTCGATGGTCATCAGCAATGCAAAGAGCTTGGTCGCGGCCACGCCTTCGCTGACGTCGCGCACCATGCTCATGATCACCACCAGCGTCAGTGCGCTGCCAAGCCCCTGAACAAAGCGCAGGGCGATCAACGTCTCAAGTGTCGGTGCCCACGCAGCGCCCAGTGAACACAAGGTAAACAGCACAAGACCGGCCAGCAGGGGTCGTCGGCGGCCGTACGCGTCGACGATGGGCCCGAAGATCAACTGGCCTGCACCCATAGCCAGGAGGAAGAACGTCAGGGTCAACTGCACACTGGCGAAACTGCTCTGATACTCGCGGGCAATCTCGGGAAGGCTCGACAAGTACATATCGACCGCCGACGGGCCGAGGGCGCCGATCAGTCCCAGGCCAATAGCCAGCCTCAGGGGGGCCCTGTGGGTGGGTTGCGAATTCATACAGTCTCCAACCTAAAAAACATCCTACCGGTCGGTAGGTTTTGTGGATGATAACGACACCTCGGTTAACGGTCAATGTGGGTAACCTCACCGTTTTCTGTAGCTGACACACCGTTATCACGAGCAAACCCACAGTTGAACTGCAGTGTTTTCATCCCGCGTAAGAAGTCAGCAAATCGAGGAGTTTTCGCTTTCCATTTAGGCGTTTTCCTAAATACGCCGGTAGGACGTGTCGTGAGAATGGGCGCACTTCTATCTCATCTGTGATGTGTCATGTCCTTTCTCCCGATTCGTGTTCTGGTCATCGAAGAGCACCCCTTCAAGCAACTCGTTGCCATTCAGGCCTTCAGGGACGCCGGCTGTGACAGCGTGGTGGGCGCGGCCGATGTGAATGCTGCGCTGCAGTTGCTGGAGCACGCGGGGCCAGTGGATATCGTGCTCTGTGCCTTGAACGAGGAGGGCATGCAAGGGCTGACGACGCTCGAAATACTCAGCCGCACCCGCCGGGTCAAGTCGCTCATCATTTGCAGCGCGCTTGCCCCAGACCTGCAAGACGCCATCGACCGTATGGTCGGCATGCTTGGAGCCAGCGTCCTGGGGTATGTCGATGTGCCGGTACGCGCAGGGGCGATCACGCCACTGTTAAGCCGATACCTGGAAACCACCGTCGCCGCCGGGAATGTATCTGCGAAGGCTCGCTACCCGCTTGCCAGCCAGGCGGGCCTGGAACAGGCGATTGCAGGGAATGAACTCAAGGCATTTTTTCAACCCAAGTTCAATTTGGCGACCGGTGAAGTCGACAGCCTTGAAGTACTCGCGCGCTGGGAGCATCCGCAGCACGGCGTGCTATGCCCGGCGGATTTCCTGCCGCAGGTTAGCCAGTTCGGTTTGATGGATGAGCTGTTTTTTGCCCTGCTGGAACAGGCGTTGGCCTTCCTGCAAATAGCGCAGGCGCAGGGGCATGTGTTGTCCCTGGCGTTTAATCTGGAGGCAGAGCAGCTGTCTTGTGAGTCGCTGTTACCGCATCTGTGCAAGGCGCTGGAGCACTACGCGATACCTGCCTCGCGCCTGACTTTCGAGATCACCGAAAGCGGGCTGCTGGAGGTGTCTCCCAGGGTGCTTGAAACCTTGATTCGCCTGCGGATGATGGGCGCCGGTCTGTCCATCGATGACTTTGGTATTGGCTACTCTTCGTTGGAGCGTCTGTGCCAGTTGCCCTTCACCGAAATCAAGCTCGATGCGCGCTTCGTTCGTGACCTTGATAGCAGCCCCCGTAATTGTGCGGTGATCAGCAGCACTCTGGCATTGGCTGAAGCTCTGGATATGGGAGTCGTGGTAGAGGGCGTGGAGTACGAAAGCCAGCGCCAACGCTTGCTCAAATTGGGTTGCCATCAGGGCCAGGGTTATCTCTGCGCGCGCCCCATGAGCGCAACGCGTGCGCTTTCGTGGCTGGAAATGAAGTTGGCGTCACGCAGCACGCTCTGATGTTTTGAAAGTAAGGGCTAGACTGAAGCAGTCAATTGCCTTTTTTGGAGCATCCCGATGAACCACAAAAACACCATCTGCCTCTGGTTCGACGGCGCCGCATTGGAGGCTGCCAACTTCTACGCCCGCACATTCCCGGACAGCACGGTAGAGGCTGTCCATAAAGCCCCGGGCGATTACCCTGCGGGCAAGCAGGGTGATGTCCTGACCGTGGAGTTCACCGTCATGGGCATTGCGTGCCTGGGCCTCAATGGCGGGCCAGGTATCCAGCACAACCAGGCGTTTTCCTTCCAGGTGGCCACCGACGACCAGGCCGAAACGGATCGCCTGTGGCAAGCGATTGTCGGCAACGGCGGAGAGGAGGTTGCCTGTGGCTGGTGTCGGGACAAGTGGGGGCTGTCCTGGCAAATCACCCCGCGCGTGCTGACGGCGGCGATCACCCATCCCGATCCTGCGGCGGCCAAGCGCGCATTCGAGGCGATGATGGGCATGGTGAAAATCGACATCGCGGCCATCGAGGCGGCGCTCAAAGGGTGATGAAATCCTGATATAACGTCGATCCTCAACACGCAACAACGGCAACGGAATGCATATGAAACTGACGCCCCAGAGGCTGGTCGAGCTGGTGATGGCCAACCCCATCAATGCGCAAATGATCGAGCGCTTGCCAGCCCTTGGCCTGGAGCAATGCCTGCTGACCGCCGGCTGCCTGTTCCAGGCTGTATGGAATCATCAGGCCGGATTAACCGCCGACTGGGGAGTGAAGGATTACGACGTGTTCTATTTCGACACGGATGTGTCCTGGGAAGCCGAGAATGAAGTCATTGCGCGCGCCGCCGAGCTTTTCCACGACCTGGGCGTGAATATTGAAGTGAAAAACCAGGCGCGTGTTCACCTGTGGTACCCGCAGCGATTCGGCATGCCTTACCCCCAGTTGCGCTCAGCCAAGGCCGGGGTGGATCGCTACCTGGTGGCGGGTACTTGTATCGCCTTGGCAGCAGACACTGGCGAAATCTATGCGCCCTACGGCCTGGCCGATACCGAACAGGGAATTCTGCGGCTCAACCCCATCACCCCGCAGCCAGGACTGTTCGAACATAAAGCCAGGAGCTATCAGGCTCGTTGGCCATGGCTCAGGATTGAACACACCTCGACCGGGCACTAGGCGCTGGTTTGCCAGCGCTTACTGTACGTGGCTACCCCTACGATAGTGATAATCCAAAGGCTTTAACTCGGGTCTTTGCGCGACATGGGCAGGTGATTTTGCTGTTCCGCCTGCGGCCATGATGCCACAATGCCATTTTGTCGCAGCATTGGATCAGGCAAATCAAATGAATGGCCTTGGGCGTGGGCAGGACCAGGATTTTTTCATCGAAGAGCAGGTGCGTACTGATCGCCTGCATCAGCTGTTTCGCCAATCCTTCTCTGCGGTTTTTGGCAGTTATCTGGCCGCGGGCATGCTGTGCTGGCTGTGCTGGGACCGGCTTGATCCCCGGCTGATGATCGGTTGGCTGGTATTGCTGGCAGGCTCGTCGCTCCTGCGTTTGTCGATGTTTCTCCAGTATTTTCGCAGCCCCCGTAGCGAGCGCACACCGCAACGCTGGGAGCGTCATTATTGGATCACCCTGGTGCTGTCGGCCGGTATCTGGGGCATAGGGGCCTTTGCCGTGATGCCCGCCGATGATCGGTTGACCCAGGCGCTGGTCATGCTCTTTGCCGTGGGCATGTCGGTCAGCGCGGTGTCGTGCTACTCGGCCTACCGCTACATGACTATGGTGTCCATGGCGCTGGTGTTGTTGCCGTGTACCCTGTGGTTGCTGTTTCAACCGTCCAAGATGCAGCTGGGCATGGCGATCGCCGTGCTGGTGTTCTCATCATTTGTGGTGGGCGCCTCGCGTAAATTGTCCGAGGCGCTGGAGACGGCCTTTCGCCTGACCCGTGAAATAGAGCGTGCCCACAGTATTTCAACGCGCGCGGCGCAGACCGACGAACTCACCGGGCTGATGAACCGCCGGGCATTCTTCGATAAAGCCCAGGTGCTGTATGACCAATGCACACGCACCCATCAGCCGCTGTGTGCGCTGATGCTGGATATGGATCACTTCAAGGCCATCAACGACACCTACGGCCACCAGGCCGGGGACCGGGTATTACGGCAGATTGGCCAGGTGATCAGCGCCTCCTTTCGCCAGGCGGATATCCACGGCCGCCTGGGGGGCGAGGAGTTCGCGGTGTTGTTGCCCGATACGACCCTTGAAGTGGCGCGCGACATCGGCGAGCAACTGATCCGCGCCATTGCCGGCTTAAGCATCGACCCGGTGCACGGCTTGAGTGCGAGCCTGGGAGTGGCCTCGACCCATGCCGTGGGTGACGACTTGCAGCACTTGATGAACACCGCCGACAAAGCCCTGTACCGCGCCAAGGCCATGGGGCGCAACCAGGTGGCGGTCGCGTCCTAGCAACCAGCCTTTTGTAGGAGCGAGTTTGCTCGCGAAGAGCGTTAACGATAACGCGTGCTGACGGGATAGGCGCGGTGCTCTTGCGTTTTTCGCGAGCCCGATCGCTCCTGCAAGTCAGTCTTTGCCCATGGCCTTGGCCAGCACCCGTGAGACCTGGTCGGCGGAGTAGGGCTTGGCGAGGAACTCGAAGCCGTCATAGCCGCACTTGGCCAACTCCTCGCTGTAGCCCGAGGTCAGGATCACGGGCAGCTCGGGTCGTCGCCGGCGCAACTCCCTGGCCAGCGCCACGCCGCCCATGCCCGGCATTACCACGTCGGAAAACACCCCGTCGAACGCCCGTGCATCCGGGCCGATCATCTCCAGCGCTTCTTCGGCATGGGTGGCCCAGACCGTCTGGTAACCCAGGTCTTGCAGGATCTGGTTGGCGAAGCGGCCCACTTCCAGGTTGTCCTCCACGATCAGGATGCGCCGCCGCACGGCGTCCGGGTCCAGTTCGAGCGGGGCCTGGACGGTGCAGTCCAGGAGCGCCTCGGGCTCCACCTGTGGCAGGTACAAGGTAAACACCGTGCCCTGGCCGAGCACGCTGGCGACATCGACGTTGCCCCCCGATTGCTTGGCGAACCCGAACACCTGCGACAGGCCAAGCCCAGTGCCTTTGCCGACCTCCTTGGTGGTGAAGAACGGCTCGAAGATACGTTCAAAGGTCGCCTTGGCAATCCCGCTGCCCGTGTCCGCCAGGGAGATCGCCACGAAGGGTTTGCCTGAACCACCGTGCCCGCGTATGCACGGCAGCGGCTGGTCTCTTTCAAGGCGCAGCACCAGCGTGCCCTGGCCGTCCATCGCATCCCGGGCGTTGAGGGCAATGTTGATCAAGGCGGTTTCAAACTGGCTGGAATCCGCGCAGACGTGACAGGCCCGTTCAGGCAATTCGACGCTGACATGAATCCGCGCGCCAGTAACTGTCTCCAACATGTCGCCGATGTTCTGCACGCGCTGGCCCACGTTGAACACTTGCGGGTTCAGCGGTTGGCGCCGGGCGAAGGCGAGCAATTGGCTGGTCAGTTTACTGGCGCGTTCTACGGTATCGGACACGGCACTCATGTAGCGCTGGCGGCGTTCTTCGGGCAGGTTGGGCATGCGCAGGAAATCGACCGACGAGCGGATGATGGTCAGCAGGTTATTGAAGTCGTGGGCCACGCCACCGGTCAACTGGCCAATGGCTTCGAGCTTCTGGGACTGGCGCAACGCCGCTTCCGTCTGGTTGAGCAAGGTGGTGCGTTCCATGACCCGTTGCTCCAGGGTCGCATTCAAATCGGCCAGCGCCGACAGGCCTTCGCGCACGATGGCATCGGCGCGTACTCGTTCGATATGGGCCCAGGAGCGTTCTGTGACTTCACCCAGCAGCGCCAGGTCGTAGGACGACCAGCGGCGCGGGACGCGGTCGTGAATGGCCATGAGCGCGGTCAAGCGCCCGGACTTGATCAGCGGCATGCAAATCGTCGCCGTCACGCCAATGGCCTGGAAGGTCGCGGCGTCCTCGGGCGTCAGTTCCGTCAGGTTGTCATTGATGATCAGCGGCTCGCCGGCCTGCAGGCGCTTGACCGCCAATTGGCCGAAGTCGGCCAGGCGATAGTGCCCGACGATGCTGGGCGAACCTTCTGCGGCCCAGTTGCCGCGAATGGTAAAGCCGTCTTCATCGGCTTCCATGTCGGCATAGGCACAGTTGGACAGGTTCAGGTGGGTCGCCAGCACCCGTGTGGTGGCCGCCATGATCGCCGCCGGATCGGTGGCATTGGCCACACCGTTGCCGATCGCATCCAGCACGGCGAGGCGGCGGGCCATGAACACGGCGTTGGTGGTCTCGGTGACGGTATCGAGCATGCCCACGACCTTGCCATGAGGATCGCGGATCGGGCTGTAGCAAAAGGTGAAATAGGCCTGTTCCGGCGCATCACCACGCTCGATGATCAGCGCAAAGTCTTCGATAAACGTGGCCCGGCCTTCGAATGCAGCGTCGGCGATGGGGCTGATCTGGCTCCAGGCTTCCTGCCAGATAGCACTGAAGGGCTGGCCCAGGGTTTCGGACTTGTTGCCGAGGATCGGCAGGAACGCATCGTTATATAAGGTGATCAGCTCAGGCCCCCAGACCACCGCCTGGGGGAAATGCGAAGCAAGACTCAACGAAACGGTGGTCTTGAGTACATCCGGCCATTGATCGATTGGCCCCAGAGGGGTGTTGGCCCAGTCATGGCGGCGAACCCGTTCGGCCATTTCACCGCAATCTTGCAGCCAGTCTGTCATTTGCTGATTACCCTGTTTGTCGCACTTTGCTGTATTTCATCGCAATGCCAAGCAACAGACCCGGACAGCGCGGGCCAGTTCAGCACTATTGCGTGCCTAATAGCGCCGTCCAGTAGATGCCTGCATCGCTCTTGGGATCCAGCCCATAGGCGGCGCCCAATTCGCGAAACTGTGGGTTCATCAGGTTGGCACAGTGACCGGGGCTGGCGAGCCAGCCATCGACCACTTTGCGCGGCGTATCCAGGCCGGCTGCAATGTTTTCACCGATCTGTTGGGCCACATAGCCCGCCAGTTCCGCACGGTCCCCGGGTGTGCGGCCGTCGCGGTCCAGATGGTCGAAGAAGTTGTTGTTGGCCATGTTGCGCGCATGGCTGTCGGCGGCGCCTGCCAACTGAGCGTTCCAGGCCAGCGGTGTAGTCGCGGCGAAGGTCTGCGTGCCACATTGGCGAGGTTGGTTGCGGGCGGCATTGACCATCTCCAGCAACTGCTGGCCGGCAGTCTCGGAGCTGGCCAGGCCGCGACTCAACAGCGGACGGGCGAGGACAATGCGCCAGTCCTGGCCACTGTTGCTGACGCCAATATCGACGAATTGCGGGTCCAGCACCACCCGGCAGAAACTCTCACGCACCGCTTTCATTGCCGATTGCGAGTCGCGAGGACCGGTCAGGCTGATCGCCTGCACATTGACCATGGGGTAGGCCACTTGGGCCAGGGCTTGCTGCAAGTCGCCAACATTGTTGACCGGCAACACCAGGCGCGGGTCGACCGCCAGCGGCGGCAATTCCTGGGAACCCTGGTCGCCGCAGCGCTGCACCTGGCTGCGGTATTGGTTGATCGAGTCGATCAATTGACTCTCTTCGCTCGCCGACGCCGTGGCGCAAAACACCAGACTGGCGGCCAGCGTCGTAACACCTATCATCAATGACAGAACGCGCATGGACGTTTCCCTTGAGCATGAAAGTGCCCATGATGCGCGATGAAGGGGCGCAGATGCACCCCTTGGGCAACATTTTGCCCTCAGTTCTTGAATGCCGAGTGCTTGCGGCCCTGGTCACACAGGGCAAACACCACCACCAACACCGAGGCGATGGCGAGGATGATCACTACGCCGTCCGTCGAGTGGGTGGTCGAGGCGGCCACCATCGACAGGGCCCCCAGCGGCGCCAGGCCCCCGGCGATGGCCGTACCGATCTCACGCCCGGTGCCGAAGCCCGAAGAACGGGTCTGGGTCGGGAACTGGCGGCTGAGGAACGAGCCCTGTGGGGCGAACATCATCGGCGCGAGGATCCCGGTGCCGATCCCGATGGCCAGGTAGATCATCAGGCTTTCACCGGTGTTCAACAGCGCCAGGAACGGGTAGGCGAACAGCAGCGACAACACACCGCCGAGTACCAGCACCGACTTGCTGCTCCACTTGTCACACAGCCAGCCGAAGCACGGCACAGCGACAATGGCCACCAGGCTTGCGATGGTCACCGACAACGAAGTGACATGTACGTCGACACCCTTGAACTGCGTCAGGTAGGCCAGGGAGAAGGTCTTGAAGATGTAGCTCAGGGCGTTGTAGCCAATTGCCACGAAAAACACCACCGCCAGGCCCTTGAGGTCATTCTTGAACAGGGCCTTGAGCGGTGAGACCTTGGCTTTGGCAGGCTCTTTGCTCAACTCCTTGAACTCCGGGGTTTCCGGGATGCTGTTACGCACCCACAGGCCCACACCCACCAGGGCGATGCTGCAGATAAACGGGATGCGCCAGCCGCCTGCCAGGAGGAACTCATTGCCATTGATGGTCAGCAGGTACACGGTCAGCGACGACAACAACAGGCCCAGGTTCAACCCCAGTGCCGGCCAGGCACCCTGGCTGCCACGCTTGCCTTCTGACGCATGCTCGTAGGACGTGACCGCCGCGCCGGACAACTCGGCGCCGGCGCCCAGGCCCTGGATGATGCGGACAAATACCAGAATGATCGGCGCCCAGATGCCAATCGAGGCATAGCTGGGGATCAGGCCGATCAGCGTGGTGCACACGCCCATCATGCAGAAGGTCAACACCAGCACATGTTTACGGCCGAACTTGTCGCCCAGGTAGCCGAATAGAATGCCGCCGAAGGGGCGGGCGATAAAGCCGATGGCGAAGGTGGAGAAGGCCATCAGGGTCGCGGTCTTCGGGTCACTGTTATCAAAGAAAATCTTCGAAAACACAATCGCCGCCATGGTCGCGTAGAGGTAGAAGTCATACCACTCCAGCATCGAACCGAAGATGGTGGCGGCAGCGACCTTGCGCAGGCGTTTCTTGGTTTGTGCCGGGGTTTCCACCGTGGCGGGGTTGTGGGCTTTTGCCGTCATGCTGTACTTCCTTCTCAGTCATTATATTTATTAGGGTGTTGCAAACGCGGGCGAGACAGCTCCCACAGAGGATTTGTGTCAGGGCTTTCAGTTGGCCTTGAACATGCGGTCGGCGATCATTTCGCCAATCGGAATGGCAGAGGTGGCCGCCGGTGACGGCGCGTTACACACATGCAACATGCGTGGCGTCTGGGCGAACAGGAAGTCATGTACCAAGGTGCCGTCGCGCATCACCGCCTGGGCGCGGATCCCGGCCTCGTAGGGCAGCAGGTCGTCGATCTCCAGGGATGGGCAATACTTGCGGCATTGCTCCAGGTAGCCGGACTTGAACAACGAATTCTTCATTTCCACGCTGCCGGAGCCGAGGTTCTGCCAGATGGTTTTCCAGAACCCGGGGAAACGCGCGTACTCGGCCACATCCTTCCAGTTGACGGAAAACTTCTTGTAGTTCTCCCGGCCCAGGCCCAGTACGGCATTGGGGCCAACGGTGACGCTGCCATCGATCATGCGGGTGAGGTGTACCCCCAGAAACGGCAGTTCAGGGTCAGGGATCGGGTAGATCAAATGGTTGACGATGTTGTTTTTCGACGCCGGCAAGCGGAAGTACTCGCCACGGAACGGGATGATCTGGTGATCGATATCGATTCCGGCCAGGGTCGCCAGGCGATCCGACTGCAGGCCGGCACACACCACCAGGTGCCGCGCCTGCCAGGCGCCGTCGTGGGTGCTGACGGTGACTTTGTCGGTGTCTTCGCTAATCGCGGTCACGGTTTTTTCCAGGCAGATCTCGCCACCATTGCGGCGAATCACCGCGGCCATGGTTTCGCAGACCTGGCGGTAGTCGACGATCCCGGTGGCGTCGAGGAACAGCCCACCCAGGCCGACGATATTCGGCTCGCGGGCGCGCAGTTGATCCGCGTCCAGGCGCTCGACGTTCATCCCGTTGAGTTGCGAGCGTGCATAGAGCGCTTCCATGCGCTGCACTTCCAGGGCCGTGGAGGCCACCAGCAATTTGCCGCACACCTCGAACTTGATCCCGTGTTCGCGGCAGAATTGTTTGGTGGCCTCGGCGCCGCGCTTGCACAAGTCGGCCTTGAGGCTGCCGGGTGCGTAGTAGATGCCGGCATGGATCACGCCGCTGTTATGGCCGGTCTGGTGCTTGGCCAGCACCGGTTCCTTTTCCAGGATCACCAGTGACGCGTTGGGCTGGCGCTTGAGCAGCTCCATCGCGGTGGCTAGGCCGACAATGCCGCCGCCGATGATGCAAAAGTCATAAATCATGTGTGGGGCTACCTAAATCAATACATTTCAGTCTGCTTATCAGGTTGTCAGACTAATGTTTTTGTTAAAAAAACGACGCGCCCGCAGGTACGCTTCATCGGTATCGGGTCGATCAGTGGGTCGCGGGCAGTTCCAGTTGCAGGCGTTTGGCGGCAGCGCGCAAATGCGCTTCGGCGGCAGCGGCGGCGCCTTGGGGATCTGCGTCGAGGATTGCCTGGTACAGCGCCTGGTGTTCCTCGGTGGCATCCGCCGAGCCGCTGGCAAAGCGCGAGGCTGAGTTCTCCCAGGCGGTCTTGCGCGCGCTGGCCAACTGGTTGCGCAAAAAGTCGTGGAAGGCCACGAAGTATTCGTTTTTGCTGGCGTCGGCGATGGCTCGGTGAAACTCCACGTCGGCGAGGGCGGCGGCTGCAAAGTCTGCGCGCTTGTCGTGCATTTCCTGCAGGGCGCGTTTCATGCGCTGCAGGTCGCCCGCGTCGCGGCGTTGGGCGGCAATGGAGGCTGCCTGGGTTTCGATCCATAGGCGCACTTCAAACATTTGCGCGAGGTCAGGACGTCGGCCGTTCTTTTCCGGAAAGCGGAACACCGTGCCGGCCGGGGTCTGCGAAATGAACGAGCCCAGGCCACGCCGGGCGGTGAGTACGCCATCGGCCTTGAGCTGGGCAATCGCCTCGCGCACCACCGAGCGGCTGACATTCAACTGTTCAGCCAGTTGCTGTTCGGTAGGCAGGCGCGACTCGGGCGCCAGTTGTCCGGAGTCAATCTCGGCCCGTATGGCGCTGACAACACGCACGACGAGGGAATCTGGACGCTGGAGCTCAAGCATGACGAAACCTAGGTGATCAGGTTGTCAGACAATAGCCGTTACGATTTTCCCTTGTCAAGGCGCCGTGCTGGCCTGCAGCGTTTTTACCCGGCGCGCGAAGGCCAGCAGCAGTGCCAGCGCAACCAGCCCCGAGGCCACCCAAAAGGTCATGCGCAACCCGTGGCCCACGGCGATGGGGAGGGCGGAGTGGATATCGCCTGTGCTCCAGGCAAACACCGCGCCCAACGCCCACGCGCCGATGATCAAGCCCAGATTGCGCGACAGGTTCAGCCAGCCGGCAATCACCCCGCGTCGATCCGCCGATACATGACTCATCACTGCGGTGTTGTTGGCCGCCTGGAATTGCGCGTAGCCCAGGGTGAGGATGACCAATGCGCCGATATAACCTGTGATGCCCAGGGGCATCAACGCCAGCACCAGGCAGCCTGCCAGCATGCACAACAGGCCACCAAGCGTCGTGGCATAGCTGCCGCAGCGGTCAGTCAGGCGCCCGGCCGGCATGCCCGCCAGCGCCGCGATACACGGGCCGACGGCCATCGTCAGGCCCATTTGCGCGGGATCGAGTCCCAGGCCATGGCTCAGGTAGAACGGCCCGGCGACCAGGGTGGTCATCATCACGGCCGCCACCAGCGTACTCATGCCCAGCCCGGCGCCCAGGGCCCGATCATGCAGTGCCGCGAAAACACTGGAACGCCCCGCGGCTGATGTCTGTGGATTGCTGTCGGCCAGTGTGCGGTGTACCAGCACCCACGCCAGGGCGGCCAACGGCAACATGATCAGAAACAGCGCGCGCCAGCCAGATGCCGCGATCAGCGCGCCACCGATGGCCGGCCCCAGGCCGGTGCCCACCGCCGACAGCGTCCCCAGCAAACCCATGACGCGGCCTGTCTGCGCCTTGGGCACGGTGGCCGCGACCAGCGCCATGGTCATTGCCAGCATGATCGCCGCGCCAAACCCTTGCAGCGCCCGCGCCGCGACCAGCATACCGAGGGAGGGCGCGGCACTGCACAGGACGCAAGCCACGGCGAAGAGCATCACCCCCGTCAGCAACAGGCGGCGGTGTCCGAGCCGATCCCCCAGGCGCCCGACGCTCACCAGTACCGCAGTAATCGCCAGCAAATAACTCAGCACCACCCACTGCACCGCTGCAAAAGGTGCAGCAAAGGTCTCGGCCATCTGGGGCAGGCCGACATTGGCAATACTGGTGCCCAGTGAAGCCAGCAACATGCACAACGACAAGCCGGCGAGCGCGCCGCGTGGGGTAGGGGACGTCATGGGCATTTCTCGTTCTGCTCCGTGGTTGTTGCCCGCACTCTACGGCCTCGCCTAACATGGCGGTAGACGCAGTAGTTGCACTCTATATGTGCGTCAAACGCCTGATGAGGATCATCCTGTGTCGCTGCCTGACTTCAACCTGTTGGTCACCCTGGACGTGCTGCTGGCCGAAGGCAGTGTCGCCCGTGCCGCTCAACGCCTGGGCCTGAGCCCGTCGGCCATGAGCCGCGCGCTGGCCCGCTTGCGGGAAACCACCGGCGACCCCTTACTGGTGCGTGCAGGCCGGGGACTGGTACCGACCCCACGCGCCCTGGAGTTGCGCGAGCAGGTCAGCCAACTGGTGCAGGATGCCCAAGTGCTGCTGCGTCCACATCAGGCACTGGACCTCAAGGGCCTGGTGCGCACCTTCGTGCTGCGCACCAGCGAAGGTTTTGTCGAAAGTTTCGGCCCTGCGCTGATCGCCCGTGTCGCCGAAGAAGCACCCGGCGTGCGCCTGCATTTCGTCCATAAATCCGGCCACGATGGCACGCCGCTGCGCGACAGCGGTGTGGATCTGGAAACCGGTGTGGTCGATAGCACGGCCAACCCAGAAGTGCTGACCCAATTGCTGTTTCGCGACCGTTTTATCGGTGTGGTCCGCGCCGGCCACCCACTGAGCCAAGGCCCTATCACCACCGCGCGCTACGCCGCCGGCCGGCATGTCTACGTGTCCCGGCGCGGGCGCGAGCGCGGGCAGATTGACGATGCGCTTGAGGCCTTGCACCTGACGCGAGACGTGGCGACCATCGTCACCGGCTTCTCTACGGCCGTGGCCTTGGCACAAAGGAGCGACCTGATCGCCAGCGTTCCCGAGCGCTATACCAGCGGCCTGCGCGATGGCCTGTGCAGTTTTGCCCTGCCGGTTGAGGTGCCACCGTTCAGCGTGGCAATGCTCTGGCATCCACGCCTGGATGCCGACCTCGCGCATCGTTGGTTGCGCGGTTGTTTGCGCCAGGTCTGTGGCGCAGAACAGGTACAATCCCCACCGCCTTGATACGAAATACCAGGAAACAGGAATTCGATGTTCACCCTTACCCATTACGCCGCCCCATGCCCCGAGCCGGTCAATAGCCAGATCCTGCAGATGGTGGTCGACTACCTGACCGATATCAGCATGGTCGCCATCCCGCCGAGCAACCTGCTGTACAACGTCTACCAGTATGCAATCGGCTACGAAGTGCACCTGTACCTGGAGGCGCTGGGTGGGTCCAAGGGCATTGCGGTCGAGCTGATTGTGGCGACGGATGAGCAGGACCCGGCCAAGGTCATCGGCTTCTTGCTGTACCTGCCGGTCAAGGACGATCCCGAGGCTTGCGGCGTGGCCTACATGGCCGTGCATGCCAGCCACCGCCGGCAGGGCGTGGCACGGGCAATGATGGATGAGATGCTCAGCCGTTACCCCCATGGCGAATTGACCTGCGCCGTGGAAAAAGTCCCGGCGTTCGAGGCCATGGGCTTTCAGGTGCGTGGTGTGCGTGGCACCCAAGTGTTGATGAATACACGTGACTACAGCACCGATGGCCTGATGGGCGTATTGGATGTGGCGTCGATCTATAGCTCGCTGGAAGTGCGGCAGATCCACACTTACCTGCTACAGAAGCACGGCAAGCGCGCGATGATTGACGCCGAGAAACAGCGTGACCGGCATTTCGACCAGATGAGCCGCAAGGCCCAACTGTTTGTGCAGTCCCGGCAGGCGTAGCTGCCTGTTCTTTGAGTACTAGGCGGACGCAGTTGCGTCAGGCGCTGGTTTCGATGGCAACAAACAGAGTGCATCCGGATCCATAGGAACTGTTTTTGTTTCTCGGCCACTAGTGATTACTAGCCCGTACACGCTGCAACAGAGATGCAGCCGAGGCTGGTAAAACTATTGCCAATGGAGAAAAACATGTCTTCGATTTCCGCCAATACCCCAGGAATACTTGCTCCTACCATCGATACCTCACAGAACAAACCCACTGCGTTCGATGCACGGCTGGAGACGTTGGATAATGTTGAAAAACACAAATTAGAAAACGAGCAATCGGCGAACAATAACGAGAGTCAAGGCTCTGACAAAGAACAAAAGTTCACATTTAAAACGCCGGGTGGCGGCACTTATACTTGGTAAGCCATGTATGTGACGCCTGTCACCGGTTTGCCCGGTGACAGGCCTAGTTTTCTCGAAACAAGTCATGGGCATCCAGCAATCGATACGCAATTTCCGGCCGTCTCTCCAGCCCTTTGCGAATCGCCGCCGGAATCGACTGCCGGGTCTTGCGACACAGCCCCGGCAGTTCATCGATCACGATCTGGATCCCGCGCATGCTTTTGACTTCGGTATGCCCTGGGGCGATGTGTACGCCGATGCCCAATTGCTGGTGCATCAGGTGTTGCATACGTTCCAGGTCTGCCAGGCTTTGCAGGTTCTCCAGGCGGTCGAGCAGTTTCTTTTCTTCCTGGCGGGTCAGTTGCAGGATGCGCTGGTCGGTGCCAGGCACATCCAGCAGTTGTTCGCGCGCGCAGTCACACACGGTAGGTGGGCAGGGTTGGCGAATTGTCATGATCACTCCCTCCCCACGCGGGTGCTGACGGCTTAGTAGGTCAATTGCACGCCCAGGCTGCCCAGGGCGTTCCAGTACTCAGGATAGGTCTTGCCCACGCAGTCGGGGTCCTGAATCCGGATGCCCGAGACTTTCAGGCCTGCCAGCGCAAAGCACATGGCGATGCGGTGGTCGGCATGGGTGTCGATCAGCGCGGTGCAGGCCGTGCCCGCCAACGCGGGGTCGCTGGCCACCAGCAAGTCATCACCGATAATGGTCGCCAGCCCCGGGCGGATTTCGTTGAGGCCGTCATGCAAGGCCTGGACGCGGTCGCATTCCTTGACCCGCAGGTTGGCCAGTTCGGTGAAGCGCACCGGGGTGTTGTTGAACGCTGCCAGCACCGCCAGCGTCGGGATGGCGTCTTGCATCTGCGAGCCGACGACCGTGGCTGGCATCTGCGGGAATTGGGCGATCACCGCCTGGGCCTTGGCATCGGGCTGGGTGAAGTCCTGTGCCGCAACACCGAGGTCAATGCTGCCGCCAGTGAGCACTTCGGCCGCCCACAAGTAGGTGGCCGCGGAGGCGTCGGGTTCGATCAGGTAATCATTGGCGATGTAGCCGGTAGGGGCCACGCGCCAGGTGCTTTCGTTGACCACTTCCACCTGGGCGCCAAACGCGCGCATGCAGTCCAGGGTCAGGTCGACGTAACCACGGGCGCCGATGTCTTTGCCGGTCAACGCCACTTCGATCGGTGCTTCGCCACAGGCGGCAAGCATCAACAGCGCCGAGACGTATTGGCTGGACAGGCCGCCATCGATTTCGAAGCGCTTGGCCTGGACGCGGCCAGTGCCATGCACGGTCACGGGTGGGCAGCCGGTGGGGCTTTCAACCTGGATGCCGTTCTGGTTCAGGGTCGCCAGCAGCGGGCCGATCGGGCGCTTGCGCATGTACTCGTCACCGTCCAGTACCACGGTGCCTTCCACGGTCGCCACGGCGGCCGTGAGAAAACGCATCGCGGTGCCGGCGTTGCCGAGGAACAGCGGTTGTGCCGGCAACTGCAGCTGGCCATGGCCGGTAACGACGAAGGTCACATCATCCGGCTCATCAATGGTCACGCCCATCTGGCGCAAGGCCACGGACATATGCCGGGTGTCATCGCTTTTCAGCGCTCCGCTCAGGCGGCTGGTGCCCTTGGCCAGGGCTGCCAGCAGCAGGGCGCGGTTGGTAATGGATTTGGAGCCGGGAGGCGCTACCTTGCCGTGCAATGGAAAGTTGGGCGGTGTCACGGTCACGGTTTTCTGCGAACTCAAGGTACAAGGCTCCTGATTCAAGGCGCGGTGGCTGGGAGTGGCCGGCTGGCGGAGACGAATAATCGACCATCTGGCGGGGCAGGGTCAAATCATGCCGTGGGTTTAACCGCGTTGGGTCAACCAATAGGCATGCAGGGCCCTGGCCGCCGGTTCGATGCGGGCCACCTGTTGTTGATGGGCTGCGACATCCAGGTCCGCCGGCAATTCGAAATTGTCCTGCTCGGCACACCAGGAAATGGCTTCCAACTGGGCGGCGTGCTCGGCCGGCAGGGCTGGCCATTGGCTGATCGCCGCGCCACGGATATAGCCAAAGCACCATTCCTCGGCGAGGGTCAGCGGCAGGTCCTGATGTTCGGTGTGTTCAAAGCGTGCCTGGAAACCCTGGGCATCGCTGGCCAACTGCTGGGCAATGTTATTCATATGGCGTGTGCACAGGTCGATGAACTTCTCCAGTTCTGCCTTGCTTTCCCAGGCTGGGATCTGGTCACCCCAGATGGCCGGGAACCAGATGGCGACGTCCATCGCAGCCGGGCCGGACACCAGGGCGGTGAAGTAGCCATCGAGTTCGGCCAGGTTCAACACCGAGTTGTCGTCGCCATACTTGAGCAGAATGTCTTCGATGAACTCGAAATCGGCAGGGGCGAGGGCTTGGTCGTGCATGAACATATCCTTTGAGCGTCAAGCGCCGCAGATAAGGCGGCGTAAAGCGCGGAGGATGGCGCGAGTCGGCGTTTAAATCCAGTGCTAGATCACCTTCACCGCACGACCAATCGCCTGGATCGGCCCGGTGGGCTTGCCAGTCGGCGAGCCGTTGGGGCCTTCCAGGGTCATCTCGAACAGTTGGTTGGGCGCCAGCGGCGGCAGTTTATCCAGGGGGATCGACAGGCTCTGCCCCGGCTTGACGAGCCCGAGGGAAACCGGGCCTTGCCAGTCATCACCCTTGGTCCAGAACTCCAATGCCTTGTCGGCCGGTATCTGCATCACGCCCAGTGGAATCAGTTGGATATGCTGATCGTTGCTGGCCTGGATCACCCAGCCCGGCGCCTGGCTCTGTGGCGCCATCAGCACCACGACATAGGCGGTGGGATTGACTGCGCCGGGGCGGCTCAGCAGCAGCGCAGCCAGGACCAGGCTGGCCAACAGGCCTGCACCGGCCAGGCCACGCCACAGGGCGAGCAGGTTCCACCACGGCACCGACGGTGCAGCGTCCACAGTGTGATGGCCCAGGCTGCGTTCGATGCGCCGCCATAGATTGGGCGACGGCGCCACTGGCTCGGCCAGTTCGGTCAGGGGCAGCAGGCGCTGTTCCCAGGCATCCACCGCCGCGCGCAACGGCGCATCGTGTTCCAGGCGTTGCTGCACGTGCAGGCGTTGCTCGGGCGCCAGGGTGCCCAGCACGTATTCGCTGGCCAGTTCGTCCAATTCGTCAGGTGTCATGCCATGCACTCACGCAATGCCGCAAGGCTGCGTTTGATCCAGGCTTTGACAGTCCCCAATGGGGTGCCCAGTTTCTGTGCGATTTCACTGTGGGACAGGCCGTCGACATACGCATGCAATAGGCAACTGCGACGCGACGGTTCCAGGTGATCCAGGCACTGGTAAACCTTGCCGCTACGGGCGCGGTACTCGAAATGCTCGACACTGGGCTCTGCTACCAGTGTGTGTTCGTGCTCGTCACTGAGCGCAACTTCGCGACCGGTCTTGCGCATAAAGTTGAGCGCCCTATGCCGGGTCACGCTGTAGACCCAGCCACGGGCCGAACCCCGGCTCGGGTCGAAACCGCCGGCGCCGTTCCAGATATTGATAAAGGCGTCATGCACGATGTCCTCCGCCAGGGCTGTGTCCCGTGCGATACGCTTGGCCACGCCGAGCAGACGGGCGCAATCGTGTTCATACAACTGACGCAAGGCTTGCTGTTCGCCGCGGGCGCAGGCCAATAGGCAGGCTTCATAGTCAAAGAGAGGTTCGGGCAAGGCAGGGGCCGCCATTTCAGGGTCAAACCCCGGCCGTGAGTGGCCGGGGGCTATCGCAGCAGCTTAGACGACTTTGCTTTGCGGGCGGATCATTTGGCCGCCCAGAAGATGTAGTCCGCCTGGTACTTCACCACTGCCCGCTTGCCTTTGTTGGCGGTGCTGCATTCGGCACTCGGTGCTACGCCGCCCTTGAGCGCCACGCGCTGGATAAAGCTGACACCGGTCATTGCACCCTGGCCCTCAGCCGGATTGGCCTTGACCAGTTGATAAGGCAGGTTGCCCGCGCTGGACGGCGCTACGGCCAACTGCGTGCCGGTGACTTTCGAACCATCCTTGGCCTGCCAGGTGGCGGGCGGGCCGAAGTAAGTACCCACCTGTTTGCCGCTACGGTCATTGAGCACGGCCTTGGGGCCGACGAAGACCCATTCGGTCTGGCCGGCAGCGTTGGCCTTGTCACGACATTCGTAGGTGATTTCGCCGACACCGGTGGTTTCCATGGTCACCTTGTGTCCGTCCGGCACCTTGATGCTGTCGGGCAGACTGGTCTGGGCAAAGGCCGCTGGTGCGGCGAGCAGCAGGCAGGTCAGGCAGAGCAGGGGTTTAGTGTTCATCGGTGTCTCTCCGTCAGGGTGAACAGCAGAGCAGCGCTGTGGCTACTCCCTGTACTACTCACGGTGTGGCGGATTGGATGCACGCCAGGACAAATAAATCTGCAAGACAAAAAGGAATAAAGTCAGATCGTATTGGTATAAGTCGTTATAAGAAAAATCGCTATGCTGCCGCCAGAATTTTATAAGGCCGCAGGTAGTTGTAATGGATGTGGGTAATTTTGGTTTCGTAGTGGCGGGCCTGATCGTTGGTTTTATCGTTGGCATGACCGGTGTGGGGGGCGGGTCGCTCATGACCCCGATCCTGTTGTGGTTCGGCATCAACCCGGCCACGGCCGTGGGCACCGACCTGTTGTATGCGGCTATCACCAAGGCGGGCGGGGTGCTGGTGCATGGCAAGAACAAGAACATCGACTGGACCATCACCGGTTGGCTGACCCTGGGCAGCGTCCCGGCGGTGTTGCTGACGCTGTGGTTCCTCAAGAGCCTGCACACCGATCCCAGCGCGATGAACGAGGTGATCAAACAAGCCCTGGGCGTGGTGCTGTTGCTGACGGCCCTGGCGATCCTGTTCAAGAAAAAGCTCTTGGCCTTTGCCCAGCGCCATGCCGGCGACAGCTACCATATGAGCCCGCGCAACCTCAACGGGCTGACAGTATTCACCGGCGCGATCCTCGGCACCATGGTCGCCCTGACCTCCATCGGGGCCGGCGCGCTGGGCACCGTGGCGCTGTTTATCCTGTACCCGTTCCTGGCCACCAAGCGCCTGGTGGGCACCGAAATCGCCCACGCCGTACCGCTGACCCTGGTCGCAGGCCTAGGGCATGCGAGCATGGGTAACATGGACTGGCATTTGTTGGGGTTCTTGCTGATGGGTTCGCTGCCGGGCATCTATTTCGGCAGCCACATGTCAGGCCGGGTGCCGGACGAACTGCTGCGCCCGTGCCTGGCGGTGATGCTGGGGTTGATTGGCTTCAAGCTGGCGTTCTGAGCCAAGCCGCACGCAGGGTGTCAGGTACCGAGCGTTATCGTTGACGATTATCGCTGGCAAGCCAGTTCCTACAAGGGCGTGTACTTTTGTAGGAGTCGGCTTGCCGGCGATGGCGCCCGCCAGGGCACCGCACATCATGCCTTGTGCGACTTATCCAGCCACTCCACCGCTGTACGCCAGATACAAATCCCCAGGAAATACGCCGACATCAACAACCACAAACCCATGGTCAACGTGTTGGTGTACGGCTGGTCGATCACCAGCAACAGGCTGCACAGTAGCCAGACCGTGGTCACCGCAATGTTGATCGGCATAAAGCGCTTGACCCGGAATGGGTGCAGGAACTTCATCGGCGTCACCGTCAGCAGCGCCAGGCCGATCACCGTGGCCAGGGTGATCCAGGCGGGTGGATCGATGATGTAGACACACAGCGCCACCACGTTCCAGGCGGCGGGGAAGCCCTGGAAGTAGTTGTCCTTGCTCTTCATGTTGACGTTGCAGAAGCAGAACAGCGATGACACCAGGATCACCGAGACGGTGAACAGGTGGGTGAAGTCCGGCAGGTCGATATAGCGGTAGATAAACAGCGCCGGGATAAACACATACGTCAGGTAATCGATCACCAGGTCCAGCACCGAGCCGTCGAAGCTCGGCAGCACGGTCTGCACATTGACCCGTCGCGCCAGCGACCCATCCACGCCGTCCACGATCAACGCCAGGCCCAGCCACAGCAGGCAGGCCTTGGGTTGGTTCTCCAGCAGCGCCAGCGTCGCGAGGAAGGCCAGCACCACGCCGGTGGCGGTAAAACCATGGGCGCCCCAGGCTTTGAGTCTGGCTACATGCAGGGTCGATATCACAGGGGCGTTCTCCAAAAGGTGAAACACGGCAGCCGACGGCGATTGAGCGTCGAATCTGGCCAAGGGATGCAGGTATCGACCGGAAAGGTGGGGATAAGGTTCACCACCACGGCGTTAGGTTTAGCGTAGCAAGCGTTGACACATTCGGCATCAACCCTGACGGAACACCAGGGCCTTCAAGCCGCTTTGCGGGTCGATATCGGGAAACTCCGGTGGGTTTTCCAGGCGCTGCTCAAAGCGCAGCGCTGGTGCTTCGCGGGTGACGCCCTCGATCAGGAAGTCTTCGCCCAGCGCTGGGTCGTTCATGCAGGCCAATACCGTGCCCTGGGGTGTCAGCAGGTCCGGCAGGCGCCGCAGCACACGCTGGTAATCCTTGGTCAGCAGAAAGCTGCCCTTTTGAAACGACGGCGGGTCGATGATCACCAGGTCATAGGGCCCGCTGCCCGTGACCTTGGCCCAGGACTTGAACAAGTCATGCCCCAAAAAGCTCACCTTGCCCAGGTCATGGCCATTGAGCCGATGATTGTCGCGGCCCCGGCTCAGGGCGCCACGGGCCATGTCGAGGTTGACCACATGTTCGGCCCCGCCCTCGATGGCGGCCACGGAAAACCCGCAGGTATAGGCAAACAGGTTCAGCACCCGCAGGTCGCGTGCGTGTTCGCGCACCCAGTTGCGGCCGTAGCGCATGTCGAGGAACAGCCCGCTGTTCTGCTTTTTGCCCAGGTCGATGCGATAGCGCAGGCCGCCTTCGGTGATGGTCAATTCCTCGACCATCTGCCCCCACAACCATTCGGTGGTGCTTTGCGGCAGGTAGCGATGTTGCAACGCCAGGGTGTGGGCGCCGGCCTGCTGCCATTCGTTGCTGGTGCAGAGGTCGCGCAGCAAGTGCTGCAAGGCATCCAGTTGCACCGCCTCGGGTTCCTTGAACAACGAGACCAGCACCACGCCTTGCAGCCAATCCACGGTCAGTTGTTCCAGACCCGGCCAGCAGCGGCCCCGGCCGTGGAACAGGCGACGGGTTTCTGCGGGTACGTCGCGCAGGGCGGCGAGCAGATGAGTGTGGAGCAGGGCGAGGGCGTCTGGGGTCATCGGGCAGTGTCGATCGTTGAGCGGGCGGCATTTTAAACACAATTGCGGTGTTTCAGGTGCCTGAAGCACAACGTGCTTTTAATCAGCTGCATTTGAGCATTTCGTGCTGCAAATCGCCCAGCAATCTACCCAGAACAGTCAAAAAATCCTTTTGGGCAGACATAAACTGGAAAAAACAGCTCGGAGGTGCCCATGAACGGTTTCGTAAAGACAGTCAATCACTCAGCCATTGACCAGCAGGAGCTCACCGAGTGGCGCGACGCCCTGCAATCCTTGGTGCGCCATGCGGGCCCTGAGCGCGCGCGGGAGATCCTCGATATGCTGGCCGACGCCGGCAACACCCCGGCCATCGGCTGGAAGCCGCGCCATGGCACGCCGTACATCAACAGTATCGACGTGGATCAGCAGCCACACTTCCCCGGCGACCTGGCCACTGAAGAGCGTCTGGCCTCGTTGGTCCGCTGGAATGCCCTGGCCATGGTGGTGCGGGCCAACCAGGCCTATGGCGAACTGGGTGGCCATATCGCCAGCTATGCCAGCGCGGCGGACCTGTTTGAAGTGGGCTTCAACCATTTCTTCCGTGCGCGCCACAACAATGAGGGCGGCGACCTGGTGTTCTACCAGCCCCATTCCGCGCCCGGCATCTATGCGCGGGCGTTTCTTGAAGGCCGCTTGAGCGAGCAGGACCTGGCCCATTACCGACAGGAACTGGGCGCCGTCAAGGCGGGTGCCCGTGGCCTGTCCAGCTACCCGCACCCGTGGTTGATGCCGGACTTCTGGCAGTTCCCCACCGGCTCCATGGGCATCGGCCCGATCAGCTCGATTTTCCAGGCGCGCTTTATGCGTTACCTGCACCATCGTGGCTTGCAAGACACCACCGACCGCCACGTGTGGGGCGTGTTCGGCGATGGCGAGATGGACGAGCCGGAAAGCATGTCGGCCCTGACCCTGGCCGCCCGCGAAGGCCTGGACAACCTGACCTGGGTGGTCAACTGCAACCTGCAACGCCTCGATGGCCCGGTGCGCGGCAATGGGCGGATTATCGATGAATTAGAGGCGCTGTTTGCCGGTGCCGGCTGGAACGTGATCAAGCTGGTCTGGGGTTCGGACTGGGACGCCTTGCTGGCCAAGGATGAAGACGGTGCGTTGGTGCGCACCTTGTCCCAGACCGTGGACGGGCAGTTCCAGACCTTTGCTGCCAAGGACGGTGCCTATAACCGTGAGCACTTCTTCGGCCAGAGTGAATCCCTGGCCAAGCTGGCGGCGGGCTTGAGCGATGAGCAGATCGACCGCCTCAAGCGCGGCGGCCACGACATGCTGAAAATCCATGCCGCCTACCACGCCGCGCGCCGGGTCAAGGGGCGCCCTACGGTGATCCTGGCCCAGACCAAGAAAGGCTTCGGCATGGGCGAGGCCGGGCAGGGCAAGATGACCACCCACCAGCAGAAAAAACTCGACCGCGAGGCGTTGATCGGTTTTCGTAACCGCTTCCAGTTGCCCTTGACCGACGAGCAGACCGAATCCCTGAGTTTCTACAAACCTGCCGCCGACAGCTTGGAAATGCGCTACCTGCACCAGCGTCGCGCCGCCCTCGGCGGCTATGTGCCCAGCCGCAGCCAGGGCGCCGAGCCGGTGCCCGTTCCGCCCGTGAGTGGCTACGCCGGTTTTGCCACCCAGGCTGAAGGCAAGGAAATGTCCACCACCATGGCCTTTGTGCGGATGCTCAGCAACCTGCTCAAAGACAAGGCCCTGGGCCCGCGGATCGTGCCGATTGTCGCCGACGAAGCGCGCACCTTTGGCATGGCCAACCTGTTCAAGCAGATCGGCATCTACTCCAGCGTCGGCCAGCGCTACGAGCCGGAAGATATCGGCTCGATCCTCAGCTATCGCGAAGCAACCGATGGGCAGATCCTTGAAGAAGGTATCAGCGAAGCCAGCGCCATCAGTTCCTGGGTCGCGGCGGCCACCAGTTACTCGGTACATGGTTTGCGCATGCTGCCGTTCTACATCTACTACTCGATGTTCGGCTTTCAGCGCGTGGGCGACCTGATCTGGGCCGCCGCCGACCAGCGCGCCCGGGGCTTCTTGCTCGGAGCCACGGCGGGCCGTACCACCCTGGGCGGTGAGGGGTTACAGCATCAAGACGGCAGCAGCCACCTGATGGCCGCGACCGTGCCCAACTGCCGCGCCTACGACCCGGCGTTCGCCGGCGAATTTGCGGTGATTCTCGACCACGGCATGCGCCAGATGCTTGAGCACGATGTGGACGAGTTCTACTACGTGACCCTGATGAATGAAAACTACCCGCAGCCGAGCCTGCCGGCGGGCGTCGAAGCAGCGATTATCAAGGGCATGTATCGCCTCGACGGCAGTGCCGGCGCCAAGGTGCGCCTGCTTGGCTCCGGCACGCTGGTGCGCGAGGCCCAGGCTGCCGCGCAGTTGCTGGCCGACGATTGGCAGGTCGACAGCGAGGTGTTCAGCGTGACCAGCTTCAGTGAACTGGCCCGCGAGGCGCGTGAGGTGGAGCGCTACAATCGCCTGCATCCGCTGCAAGCCCCACAGCGCAGCCACCTGGCAACCTGCCTGCCGCTAGGCGCGCCAGTGGTGGCGGTGTCGGACTATGTGCGCGCAGTGCCACAGATGATCGGTTCATACCTGGGGTCGAGCTACACCGTGCTGGGGACCGATGGCTTCGGGCGCAGCGACACCCGTGCGGCGTTACGCGACTTTTTTGAGGTGGACCGTCACCACATCGTCCTCGCTGCGCTGGCGGCCTTGGTGGAGAAGGGCAGCCTGGAGGCGCAGGTGTGCCAGCAGGCGATTGAGCGCTATGGCCTGCACACCGAGCGGGCGGCGTCCTGGACCCACTGACCCTCAAGGTAAATGAGGAACAAATGTGGGAGCGGGCTTGCTCGCGAAAGCGGTGGGTCAGTCACCTATGCACCAACTGACCCACCGCTTTCGCGAGCAAGCCCGCTCCCACACAAGCCCGCTCCTACAGGGTTTTTCGGTGTGTTTTAGAGAGTGGCAATCAACGCCGGCCCAAACGCCTCACGCAAAAACTGCGGCGCGATGTAGCGCTGGTAATGCGCCTCTGACAACAGGAAAAACTCCCGGTCAATCGCATCGCGCAAATCCGCCAGGTGCCGCTCGCGAAACTCCGGCAGCAGCGCCAGGCCATAGGCATCGAGCCTGGAAATCACCCGCGCACCGCGGGCAATCAACTGATAAGCCCAGCAGTAAGGTGACTGGTGCGGCATAAAACGGATCTTGCGCTCCTCCAACTGCTGGCGCAGGCGTGGGGCATCCAGCACTTGCAGCTTGCTGGCCATGACTTGCACCAGTAACTGTTCAAGGCGCAGCCAGACCGCTTGTTTTTCCTCGGCGCTGTAGCCGTTCCACTGAATGACTTCATGGTGATATCGCTTGCAGCCACGGCAGACCAGGTCGCCATAAACGGTGGAACACAGGCCGACGCACGGCGTCTTGATGGTTTGATTTGGCATAAAAACCGCGTCTTTCCTAATCCACGACAAAAGGGTTCACAGGCGCTCCAGGGCGCTGAACTGCTGGTTCAACCATTGATACAACTGGGTGACTGCCCGTGACATCTGCCCGCGATGGGGGCAGGCAAAACTCAAGGGGTACACATCACCGGGAATCTCGGGCAACAGCACCACCAGGCGCTGGGCCTGCACATCGGCGTATACATCCAGCCAGCATTTGTAGGCGATGCCTTCACCTGCCACCGCCCAGCGCCGCACCACATCGGCGTCGTCACTGAACAAGGGGCCGGCGACCTGCACGGTCTGCTCGCCCAGTTCCCAACGGTCGTGAAGGCGACCGTTTTGCAGGTACAACAGACACGGGTGGCGGGTTAGCTCGTTGATCGACGTGGGCGCACCGTGGCGCGCCACGTAATCCGGTGACGCCACCAGCACCCGGCGGTTCCAGGGGGCCAGGGGCAGGGCGATGTAGTTGGCGTCTGTGTTCCAGCCGTAACGCAGGGCGACGTCCACCGGGTCACGAAACAGGTTGGTGACCTGGTCCGACACCAGGAACCGTAAGGCCAGTTCAGGGTGCAGGCGCCGGAACTCGGTGAGCATCGGCAGCAGGATATTGCGCCCCAGGTCCGAAGGCGCAGCAATCTGCAGCGTGCCCCGCAGCGGCGCGTTATCGCCCCGCAAGCGTTCGCGACCCAGCTCCAGTTGTTCCAGCACGCCACGGGCGGTGGGCAGGTACTGTTCGCCCTCGGCACTCAAGCGCAGGCTGCGGGTGGTGCGGGTAAACAGGCGTACCTCCAGCTCCCGTTCCAGGCGCTTGATCGCCGCTGCCACCTGGCCTGGCAACAGATTCGCCTCCACGGCAGCCGCAGTGAAACTGCCCAAAGCGGCACTGCGCAGGAACAGGCCGAGATCATCGATGCGGATCATTTTCACTCCAAAAATGAAAGTGTTGCTGCATTTTGTCGATTTTTCTTCGCTCTGGGAACGGTAAAGATATAAGCCATCGAGGGCCATCGCCCCTCATCAACCGTGAGTCCCCATGAAAGCAATCTCCTTTACCCAACATGGCCTGCCCATTGACGACCCGCGCTCGCTGATCGACGTGAACATCGATGCTCCCCAGCCAGGCCCCAGGGACCTGCTGGTAGAAGTGCAGGCCGTGGCGGTCAACCCGGTCGATACCAAGGTGCGCTCCGGCACCTTCGCCAAGGAGCCGAAAATCCTCGGTTGGGATGCGGCGGGCATCGTGCGCCAGGTCGGCGCCGACGTCACCCTGTTCAAACCGGGCGACGCGGTGTACTACGCAGGTTCCTTGATCCGTTCCGGCAGCTACAGCGAATTCCAGGTGGTTGATGAGCGCATCGTCGGCCACCGGCCACGTACCCTGGATGCCGCCCACGCCGCCGCCTTGCCACTGACCTCGATCACCGCCTGGGAGTTGCTGTTCGATCGCCTTGGCGTGAGCGAAGGCGGCAGCGAGGGTGATGTGCTGTTGGTGGTCGGTGCCGGTGGCGGCGTGGGTTCGATCCTGGTGCAACTGGCCCGTCAACTGACAAAAATGACGGTGATCGGTACCGCCTCGCGCCCGGAGACTGTCGAGTGGGTCCAGCGCATGGGCGCCCATCATGTGATTGACCATCACCGGCCGATGCTGGCCCAGCTTCAAGCGCTGGGGGTTGATGGGGTCAGTCATGTTGCCAGCCTCACCCATACCCAGGAGTACCTTGCGCAACTGGTCGAAGTGCTGCGCCCCCAAGGGCGACTGGGTTTGATCGACGATCCCGCCAGCCTGGATGTCATGCCGCTCAAGCTCAAGTCCTTGTCCTTGCACTGGGAGCTGATGTTCACCCGCTCGCTGTTTGAAACAGCGGACATGATCCAGCAACACCATCTGCTCAACCGCGTTGCGCAACTGGTCGACCAAGGCGTGTTGCATACCACGCTGGGGGCGCATTTTGGGTCGATCAACGCGGCCAACATGCGCAGCGCCCATGCCCTGGTGGAAAGCGGCAAGGCGCGGGGCAAGATTGTGCTGGAGAATTTTCAATGAACACCCTGATCAAAGCCTTGGGCTTATCGCTGTGCGCAATGCTTGCCGGATGCGCCAGCCAATCTACCAATGGAGTCGCCAGCATGACCAAACCCTTGATATCCATCGCCGTACTCAAGGCCAAGCCAGGCCAGGAACAAGCGCTCAAGGCCGGTTTGCTGGCCCTGGTCGAGCCGACCCGTACCGAGCCAGGCAACCTGGATTACGTGTTGTTCGAACTGCGTGATGATCCCGGCACGTTCTATATGCGTGAAGCGTTCAAGAACCAGGCGGCCCTCGATGCGCACTTTGCGATGCCGTACTTCCAGCGCTTTGCCGCCACGGCGGATGACTTGCTCAACGAACCACTGAAACTGATCTTTCTTGAGCAAGTGTCCAACTGAGGCCGTACACCGCAACTGATTGTAGGAGCGAGCTTGCTCGCGAAAAACGCCTAGGCGCCGCGTTTATCCAGGATGCCTGCGTTATCGTTGACGATCTTCGCGAGCAAGCTCGCTCCTACTGGAGGTGGGTCGATCAATCCCAGCTCAACGCCCCACCGGTCTGATACTCGATCACTCGCGTCTCGAAGAAGTTCTTCTCTTTCTTCAAGTCCATGATCTCGCTCATCCACG